>NZ_JAMHGA010000044.1 GCF_023660105.1 Desulfovibrio aminophilus | reverse complement strand
CGACGGGCTGAAGAACCAGATCGTCCTGGCCGGAACCAACCTCTTCAACGAGGTCTACAACAACTACCAGGCCACCTCGCGCGGCCTGGTCGTGCGCCAGCCCGGGGCCGCCGTCACCGCCACCTGGCGGGTGAGCTTCTGATGACCGGAGGAGCGTGATGCCTCATGATGGAATGCAGGGAAGCGGCGGCATGACGCGCCGCCGCTTCCTGGGTTTTCTGGCGGCCTGCGCGGCTGTCGCCGCCGCGCCTCGATCCGTGGCCGGGAACGGTGCGGCCACGTTGCGGCTCTCCGGCCCGCCCGTCGCCGAGACCCTGCCGCTGTTGCGGCTTGTACGGACGGGAGCATTGGAGGCGCAGGGACTTACTGCCGCCTTTACGCCCTGGAATTCGCCGGACCAGCTTCGGGCCCTTGCCGCCGGGGGGCAGATCGACGCGGCGGTGCTCTCCCTGGCCGCCGCCGCCGTCCTTTCCAATCGCGGGCTGCCGGTGACGCTCCTGGCCCTCACCGCGCCGCCGCTTTGGATCGTCTCCTCCGATCCCGACCTGGAGTCGCTGGAACAGTTGGAGGGACAGACCGTCTGTCTGCCTTTCGGTCCGGGCGAAATGCCGGAACTGCTCCTGCGCGCGCTGTCGGCCAGGACCGGGGTGTCCTACTCCCTGCAACACTCCGGCGGCGGATTGGAAACCGTGCTCCGATTGCTGCTCGGCAAGGTCCGGCATGTTTTCCTGAGCGAACCGGCGGCCAGTCTCGCGGTGGCCCGCAGCCGCGAATCCGGCGGCGTGCTTCTGGAGAAGCGCATCGACATCCGCAACGCCTGGGCCGCCGCCTTTCCGGAATGCCCGCTTCTGGCCCACGGGGTTCTGGCCATGCTCGGCCCCATGAGCCGTGCGCAAGAGGCTCGGGAAGTCCTGGGCGCGGCCTACGCCGCGGAGTGCGGATGGGTTGCTGCGCATCCGCGCGAAGCCGCCGCCCTGGCGGGGGAATGCTATCCAGCCCTGGCTGCTCAGACCGTGGAGGGCCTGGTCCCGGGAACGGACATCCGTCTTGTGATGGGTGAAGCGGGCAGGGATGCCTCCCGCGCCTTCCTGCGCATACTTCTCGAACAGTCGCCGGAGGCCGTGGGCGGCAGACTCCCCGGCCCCGCCTTCTGGGGGGCGGCCGGATGACCTGGGGCAGGGCGGCGGCCCGCCTGACCGGACTGGCCTTGGCGCTGGGCTGCTGGGAGTTCGCGTCGAGGCGTTCCTCGGGATTGGCCGTGGCCCCTCCGCTGGAAACCCTGGAGGCCTTGGTCCGCCTGCTGGAACGGCCGGACTTTTTGGCCGTGCATCTGGCGGCCAGTCTGCGGCGGACGCTTTGCGGCCTGTTCCTCGGACTGGCCGCCGGGCTGCTCTGCGGCGGATTGGCGGGAGCCTGGCCCGTGTTCAGGGACGTCTTCGCGCCGTTCCGCTGGGCCCTCATGAGCGTGCCCGGCGTGGTGGTGGTCATGCTGGCCATGCTCTGGCTGGGCATGGGTTCGCTCATGGTCACGGTCATCGTGGCTCTGATGGCCGCGCCCATTCTCTACGTGAGCGTCCTGGAGGGGCTTTCCGCCGTGGATTCCCACCTTCTGGAGATGGTCCGGGTCTATCGCTTTCCCCTGTCCATGCGGGTGGCCGCGGTCTATGGCCGGGCCCTGGCTCCCGCGGTGCTCTCCGGTTGCACCGTGGCCGTGGGCGGGGCCATGCGCGTGGTCATCCTGGCCGAGGCCCTGGGCGCCAACGAGGGGCTGGGCCACATCCTGGCCGTGGCCCGCACCAACCTGGACACCGCCGGGATCTACGCCCTGGCCCTGCTCAGCATGTGCGTGGTGGGTCTGGTGGAGGGCCTCATGCTCGGGCCGGTGCGCCGCAGACTGTGGAGGTGGCGGGAATGAACACTGCTCTTCGTTTTCAGGGGGTGGGCAAGGCCTTCGCCGGTCGTGCGGTCCTGCCTCCGTTGGACCTGGTGCTGGAACATGGGGATTTTCTCGTGGTCACGGGGCCGAGCGGCATCGGCAAGTCCACGTTGCTGCGGATCGCCGCCGGGCTGGAGCGGCCCTCGCGCGGCCGGGTCGTCCGCAATGCGCGGAGGGTCGGCTTCGTTTTTCAGGAGCATCGCCTGCTGCCCTGGTGCACTGCCCTGCAGAACGTGATCCTGCCCCAGCTGGCCGTGGGGATCGGGGACGGCGAGGCGGGAGAACGGGCGGCGGAACTGCTGGGAGAGATGGGACTCGGCGATTTCCTCTCAGCCTATCCCGGCCGGATGTCCGGCGGCATGCGGCAGCGGGTGGCCCTGGCTCGGGCCTTCGCCGTCAGGCCGGACCTCCTTCTGTTGGACGAGCCGTTCACCGGGCTGGATGTCGCCCTGCGGTTGGAACTGCGGCGGAAGCTGGAGGGGTTCTTGGCTTCTTCCGGGGCGGCGGCGATCCTGGTCACCCATGATCTCCAGGATATTCCAACGACCGCCGGCAGGTTCCTGGATTTGTCCCTGGACGGGGCCGTGTCCCGCCCGGAGGAGGTGGTCACGGCTTGAGCCAGAAAAACCGGCCGGCCGGATCGGGGCAGGAAAACTCCTTCCCGGGGCAGAAAACGATCCCTCCGTTCGGTAGCATCAGATGTTCGGCTCCGCCCGCGCGCGGAGCGTGAAGAGAATCGCGCAAGGAGAGGTTCATGTTGGGAGATCTGCTTCCTATCTTGTCGCAGGCCACGCTGGTGGCCCAGTTCGTGTTGGGGTTTCTGGCCTGCATGTCCCTGTTCAGCTGGGCGTTGATGGCGGCGAAGTGGCGCACGCTCAACCGCGCGCGGCGCGACATGGAGCAGGGCATCGCGGCCCTTCTTTCCGGGGAACGCTTCAGCAAGGCCATGAACCGCCTGTGTTCGCCGGAGCTGCCGCTGTCGAGCCGGATGACCGCGCTCTGGACCCGGGAGTATGACCGGCTGGCCAAGACGGGCGACCTGGAGCGCCTTCTGGCGGACAACATGCGCCGGGTGCTGCGCCACGGCGTGGCCGAGGAGATGCGCGGCCTGTCGCGGGCCCTGCCGCTGTTGGCCACCACGGCCAACACCGCGCCCTTCATCGGCCTGTTCGGCACGGTCTGGGGCATCATGCATTCCTTCCACTCCATCGGTCAGATGAAATCCGCGGCGCTGGCCACGGTCGCCCCGGGAATCTCCGAGGCCCTCATCGCCACGGCGGTGGGGCTGGCCGTGGCCATTCCCGCCACAGCGGGCTACAACATCTTCCTCGGCATGATCGGCGGCATTGAGGGGCAGTGCGTCAGTTTCGCCGGATTGTTCCTCAACCGGCTGCGTCAGGAAGGGCCCAACGGCGCGCTGTCTCCGGACAAGGGGCGTTGACCGTGGGCGCGTCGGCGAAGAACGGTTTCATGGCCGAGATCAACGTCACGCCCTTTGTGGACGTGATGCTCGTGCTCCTGGTCATCTTCATGGTCACCGCGCCGATGATGACCGAGGGCGTGGACGTGAACCTGCCGCAAGCCAAGGCCGTGGAGACCCTGAGCCTGGACGAGGGACTGCTGTTGACCATGAAGGCGGACGGCTCCCTGTTCCTGGACGAGCTTCGGCTGGAGCCCGGCGAGCTGGCTCCGGCCTTGAAGCGGCTGGCTCCGGGCAACCACCTTTATTTCCGGGCGGATCGGGAGGTGCCCTACGGCCGGGTGGTGGAGGTCCTGGGCGAGATCAAGGCGGCGGGCATCGAGAAGTTCGGCGTTGTGGCCGAGGGGCTTGCGGAGGACCGGAGCTAGGCATGCGCCTCGACGACGTCCTCTTTTCCCTGTTGTTCCATGTCGCCTTGATCACCGCGGTGCTGGCCTGCTCGGCGGGGTCCGAACCGTTGCCTCCCAAGGTGTACGAGGTGACTCTGGCGGAATTCGCTGGACCGGCGCAGGCGGCGGCCCCGGTCCAGCCCGAGGCCCGGCCCGAGCCGCCCCGCCCGGAATCCCGTTCTGAAACGCCGAAGCCCCGGCCGGTCAAGAAGGAAAAGGCCATCAGCGCGCGCAAGGTGGAGAAGGCCACGCCCGCGCCCGAAGAGCCTCGCCCCGAGGAGCCCGCTCCGCCGGAGCCGCCCAAGGCGGAACCCCGGCAATCCGCGTCTGAGGGGCCCGCTGGACCGGCCGCTCCCGCCGGTTCCGGCCGGGTGGCGAAGAACGTGGGCGGGATCCTGGCCTATGACGCGGACGCGGTGGACACGCGGCCGTCGGTGTTGCGCCGGGTGGTGCCCGAGTATCCGACCCAGGCCCGTCGCCTGCACCAGGAGGGCCGGGTGCTTGTACGGCTCGTGGTGGACGAGCAGGGCAATCCGCAGGCCTGTTCGGTCCACAAGGCCGATCCGCCCGACGTCTTCGACGATGCCGCCCTGCGGGCCGCCCGGCGTTTCCGCTTCGTGCCCGGCCGCGTGGACGGCCATTTCGTGGCCACCCTCGTCCTCATCCCATTCGTCTTCAATCTGCGCTGAACATCCTCATACCGGCGTTCCGCTCACCCGCTGGACGGCTGTTCCGCCCTTGGCGGGGCGGCGGGCCATGCCGTCTCCGCGCGGACCTGAAGCGGTTTATGCGGGCAAAAAAACAACTTTCTCGGTTAGATTCGTCCGGCGTCATTTCCTATTGTCCTCCGCAGTTCGCCGTTTCAGGCGCGGATATGCCGGCATGCGAGCATGCCGTTTGCTGGAGGACAACATGCGGAGAGGACTGTTTCTCGCGACCGTCGCACAGCTTGCCGTGTTGCTTTTTGGCGGTCAGCCTGCGCGTGCCGAGCACGCCGACGCTCAAGATAACCAGGGGCCGTATACCCTGGAAGAAATCACCGTGACCGCCGAGAAGCAGGAAGAGAATGTTCAGGCGGTACCGGCAAGCGTCACCGTGTACACCAGTGAACAGATCGAAAGTTTCGGGGTGGACGAGACATCCAGAATATTCGAGAAAACCCCGAACCTGCATATGGTGAAGTCCGGTCCCAAGGCATCGTTGGGCAGCTTCGCCTCCATGCGCGGCATCACCTCCATGCACGGCACGGCGCCATCCTTGGGGTTTTATGTCGATGACGTCTATTATTCCAATTTCGACATCTCCCTGTTTGACGTGGAACGCATCGAAGTGCTCAAGGGCCCTCAAGGCACGCTGTACGGCCGCAACGCCGAGGCGGGCATCATCAATGTCGTGACCAGGAAGCCTGGGAACGAATGGAGCGCCGCGCTTGACGCCGGAGTGGGAAACCACGCCGCCCGCACCACCGGCGCGTCCTTCGGCGGGCCGCTCGTGGACGACGAGTTGAGCGTCCGCTTTTCCGGTCGGTATCAGGCGACGGACGGCTATTTCACGAACACCGCAACCGGTGCCGACGACGCGGACCGTTCCGAAGACGTGGACAGCCGCCTGACGCTGGACTGGCGGCCCGATGATGCCTGGGATTTTCTCTGGAACCTCGAGGTCCAGGATTATTCGGCGAAATACGCGGAGTTCGCGCGGCTGGACGGCATCAAGGACCATCCCCACGACGTGAGCCTCGATTATGACGGGTTGGCCGACAAGAACGCCTACGGCTCATCCCTGCGCGCGGAGCGCGACCTTGACGGCATGAAACTGGTGTCCATCACCGCCGCGCGCACCGAAGACACGCAAATGAACACCGATGGAGACTTCACCGCCGCCGACATCGCCGTGCAGTTGCGCAAGAAGAGCATCCAACTGTTCAGCGAGGAAATAAGGCTGGTGTCCGACACGGGTGATCCCTTCCAATGGCTGGTGGGCTTGTACGCCTTCCATGAGGACGAGGACCTTTCCGCGTGGATGGACCGCCATGCCGCGCCCATCACCAACTTTCTTCAGCGAGGCGACACGGATACCAATGGGGCTGCGGTATTCGGCCAGGCGAGCTACACCTTTTGGGACAGGCTCACCTGCACATTGGGATTGCGCTATGACCGGGAGCGGAAAAGCTATGACTACCAATGGAAAGGCGGGGCCGTCTTCGGCTACGCCGATCAAGCCGGAGAAACGGAGAAGCTGTTCCAGGCGTGGCTGCCCAAGCTGGCCGTGGACTACAAATTCTCTGATGATCTGATGGCCTATGTGAGCGCATCACGCGGGTTCAAGAGCGGGGGATTCAATCTCAAGTCCGACCCCGGCACCGCCTACGATGCGGAGTACACCTGGAACTATGAGACCGGCGTGAAGAGTGAGTGGTTTGACAAGCGCCTCCAGCTCAATCTGTCGGTTTTCTACATCAAGTGGGACGATCAACAGGTGGAGGTTCCGAGCTATCCCAACTTCACCATCGTGAACGCCGGGTCTTCCAGCAGCAAGGGATTCGAAGCCGAATTCCGGGCACGACCCCTGAGCGGCCTCGAGATGTTCGGCGGATTCGGCTACACCCATTCGGTGTTCGATGAGTTCAACGACGGCACGACCGACTACGCGGGCAAACGCAACCCCAACATTCCGGGATACACGGCATATCTCGGCAGCACATACCATTTCCAGAACGGCTTCTTCGTGAACGCGGAATACAACCGCATCGGGAAGAACTACTTTGATCTGGCCAACCAGGTGGCGCAGGGCGACTACCAGACCGTCAACGCCAAGCTGGGGTATGAGCACGATGGCTATGAAGTGTACCTGTGGGGCAGGAACCTCTTCAACGCCACATACGTGACCCGCGCGTTTCAAAGCGGCACGCAATGGTTCGGCAGGGCCGGGGAGCCGTTCACCTTCGGCGTGAACCTGGGGTGTAGGTTCTAGGCCCGTCCATTCACGGCCGTGCTTGGTCCGAATCGCCCCCATAGGCGGCCCAGAACAAGGCCAGCGTGTCATCAACGGCGAGCCGCAGCTCTTCCGTGGTGAGCAGGGATGCGCTTCCATGCGCTCGCGGCCAGTAGAAATACGACTTCACCACGGCGGACAGCTGCTGAAAGGCGATTTCCGGATCGCCCGACCGGATGGCGCCGGCCGCCATGGCGTCCCTGATCCAGCGAAGGGGGCCTGCTTCCTGCGGCCAGGCGGCCTGGTTCAGCAGGCGTCCATGCTCAGGATCGCGGACCATCTCCGCGAGGATGATGCGCGCCAGGCGTCTGTTCCGTTCGACGTTCAGGTTGCGGAACATGGCTTCGAGCAATGCGTTCAGCTGGTCCTTGGCGGGGAGTTCCGGCGAAAACACGGGCAGGGGAATCTCCAGGCTTTGTCCGTGCAGATATTCCATCATGGCCGTGAAGAGGGATTCCTTGTTCGGGAAATAGCGATACAAGGTCCGCTTCGAAACCCTGGCCAGATCGGCGACCCGCTCCATGCCGGCGCCGGGAAATCCGTTCGCCTCGAACTCCAGCAATGCGGCGTTGATGATATCCAGCTGTTTTTGCGTCATTTTTTTCATTTGAAACCTGTACTTTTTTGGTAAACTTACTCGTTTACTTTTTCCTTGACAAGCAGGTAAACGAAACCGTATACCTCGGCCGTGTTGGATTGAAATTCGTTATCAACATCGCCGCTGACCCGCCTGGACCACGGCCGTCGGCGAAGCCTGCGGCCGCGGTCCATTGAGGCGGCGGAATGCGCCAATCCGCATGAAAAGGAGTTCCGTCAATGAAATGCAGCCTGGGTCTCGATATCGGCTATTCGGCGGTGAAGGCCGCGTTGTTGGATGAAGAAGGCGGCCTGGCGTGGTCCGGCTATGCGCCGCATCGGGGGCGGCTCGTTGAAACGGCGCGGGCGCTTCTTCAAGAGGTTTCGGAGCGTGTCGACCCCGTGACCATCTGCCTCGGGGCGATCACCGGCGGGGGCGGCAGGATGCTGTCCGATCATTGCGGCCTGGAGCGCGTCAATGAGATCGCCGCATTGGTCGAGGGAGGGCGTTGGACTGATGGGCGCATCAGCTCCATCGTCTCCATCGGCGGCCAGGGGTCCGCGTACATCGTCGGCCTGGACGAGCCGGAGGGCTCCCGCATCCAGGTGGCCATGAATTCCAACTGCGCCTCGGGAACCGGCTCCTTTCTCGAAGAGCAGGCCTCGCGGCTGGGAATGGCCATCGAGGATTATGCCTCGAATGCTTCGCTGGCCGGATCCTATCCGAGAATCGCGGGACGGTGCAGCGTATTCGCCAAAACCGACATCACGCACCACCAGCAGGAGGGGGTTCCGGTCGCGAACATCCTCTTGGGGCTGGCCTACTCCATGGTCAAGAACTACCGGAACGCGGTGCTGCGGAAACTTCCCCTGCGCACGCCCATCCTTTTCGCCGGAGGCGTGGCCCGCAATGAAACCGTCGCGCGGGTCTTCCGTGAGATCCTCGGCCTGGGCGAGGCCGACTTCCTGGTGCCGGAGCATGCCGCCAATGTGGCCGGAATCGGCGCCGCGATCCTCGCCGCGCGGGGCGGCCTTCGTTTCGACCTGCCCGCCGTTCTGGCCGCCCTTGACGGCGCAACGGAGCTGTATGCCGAGGAGGGTGATGACGCATTGGCTCCCTTGCGTTCCTTCGGGCTTGGGGACGCGGAGGGGCGGCACGAGTGCCTGCGGTTTGACGCGGAGGAGCCGGTGGCCTGCCATCTCGGCATTGATGTCGGCTCCACCAGCACCAATCTGGCCCTCGTCGGTGCAACAGGGGACATCCTCGGCTACCGCTACCTGCGGACCGCCGGCAATCCGGTGCGGGCCGTGCGGGAGGGACTGGCGAGCCTGCGGCGGGAATTCATGGACAGCGTCGTTGTCGCGGGCGTCGGAGTGACGGGCTCGGGGCGCGTTCTGATCGGACGACTGGTCGGAGCGGATTCGGTCAAGGATGAGATCACCGCCCAGGCCCGGGCCGCGGTATGGTTCGCACCCGGCGTGGACACGGTGTTCGAGATCGGCGGCCAGGATTCCAAGTACATTGCGCTGAAGGACGGCCGCGTGGTGGATTTTCAGATGAACAAGGTCTGCGCGGCCGGGACCGGATCATTCCTGGAAGAACAGGCCAAGAAGCTCGGCGTCGATATCCGAGATTTCGCCCGCATGGCCTTGGAGGGGGAGAAACCGGTCAATCTCGGCGAACGCTGCACGGTGTTCATCGAGTCGAGCGTGGGCACGCACCTGTCGCGCGGAACCTCCCTGCCGGACGTCGCGGCTGGGCTCTGCTACTCCATCGTGCGGAATTATCTGAACCGCGTTGTCGGGCGCAAGCCGATCGGAGAACGGATTCTTCTGCAGGGCGGACTGGCCTTCAACCAGGGGGTGCTGAACGCCTTCCGCGCCCTGACGGGAAAGGATGTCCAGGTCGCTCCCTTCTTCAGCGTCACCGGTGCATATGGCGCGGCTCTTCTGGCCCGGGAGGAGATGCGGCGCGGGGGCGGGACCGCGTTCAAGGGGTTCGACCTGGACGCCGCGCCTGAATCCGCCACGGCCGATCCCGTGGAAGCGGGCGGTCCCGGGGACCTGGACGTCTTCAGCAAGCAGGTGGCCGACTTCGTTTTCGAGGGCTATGACGGAACCTTGGTTCCCGGACAAAAGACCGTGGGCCTGCCGAGGGCGTTGTTCACCTACGGGATGTTCCCGATGTTTTTCCCTTTTTTCAAGTCGCTCGGCTGCAATGTCCTGCTGTCGGACCCGACCTCGGAAAAGACCATCGCGTTGGGCCAGGAGTTCGCCCTGGACGAGATGTGCTTTCCCGTCAAGCTCGTCACCGGGCACGTGGCGGAGTTGGTCTCCCGAAAGGTGGACTATCTCTTTTTCCCGGATCTCTACACGGTGAACCATCCAGGTTCGAAATCCCGGCAGAATTACGGCTGCGCCTACATGCAGCTCGCCTTCAAGATCGTGGACCGGGCCATGTCCCTGGCGGACCGGGGCATCCGGCTGCTGGCTCCGACCATCGCCTTCAGTTTCGGACAGGAGTTCATGCGCACGGTCTTTTTCGATCTCGGGCGGCAGCTCGGCGCGGCCCCGGAACGGGTGGCCGAAGCCATGCGGGCGGCCATGGGGGCCTACCACGCATTCGAGAAAAAGATCGAGCAGCGCGGGCGGGAAACCCTGGAGCGGCTTGATCCGAAGCGTCCGGCCTTCGCCGTCATATCCAAGATATACGGCGTGGCGGATCCCGTCCTGAATCTGGGCATTCCCGGCAAGCTCATGGAGATGGGCCATCAGGTCGTCCCGTTTTACGACCTGCCGGAAACGGACATCTTCACCCGTCATCCGAACATGTATTGGCCCTTCGGCCAGCATATTCTCGAAGCGGCCCAGGTCGCGGCGCGCACGCCGAACCTGCATCCCATCCTGCTCACGCACCACGGCTGCGGCCCCGATACCGTGACCGCGCACTATGTCCGCGAGATCATGGGCGACAAGCCCTACTTGGCCATCGAGGTGGACGAGCACTCCTCCGGCGTGGGGGTCCAGACGCGGCTTGAGGCCTTCCTCAACAGCCTCGCTTCGAATCGGCAGGCCGGGAGCGGGGATGCGCTTGCCCGAGAGGCGGCCTCCGCCGAGCTCCCCGTGGGCATCCGGACATCCGCCGGGGGCATGGCTCGGGACGCCGAATTGCTTCTGCCGCACCTGTACCCCTATTCACAGATCGGCGCGGAGATGCTCGCGGCCAAGGGGCGCAAGGTGAAGGTCTTGCCGCGGACCAGTGAATCATCCCTGCTTGCGGGCCGCCGCCACACCACTGCCAACGAGTATTTTTCGCTTGCGGCGCTGCTCGGGGATGTCCTCCAGGAGCTCGACCGCGCGAAACCGGGCGATGCGGTCGTGCTGATGCCGCAATCCGAGGGCGCGGAGGTGGACGGCCAGTACGGCCGCTTCATTCGGCTCAAGCTCGACGAAGAGGGGCATTCGTCGGTCGGGATGCTGTCGCCGTTCATCGAGGACCTTCCGCTTGGAGAGGAAGAGCAGGTTCGGTCACTGTTCCTGGGGCTTCTGGCGGGAGACGTGGTGCTCGCGGCGCCGTCGGCATTGCGTGGACAGTATCTTGAGCGGGTCCGGAAACTGATCCATGACGGCGGGCTCAGCCAGGACTCGCTGACGGCCTTGGCGCGGGACGTCAGGGGGCGGAGGGCATCCGTAGCGTGCGGGAAACGGATTCTCGCTGTTGGAGAGCCATTGATTTTATTTAATGATTTCATGAACGACCACCTCTTCCGCAACATGGAGGAAAGCGGCTGTTCCGTCCTGTTCGCGCCATTGAGCGAGGCGCTTTGGTCCCTGTGGCGCTCCCATGCCGCCCAGGACACGGTCCATGGAGTCTTGCCGAGCCAACGGCTGGCGCTGTTCAGGCAATACCATTCCGCCATTGTCGCGGCGTTCCAGGGGGAGGCCCCGTTCACGCCGGACCTGGACGCCCTGGCCGCGTTGGAGGACGAGACGGTGGGCCATTATTCCGGCGCGTTCGGGCGCTATCGCGGCGCATGCGTCCAGAGGGACGTCCCGGGCGTCGACGGGGTAATCACGGTCAGCTCCATGTACGAGAACACGGGGATTTCGTTGGGCGTCCTGCAGAAAGGCTTCCGGCGGGAGCGGTCCCGCCCCGTGCTCAATCTGACTTTCGACGGATTGGGCAATGAAAGCGACAGGACCAGGCTGGAGTCGTTCCTGCATTATATCTGACGCTATGTCGTGAAAGGAGGCGATCATGAACGAAAAAGCGCGCGAAGAAACGAAGCATTGTCATCACCGAGGCAATGGGCGTGCCCCGAGCAGCTATTGGATGCACGACCCGGAACTGGCTTTCAACGCCTTGCGGATTCATCCGGGGGAAACCGTGCTCGACCTCGGGTGCGGGGCGGGGGATTATTCCCTTCGGGCGGCGCGGCTCGTCGGGGACTCCGGTCGTGTCCACGCCATGGACGCGCAGGCGCCCTTCGTGGCGTCTTTGTCCCGCAAGGCCAAGGAGGAGAATCTCCAGAGCCTTGTGGTCACGCGGCAGGACATCACCCAGCCTCTGCCGGTCGGTGCGCGGAGCGTGGACCTTTGTCTTTTGTCCACGGTGCTGCACGGGGTCGGCTTGCGCCCTCGCGGCGAGGCTGTGTTTCGTGAAATCCACCGTGTGTTGAAACCGGGCGGTCGACTGGCCGTGATCGAGTGCCAGAAGCGCGACACGGAGTGCGGACCTCCGAAACACATGCGGCTGGCCCCGGAGGAGGTCGAAGCCTGCGCCGTCCCGTGCGGTTTTGCCGCGGAGCGGCTGGTGGACCTGGGGTTCAACTACCTCCTGCTCTTTCGGCGGAATTGAAGGGCGCATGTCCCGCGGCTCCGGAGACCGCATTCTGGTCCTGGCCGACCGGGAGGCCTTGCCGGGCTTCAAGGTCGACGGTGGATCATGCCTGGCGATTCAGATGGCCGGGGGGGAGACGTGGTTGTGGGGGACGGGGTGCTCTCCGGCTTTCCTGGAGAACTCCTCCAGACTGGGGGTGGACCTGCGGGATGTGCGCGGAGTGTGCCTGAGCCATGGGCATGTCGCCCAGACCGGCGGGCTGGAGGCGTTGCTGAGACATCCGGAGTTCCAGGGGGTGATCGTCGCGCACCCGAGATTCGCCGTCGGGCGGTATGGAAAGGACGCAAAGGCCGCCCGGCGCATCGGCTGCCCCTGTCGGCTGGATTTGCTGGAATCCCGGGAAATGCGCATAGCGGAAAACTGCCTGCCCCTGAACGAACGCCTTTTCATGCTCGCCAATATTCCCCGCGCGCCGGACAATATTCAGCTCACGGAAGGCCTTTGCCTCGACCCCGGAGGGCAGTGGCATGACACCGTCCCTGATGACGCCTGCCTCGTCCTGCGGTTGAGGGATCGGCGGCTGGCCATTTTTTTCGGCGGCTGCCACAGCGGAGTGGCCAACACCTTGTCCTGGGTCCGGCGGTATTTCGACGGCCGGATTCATGCGCTTCTGGGAGGACTGTCCCTGGCGCGGGGAGGCGACGGCGCGATTCGGGAAACGGCCGAGACCCTGAGGCGTTTCGACGTCGGCGTGCTTCTCCCGGCGGGCATCACGGGGACAGGGCCTCTGGCCGGGTTGCGGCGCGCCTACTCGGGCAGGATCAGTCCCCTGGCCGCTGGAATGTCCGTGTCCCTCTGACGGGGCGGCCCCATCATTTCGTCACCCCGAGCGGTGAGCTGCCGCGCCGTTTCGCCTCGGCCAGGACGCCCTCGGTCATGGCCCAGCACAAGAGCATGAGCGCGAGGAGTCCGCTGTAGAGCGTGAAGAAGCCGACCCTATCCCCGACGGCCCCGGCCGGCGGGGCCAGAATCAAGGGCGGCAGCATGAAGATGCTTCCCAGGGCGGCGACCCCTGTTCCGGATTGCCGGCCGGCGCTCAAGCGCATGATGAGCGTATAGGCCCAGACGTTGATCGCGCCCAGAAGGGCATTGTCGCAGGCCAGAAGAATCGCGGCATGCGTCGGCGATATGGTTCCCCGTCCGGCATGGCAGATGGTGGCCGCGGTCAAACCTATCGCCCCCAGGCAGAAGAAGCGCAGGAACGGAAGCGCCCCCACCCGCTTGAGAAGCCATCCGCTCAACACGGTCGCCGCGAATCCGACGGGGTAGCCCACGTGCATGAGTATGGTCCCGGCCTCTTTCGGAATGAGGCCGAGATCGGCCATCAGCGGCATGCGCATTTGAAAGCCGCAGAAGAAAAAAGCCGTGGGCAGCAGGAGCGCGGGGATGGCCCAGCGGGCCCGGGGCTGTTTCAGGAAGCCGAGTACGCCCGGCCTGTCTCCGGGCATGGCGTGAGGAACATGGGGCGCGGAGGGTTCACGAATGGTCAGCGCGGGCAGGCTGAGGAGAAATTGGGCCAGCGCGAGAAGGCGGCAGATCTGGGGCCAGCCCAGGACGCCGTAGAGCGCCAGAAAAAGCCCTCCGCCGAGGATCATCCCGGCGAACCGGCCGCAGGCCTGCAGCGTCGCTCCCCAACGCATTTCCCCGGGGGCGAGGATGTCGGTCGCGTAGCCGTCCACGGCGATGTCGCTCGTGGCCATGGCGAGATTGTAGATCAACAGCACGGCGAAGATCACCGGGTAGTGGCGGCCCATGTCCAGGAACGAAATCGTGAAGAACAAGATCGCCGAGAGCCATGCCAGGGGGACGATCCACGTCTTTCTCCGCCCGAGTGTGGGCAGGTAGTGCCTGTCCACGCGGGCGGCGTAGAATATTTTCATGGCCCAAGGGAAATGCAGGACGAAGAGGAGCCCGATCTGCTGGAGCGGGACGTGCTCGGAACGCATGATGATCGGCATCCCCCCGAAGATGAATCCCATCGGCAGGGCTTGGCACAGATACAGTGATCCGAGGAGGAGCGCCTTTCGGATCAGGCCTGCTTCCGGTGTTATCCCGGCAAAAGCGCGGAGCGCGCGCCGCGGGTGGCCCGCGAGGTTGTCTCGTGAATTCATGGGCTCTCCAGGTGTTGCGGCGTCCCTGTCCCGATGCCCGGGCAGCCGACTCCCTGGGTGAGCTAACCCCATGACGGTGAATATTCTGCCCCGCGGGCGAGTGTTTTTGCTCCGGGGACGGGGATGTCGGTCGCGTGGGCCGGCGGGCCCGGCCCAGATCAAGGGCGTGAGCAGGTCAGCAGGGGCAGGCCGCGCGCATCGGCGGGGAGGAGGGTCTCCCGCTGTGCATGGATTTCAGGTACTGCTTGGGCAGAATGCCGAAACGTCTTTTATAGGCGGCGCTGAAATGGCTGATGTTCGTGTAGCCGATGTGCCAGGCGACCTCGCTCACGTTCATGTCGCCCTGGTCGAAAAGCTGCCTGGCCCGCTGCAGCCGGTATTCCTTCAGGAGGCCATAGATCGTGGAACCGAACTGCTGCTGGAATCCGTGCTGGAGCTTCTGGAGGTTCAGGCCGACATGCCGGGACAGCTCCACCAGTCCGGGCGGGGAGGCGATGTCCGCGACGAGCATATCCCTTGCGGCCTCTATGGCCTTCCGCTCCCGGGGGGAGAGATGTGTGGTTCTTCCTGGTCCGCGTTCCCTGGCATTGAGCCAGGACAGCTGCAACGCGATGAGCTCCAAGGCCTTGCCTTCAAGGAAGATGTTGTGCGGCATTCCCCGGCTGGCGCCGTGCAGCGCCTGGTGGACGCATTCCCGCACGCCGAGGTGAACGGCTCCGTGCCGCATGAATGGTTCGCTGGTCTTGCCCTCCAGGGCGGCGAGGAACCCCTTCGGCACGATTTCCAGTTCGTTTTGGAGCAAGGAGCGGAACAGGGGCGGCGTGATGTACACGTGCAGGACCAGCGCCTGGGTGTCGGCCGGAATCGATACCGTCGTCCGGCATCCGCCGAAGAATTTGATCCCGCCCATGCCGGAACGGTGCTTCATTTCGACGCGGCCGCATCCGAGCCCGTCAAAACGAGCGGTGAATTCGCCGGAAAGGACGAAGCCGAAGTCGATGCGGGGAGCGCCGCATTCATGCCGCACGGACAGATCCCCGCCAGGGGCCAGCTCCGTGGTGCTGAACCAGAGGCCTGGCCGGAGGGCGGTTTCCTGCCGGGAGAATTTCTTCTCGTGTTGTTCTTCAGGCATGCTTCAGGCCGCGGTCATGAATTTTGTAGATAATGAATTTCATTATCAGTGCCTTTTAGGTGTTGGCCCGGGCTGGTGTCAATTCTTTTCTGCGCCTGGCTGGTTCCGAGGGGGCCTGGGGGAACTTGACAACATGGTTTAGTTGCTTTACTGATGTCCGCGACGGGAGTTGTGGATGGGAAACGGTCGCGAGACTCTGGGAGCGCGTGAACAGATGGAAACGAAAGATGATCTCATTCTCGGCACGGTGCGGCAATTCCAGCGCGTCGCCGCTCTGTACGCCCGCATCGAGGAGATGCCCATCAGGGTTGATGAGGGCATTGAGATCACGACCCGGGAGGCCCACACCATCGAGGCCGTCGGCAACCGTCCCCTGTTGAGCGTCACCGATGTGGCCGGCGTCTTCGGCATCACCAAGAGCGCGGCGTCCCAGATGGTGTCCCGGCTTTGCGAAAAAGGGTTTCTTGAAAAACGCCAGTCGCCGCACAGCAATAAGGAATTCCAGCTGGATCTGACCCCGCTGGGGAGGAAGGCCTTTGACGCCCACGCGAGGTTCCATGGGGCGGACAAGACGGCCTTGGTGGACCGGCTCCGTGGGTTCTCCCTGTCCCAGCTCGCCACGATTTCCGTTTTGTTCGAGGCTATTGAAGAGGTCATGGTCAACCGGCTTTCCCGGTGAGCATTTTTTTTGTCTGAATGGTTAAGCAGCTTAATTAAATCAGCAGGAGCATCCCTGTGGACAGATTGAAAGCCGCACTCGTCAACTTGGCTGTCGACCATCCCAAGATGGTCGCCTTCGGGCTTCTCGCGTTCATGGTCTTTTTCGCGACGTTTTTCCCGAACATGACCATGGATACAGACCCGGAGAATATGCTGGAAACCACGGAGCCGGTGCGTGTCTTCCACAACACGGCCAAAAAGCGGTTTGACCTGAGCGACACCATCGTCGTCGGCGTCATCAAGGAAAACGAGGCCAACGGCGTCTTCAACCAGCAGACGCTGACCCATGTCTTCGAGCTGACGCAGTTCGCGAAAACCCTTCGCTACGCCGATCCCGATCATCCGGGCGAGACAACGGGCGTCATCGAGGTGGACATGGTCGCGCCCTCGGTGGTGGACCACATGCGCCAGGCCGGGCCGGGAACCATCGCCTTCGAGTGGCTCATGCGGAGACCTCCGGCCACGGAGGCCGAGGCCCTGGCCGTGCGCGACAAGGCCATGTCCAATCCCCTGCTGGTGGGCCAGATGATCTCCCCCGACGGGAAGGCCCTCTGCCTGTACCTGCCGCTGACGGACAAGCTGTTGAGCTACGAGGTCTACACCGCGCTCCAGAAAAAAATCCAGGAGTTCGGCGGCGCCGAGGATTGGCACATCGCCGGGCTCCCCGTCGCCGAGGGGGCCATCGGCGCGGAAATGTTCAGCGAGATGGTCATCGCCTCGCCGCTGACCATGATCCTGATCTTCGGCATGCTCTACGCGATGTTCCGCAAGTGGAGCCTGGTCATCCTGCCCATGACCATCGCCACCGTGACGGTGGTGGCCGCCCTGGGATCCATGATCGCTCTGGGGTTCCCGGTACACATCCTGAGTTCCATGCTGCCCATCTTCCTCATGTCCATCTCCATCTGCGACTCCATCCATGTCCTGTCGCAGTTCTTCGACGTCTACAGCGCGGAGAAAGGGCGCAAGGAGAGCATCAAGGAGGTCATACGCACGCTGTTCATGCCCATGCTGTACACCTCGCTGACCACGGCGGCCGGGTTCTTCTCGTTCCTCACCACGGACATCCCCCCGGCGCGGGTATTCGGCGCCTTTGTCGGCGTCGGCGTCATGTTCGCCTGGATCACGACCATTCTGTTCGTTCCCGCCTACATCATGCTCCTGCCGGAGCGCGCGCTGCGCAATTTCGGCCTGGCGGCGCGGGGAGGGGCCGAGGATTCGCTCCTCTCCCGGTTCCTGCAACGCCTCGGCCGCTTCGCCTGCCGGCGGGCCGGGACGGTCGTGGCCTTGGCCGTGCTCTGCATCGCCGCCTCCGTATGGGGGATGTCGCAGGTCACCATCAACGACAACTATGCCAAACGCTTTGCCGTCGGCCATCCCATCCGCGAGGCGGACACGGCGCTGAACAGGCACTTCGGCGGAACGTATTCGGCCTCGCTCATTCTGGAGGCGAAGGATGGAAACGAGGCGTTCAAGCGCCCGGATGTCCTCAATTACATGGCGGCCATGCAGGATTGGCTGGTGAAACAGGGATACATCGGTAAAAGCACGTCCCTGGCCGATATCGTCTGCAAGGTGCACCAGGAGCTCATCGACGGTCGCCCGGAGAACTTCCGCATACCGGCGACCGCCTCGGCGGTTTCCGAGTGCGTCATGCAGTACCAGCAGAGCCACAAGCCGCATGACATCTGGCATTTCGTGACGCCGGGGTTCGACTCGGCCAACATTTTCATGCAGTTCCAAAGCGGCGACAGCCTCCGCACCGAGGCGGCCGTCAAGGCCATTGAAAAGTACATCGACGCCAACAAGCCCCCCGTCGAATTGTCCTACGATTTTGCCGGGCTGCATTACATCAACTACATCTTCCAAGGAAAAATGTTCTGGAGCATGCTCGGCTCCCTGGGCGGAAGCTACGTCATCGTGCTCGTCCTGATGACCGTGCTCTTCCGTTCCGCGGTTTGGGGGCTGCTCTGCATGCTGCCCCTGACGCTCACCATCGCGGTCATCTATGGCTCGCTCGGCATTCTCGGCCTGAACTACGACATGCCCGTGGCCGTTCTCGGGGCCATTTCCCTCGGCATCGCCGTGGACTTCGCCATCCATTTCCTGGAGCGCAGCAGACAGCTCACTTCCGAGACAGGTTCCTGGGCGAAGACCGCCCCGCTGATGTTCGGCGAACCGGCCCGGGCCATCAGCCGCAACGTCATCATCATCGCCCTGGGATTCCTGCCCATGTTGGTCGCCGCGCTGGTGCCCTACAAGACGACCGGCATCCTGCTGTTCGCCATTTTGACCATCTCCGGCGTCGTCACGCTGGTCCTGCTGCCCGCCATCCTCACCCTGGGGCAGGGTTGGCTTTTCCGGGCCAGACGGTTCCGGGGCCAGGGCGATATCGGGCTGGGGACGGCCGATCCCGTGCCCGCCACGTCCAGGATCAGCGATGGAAAACGATAGACAGACCAGCGGGCGCGAGAAGCGCCCCATACCCGGGCCGCGGGACTGCGGCATGCGCAACAGTCCCGTCCGCACCGAGAAAAGGAGATCAATCATGAAGACGTTCCGCGGATTGTTCTTGGCGCTGTGCTTTTTGGTCGTGTCACCATTGTCCGCTGAGAGCGGGGAAACGCCGTCAGGAGACGACATCGTCGCCAGGTCGAACCATGCGTCCCTTTATCAGGGCGCGGACTGCCGCGGCACGACGACCATGACCATCACCGACAAGCAGGGGCGCATCCGCAAGCGCCAGTTCAACATGCTGCGCAGAAATGACGACTCCGCGGACCGCGAGCAGAAGTACTTCGTCTACTTCGTCGAGCCGTCCGATGTGCGCAAGATGGTCTTCATGGTGCACAAGCATGTCGGCGCGGACAGGGATGACGATCGTTGGCTCTATATGCCGAGCCTCGACCTCGTCAAACGCATTGCGGCCAGCGACAAGCGCACAAGCTTCGTGGGCTCGGATTTCCTTTATGAGGACATCTCCGGCCGCAGCCCCGAGGAAGACGTCCACGAACTGATCGGGACAACCGATGCGCATTACGTCATGAAGAACACTCCCAAGGATCCTGACGCCGTGGAGTTCGCTTCATACATCGCCCGCATCGACAAGACGACCTTCATCCCCATGGAAATCGAGTACTTCAAGGCGGACGGCAGGCCCTATCGGATCATCAAGGTCCTGGCCGTGGAATCCGTCACGGCCCAGGAAAACGGCAAACAGGTCGCCTACCCGACCGTGGTCCGCTCCCAGGCCCGGGACCTGGAAACCGGCAGCCAGACGGACATGGAGTTCTCCAACGTCCGGTACAATTCCGGATTGGGCGACGATCTCTTTACCGAACGCTACCTGCGGCGCGCCCCCTCCGAGGTCATGCAATAATGGACGCGGCCGTCTGGGCCGGGATCAGGCAGGGCTTCTTCTCCTGCCTGATCCTGGCGGTCCTGTTGCCGACAGCCGGCCGCGATTGTGCGGCCGCGTCGTTCACGGACCAATTCACTCCGCCGGAGGCGCACGGCTTCCTGGAAGTCCGAACCGGTTGCCGCACCCAACACGATCCCCATGAAAAGGACGCCTCCGTCATGGAGACGCGGTTGCAGGGGGAGCTGTCCACGCAGACGGATTGGGCGCAGTTCAAGTACAAGGGGGATGTCTGGTACGACGGCATCCTGGAGCAGGCGCGCTACGACACCCGCGAGGCATGGACCTTCCTGCGGCCCTCCGACGCCCTCGACCTCAAGATCGGGCGGCAGATCCTGACCTGGGGCACCGGCGATCTGGTCTTCCTCAATGACCTGTTCCCCAAGGACTGGCAGTCCTTCTTCATCGGCCGGGACGCCGAGTATCTCAAGGCGCCGTGCGACAGCGCCAAGGCCAGCCTGTTTTCCGACGTCCTCAATGTGGACGTGGTGTTCACGCCGCGCTTCACCAGCGACCGCTTCATCACGGGAGAATATGTCTCGTACTGGAACGCAAGCCAGGGACGTCTCGTCGGCGACGATCATGAAATGGACTTCGACAAGCCGGACGAATGGTTCACGGACGCCGAGCATGCGACGCGCCTGTACCGGAACATCGGCGCGTATGAACTCGCCGCGTACGGGTACCACGGCTTCTGGAAGAACCCCGGAGGCGTTTCCGCCTCGGGAGAATTCATCTTCCCCCGCCTGAACGTGTATGGGGCCAGCATTCGGGGGCCCATCGCCGGGGGGATCGGCAACATCGAGGTGGCCTACTACGATTCCATCGAAGACTCGGACGGCCGCGATCCGAACATCAACAATTCAGAAATGCGTTATCTCGTCGGCTTCGCGAAGGAGATCAGCCGGGATTTCAACGGAAGCGTCCAGTACTATGTGGAGCAGTTGCTCTGCTACCATGACTACAGGGCCGTCCTCGAAGGCGGCCATCCCAGGGACGAGTACCGGCACGTGCTGACCGTGCAGCTCACCAAGCTCCTCATGAACCAGAACCTGGAGCTTTCCCTTTCCGGCTATTGGTCTCCCAGCGACGATGACGCCTATCTGCGCCCCAAGGCGCTCTACAAATGGACGGACAACATCACGCAAGAGATCGGGGCCAATGTCTTCTTCGGCGCCCGTGACGACACCATGTTCGGGCAGTATCAGGCCAACACGAACATTTATATGTCGTTGCGGTATAGTTTTTAGCCGGTCGGACCGGCTGCGTTTGGATCGGACATCCAGTCAGGCTCAAGCGGGGCTGCTCTATTGAAAAAGTGTCCTTTCTCTGTTTTGGAGCCGTGCCCAGCCGCCTTGCAGCGCATTGCAATCAATCTCCCGGTCCGCGCCGACGCGGCTGGAGAGCCCGCCCTCATTGGGGCGGAGAGGCGGGCGTCTCCTCGGCCTTCGCGTCTTCGAGCGGGCTTTTTTTCAGCTTCGCGCTCAGGGCCTGCTGGGAGATGCCGAGAATCCGCGCGGTCACCGTCTGGTTGCCGCAGGAGATGCTCATGGCCTGCCGGATGAGGATCTGGGCCACCTTCTGGGTCGCGGTCTTGAGCTGGGGCATGTTGTCCGCCGAGAATTCCAGGGAGTCGAGCGGATTGTCGGATCGGCTCTCCAGGCTCCGGGCCACGGGCGCGTCCTCCTGGAAGATGTACCGCTTGAACGTTTCCGAAGAGAGCATCCGCGTGGTGTGGTTCATCAGCGCGTCGCCTACCATGGCCCGCAGCTCGCGGACGTTGCCGGGGAAGGGGTAGGACCGCAGCAGAGTGACCAGCTCGGGGTGGTAGGACGGGCGCTTGCGCCGGAGTTCCCGGGCATCCTGGTCGAGGAAGTGGTCCAGCAGCCGGGGGATGTCGTTGGGCCGCTCCCGCAGGGGCGGGATGTGGACTTGGTGGGTGATGAGCCGGTAGTAGAGGTCCTCGCGGAACTGCCCCTTGCGCCGGAGGTCGCCGATGTTCTTGAGCGTCGAGGCCACGATGCGCACGTTGGCCTTCTTC
Organism: Desulfovibrio aminophilus; assembly: GCF_023660105.1. Taxonomy (NCBI): domain Bacteria; kingdom Pseudomonadati; phylum Thermodesulfobacteriota; class Desulfovibrionia; order Desulfovibrionales; family Desulfovibrionaceae; genus Desulfovibrio; species Desulfovibrio aminophilus. Next base: position 260,711 of record NZ_JAMHGA010000044.1, on the reverse strand, counting down.
AGGGAATCCGAACCCACGGGGAAGTATTCCTGTTCCTGCAGCAGGCGCAGGAGCTTGACCTGCGAGGGCAGCGGCAGGTCGCCGATCTCGTCCAGGAAGAGCGTGCCACCGGCGGCCTTCTCCACCAGGCCCGGCCGGGCGCTCTCCGCGCCGGTGAACGCGCCGCGCACGTGGCCGAACAGGGTGTCCGCGAACATCGGGTCGTCGAAGGCCGCGATGTTCACGGCCACGAATTCGCCCTTGCGGCCGCTGAGCTCGTGGATCGAGCGGGCGATGAGCTCCTTGCCGGTGCCGGTCTCCCCGGTGATCAGGATGGGCCGGGTGCTCGGGGCCACGGCCTCGCAGTACTTGAAGATCGCGCACATCTTCGGATCCCGGGTGACGATTCCGGTGAAGGCCTCGGGGTGGAGCAGGGCCTCGTCCAACAGGGATTCCCGCAGCAGGGCGTTCTCCTGCTCCAGTTCGCGCACCTCCAGGGCCTTGCGCACCCTGTTCCGCAGGTGATCCTTGTCCACGGGCTTGAGGATGTAGTCCTGGGCCCCGTTGCGGATGCACTCGACCACGGAGTCCACGTCGTTCACGGCGGTGATGATGAGCACCGGCACCTCGGGGCAGACGCGGCGGATTTCCAGCAGGAGTTCGGCGCCGCTCACGTGCGGCATGATGAGATCCAGGAGGATGAGCTCGGCCCGCGCCCTGGCCAGGAACGGCAGCACCTTGCGGCTGTCGTCCATGGTCACGATGTTCGTGTACCCGGATGAGACGAGGGCGATCTCGAACCCGTCCAGGGCGGCCCGCTCGTCGTCCACCACCAGGATGGGGCGTGTGGGAAAGGTGTGTCGGTCCATGGCTGACTCCTCTCTGCCTTGGGATCAGGCGTCGGTCACGCGGAACAGGAGCTTCACGCGGGTGCCCTTTCCGGGCACGGAGGCGATCTCCATGATCCCCCCGTGCTCCTCGACGATTCCCGCGGAAACCGACAGTCCGAGTCCCGTGCCGCCCTGGTCGCGTTTGGTCGTGAAGAACGGATCGCAGACGTTCTTGAGATGTTCGGCCTGGATGCCCTGGCCTTCGTCCTCGATCTCGAAGCAGACGTGCCCGTCGTTCTGGAGCGTGCGGATCCTGATGGCCTGGCTCCTGCGGGTCAGGGCCTGGTAGGCGTTCTGGATGAGGTTGACCAGGACTTGCTCCACGCGCCGCAGATCGCCCCGGAAGCAGGGCAGGCCGGGGGAGGTCTCCACCTCCAGCCGGTTGGTCGCCTTGCGCAGGGGATTGGACAGCAGCTCCAGGGACGAGGTCAGGGCCTGGTTGATGTCCACGGTCCCGCCCATGTCCAGGGGGCTTTGGCGGGCGTAGTCCTTCAGGTTGCGGATGATGGTGGAGACCCGCTCCGCGCCCTGGTGGATGCCGCGCAGCAGCTTCGGAATGCTCGACCGGGCGTAATCGAAGGGCATCCCGGCGATCCACAGGTCGCCTTCCGCGTTCTTTTGTTCCAGCATGGGCAGCAGGCCGTTCCAGACCTCTTCGAGCATGCCGATGTTCAGGCGGATGAAGCTGGCCGGGTTGTTGATCTCGTGGGCCACGCCGGAGACGAGGATGCCCAGCGAGGCCATCTTGTCCGCCTGGCGCACGGATTCGAAGCTCCGCTTCAACTCCTCGGTGCGGGCCCGCACCTGGGCCTCCAGGCTCTCGTTGAGCTCCTTGAGCCGCTCCTCGCTGCTCAGGAGCCGCTCCTCGGCCAGCTTGCGCTCGCTGATGTCGTCCAGGAGCCAGATGCTGCCCTGCCGCACGCAGACCGGGTTGACCGCGCTGATGGACAGCACGCACCAGTGGCGCCGGGCGGGCGATACGGTGATGGGCAGCTCCACGCTGAACCTGCCTCCGGCGGCCAGGGCCTCCTGCACCTCGTCCATGATTCCCGGACGGATGCCCGCGCGGCTCAGGAAGGCGTCCAGCGGGATGGAGCCGCCGGGGGAGCGCTTGCCGACCCCGCAGAGCCACATGAAGCGGTTGTTGCTCCAGACGAGCTGGTCCTCCTTGGCGTAGGCGATGCCGATGGAGGCGTTCTCCAGGATGAGGCGCTGCTGGCTGCCCGTCTCCTCCAGGGCCGCGCTCACGGCCTCCCTCCTGCGGACCTCCACCTCCAGCTCGTGGACGTGATGGTCCAGCTCGTCCTCGGCCAGCAGGCTGGTTTCCTGGATGAGCGAGAACCACCAGATCCAGATGCCGGTGATGAGCATGGAGAAGAGGAAGAGCGTGACGAGGATGTTCGCGAGCAGCTTCTGGTCGCAGTCCGTGCTCGTGGCGAAGTAGGCGTAGCAGAGGGCGAAAATGAGCGCCAGGGCGCAGATGATGTTGAAGAAGTGGATGCAGAAGATCCTCGCCCGGCGGCTGAAGCGGCTGGAGAGGGTCGAGCTGATGGCGAAGTTGAATATCCTGCTGCGCCAGCTTTTTCCGTTGGCCGATGCCTTGCAGAACCCCTTGCAGATGCTGTCCAGGGAGCAGCAGAGGGAGCAGACGGGCTCGTCGTAGGCCGGACAGCAGACCGTGTCCTGGGCCTCGTAGGGCTTGTTGCAGATGGTGCAGATCCTGAGCTCCTCGCCCTGGTCCAGGGGGACCTTGCGGGCCAGGTAGTACTTCCCGCCCGTGAGCAGGGCGAGGAACAGGGTGGCGGGAATGGAGACGCCCAGGCCGATGAGCGGCGCGAAGGCCTTGGGGTAGGTCCCGAACAGGCCCATGTGGCAGAGGACCGCCGCGCCCGCGGCGATGAGCATGGCCCCGAAGCCCACGGGGTTCACATTGTAGAGGTTGGCCCGTTTGTACTCGATGTGCGGCGGGCTGATCCCCAGGGGCTTGAGGATGGCCAGGTCGGTGAAGATCGCCCCCACCCAGGCCACGGCGAAGATGGCGTAGACCATGAGGACGGAGTGCAGGATGTAGAACACGCCGAACTGCATGAGGAGCATCGAGATGGTCACGTTGAAGACGAGCCAGACCACCCGGCCGGGGTGGCTGTGGGACAGGCGCGAGAAGAAGTTGGACCAGGCCAGGGAGCCCGCGTAGGCGTTGGTCACGTTGATCTTCACCTGGCAGATCACCACGAAGAGGGTGCTCACGATCAGCGCCGGCGCGCCGGAACCGAACATCGCCTCGAAGCCGTTGAGGTAGAGGTTGAACGGCTCCAGCGCGTCGCTCATGGTCACCCCGGCCTTGCGCATGAAGAGCACGGCGAGGAAGGAGCCGCAGAGGAGCTTGACGGCTCCGAGAAGAATCCACCCGGGACCGGCGGCGGCCATGGAGCACCACCAGGAAATCCTGTTTTCGCGCGTCTTGTCCGGCAGGAAGCGGAGGTAGTCCACCTGCTCCCCGATCTGGGGAACCAGCGAGAAGGCCACGGACAACGCTCCGCCGAAGAGCAGGGGATCGAACGAGCCGCCTCGGCCGCCGAGGCCCGCATAGGCCGTCCAGGAATCCAGGGCTCCGGGGTCGGTGCGCAGGATGTAGGCGAAGAGCGACACGGACAGGATGATCCAGAACGGCTGGGTGTAGAGCTGCAGCTTGTTGATCAGCGTGATGCCGTAGAAGACCAGGGGGATGATGACCAGGGAGCTGACGAGATAGCCGACCGAGAGGGGGATTCCCAGGGCCACCTGCAGGGCCTTGGCCATGATGGCCGCCTCGATGGCGAAGAAGATGATCGTATAGGAGGCGTAGATGAGCGAGGTGACGGTGGAGCCGAAGTAGCCGAAGCCCGCGCCCCGGGTGAGCAGGTCCACGTCCACGTTGTAGCGCGAGGCGTAATAGGAGATGGGCAGGCCGGTGACGATGATGATCAGCGAGACGCAGCAGATGGCCAGGGTGGAGTTGGTGAAGCCGTAGTCCAGGATGAGCAGCGCGCCGATGGCCTCGAGGGCCAGGAAGGTGATTCCGCCGAGGGCGGTGTTGGCCAGCAGCCAGCACGGCCAGCGGCGGAAGGACTTGGCCGCGCTGCGCAGGGAATAGTCTTCGAGGGCCTCGTTGGTGACGAAGGCGTTATAGGTGCGACGCCTCTTCAATACCTTGATGGAAAGGTTCATTGCCCCGGAGGCTGTGAATGGGTTCCTTTCCTTCATATTGTATCTATCTTGTAATCTATTTCTTCATCATGCGATGGTGTCTGCAATGTATGTATATATTTTTTTTGAATCGTTACATGCTAAAATACATTCTGTACAGTGATAAAATGTTCATCAAGCGTGACCACAGTACGGGTTATTCAATTTCATGGCCGAAGAGAATGTGATTAAGCATTCACTTGCAACGCGCCGCGCGTCAACGGGTGCGCTCAGGCCCCCTCGGCCCTCAGATGCTCCGTCCTGCAGCTCGGCGAACAGAATTCCAACAGCGTTTCCCCGGGATTTGAGCCGGCTTGGCGCGACCCGGCGTCTCCGGGCCGGAATTCGGTCAGGAACCGGCGTCCGCAGTGGTCGCAGATTCGGACGTGGCGCTGGATCAGCCCGCGCAGGCAGTGGTCCGAACACACCGGGATCTCGTCGTGTCCGGCGGCGTGGAGCGTGACGGTCCGGCGGCAGGGACGCCCGCAAATCCGGCACGGGACCTCGGGCAGGGCGGTGAGCAGCGCGCCGCCGCAGGCTGGGCAGAAGCTCCTGGGCGGAGTGTGGAACGTTTCGCCGCACTGCGGGCAGTCCGTGCGCAGCGGGGTCTGGCAGTGGGGACAGGAGAGGCCGACGAGGGGCCGCTCCTCCAGGAGCAGCGCGAAGCAGTCCCGGGCCCGGCTTCCGTCGGAGCCGTTCCGGTACCCGCATTCCGGGTTGGGGCAGTAGGCGAAGCATGACAGGGTCATTCCTCTTTTCTCCTGGCGCGGGTTGCTGGTGGGGCCGGTTGGCGGCCCGGGACTGTCGGGCTGGTAGCGAAATGGGCGCCAAAGGACGTTGTTCGCACATCATGTTGTAATATAATAATTTATCGTTACCGACGGGCAGGGACGGCCCCCGCATGTGGCACAAGCGGCGTTGTGGCCGCCGCGGGCCATGTCCCTTCGAGCCCCGCCCCCGGCCGTTGCGCCCCGGACGGCCCGACAATTTCCATTGTGGCGGTTTCCGCCGGAGAGCGGAAAGACGGCACGCCACCCCGTCTTTCCGCCCGGTGGACAGGTGAATCGTTCTGGCGTGTGAGGCGGTGGGCGCCATCCCCTCAGGCCGGCTCGCGCAGCATGCGGAGGTTTTCCTCGGGAGTGCCGGCCTTGCCCGGAGGCACCGGGGCGATGTTGCGGAACAACGCCCCGGCGAAGAGGAAGAGCCAGGTGACAGCGATGAAGGGCCAGGTCAGGGCGGGCATGCCGATGGGCGCGAGCAGCACCCCGAACGAGGCCGTGGCGATGGAGCCGAGCACCATGCAGCCCAGGGCGTAGAGGAAGGTCTTCCAGTTGAGGAAGAAGAAGACGCCGCCCATGGCGATGCCGCAGAGCACGGAGTTGAAGCCGTACAGGCCGAGGCGCACCGGCGCTTCGGGCGACTGCATGACCAGGGCCGTGAGCAGCCCCACCAATGAACCGATGACGGCGAACAGGGCCGAGAGCCGCGAGTTCACCAGGATGGCCACCGCGAAGATGACGCCGGTGACCACGTTGTCCTGGAACATGACCTCGCCCAGGCCCTTGGCCACGCCGTCCTGGAATGTCGCCCCGGCCACCGTGCCCATGTCCATGTCCGCGCCCGGAACCGGCAGGGACGGGAGGATGAGCGTCCCGGGCTGGAACAGGGCGAACTTGTAGACGCAGAACATGAGCAGCCAGGTGGCCAGGACGAAGGGCGCGGTGAGGGCCGGGATCCCCCACTTGCCCAAGACGTTCAGGAGCGCGGCCATGATGATGGTGGTGAACGCGCCGTTGAGGATCACATAGAGCAGCATCGACGGTTCGAAGGTGAAGAAGAACGGCAGGGCGATGCCCGCCAGGGTGCCGTTGAAGCCGAACAGGCCCGCCCGGACGAGAGGCCGGTCCGCGCCGAGCAGCTGGGCCGTCAGCGTGGCGGACATGGTGCCGAGCACCGCGCAGATGCCGAGCGTCACCGAGTTGTAGAATATCCCGACGAAGAACAGCAGCCCGGTGACGGCGTTGTTCTGGAACATGACCTGCCCGCAGCCGCGGCAGACGGAGTCGAGAAACTCGAAGAACGGATTTTTCAGCAGCGATTCGTAGCTCATGACGTTTCCCCCGAGGTTGGTGTTCCAGCGGATCAGGCGGGCGCCTTCAGTTCGGCCTTGAGCTTGTCCCTCTCCTTGGACTTCGCCAGGCCCTTGAGCATGTCCTTTTCCCAGTGGTCCGCGTTGCGGTAGTGCGTGAGCGAGATGACGCGCGTCGTTTCGCATGAGTCGCAATACGGGCAGCGGCCCCCGGATTCGCTTCTGTGGGCGAAGACCTCGAAGTCCGCTCGGCAGCTTCTGCAATGGAATTCATAGATCGGCATGGTGGCGCTCCTTTGGTTCGTCGTGCTTGCCGGTAGCCACAAGCGTGCCATTGTTGGAGGCGTGGTAACGTGCCTGATTCATGCGTATTTTTTCGGCGCGGCGCGTATGGTCCGGGATCGGGTCCCACAAGCGCGCTTGTTGCCGTAAACCCCGGACGGCCCGTCCGGGAGCGGCCAGGGCCGTTTTCCCGTTTGCCCGCGCCACCGGGAACCGGGTGGGAGTTCCCGGCGTCCGTCCATGGTCCCGGCCGGGGACCGGCCGGGACTGGAGGGAAGGGGAACGGCCCGGCCGGGTGCGGCTGAACCGTTCGTTGGCGTCGCGCGGGTTCATGGGACAGCCTTTTCGGGTTGTTTCGCCGTGCGGCCGCTGGATGCGTTTCAGGAGGCTTCCTGGGCCGCCTGCTGGGCGTAGAACCGCCGCTTGAGCCGCAGGTCGTGGGCCAGGAGGAAGGTGACGAGCAGGGCGAAGGCCAGGAATCCGGCGAAGATGTACAGGGTGGCGCTGTAGCTGCCGGTGGCCTCCAGGACGCGGGTCACGATGGACGGGCCGACCATTCCCGCCAGGCCCCAGGCCGTCAGCTCATACCCGTGGATGGTGCCGAGCTGTTTGGTGCCGAACATGTCGCCCAGGAAGGCCGGCAGGGTCGAGAAGCCGCCCCCGTAGCAGGTCAGGATGACGAAGATGAGGGCCTGGAAGGCGAACGGGTGGCTCACCTTGGTCAGGGCCAGGAAGGCGAAGACCTGGATGATGAAGAAGGCCATGAAGGTGCGCGCCCGGCCCAGGTAGTCGGAGAAGCTGGCCCAGCCGATGCGGCCGCCGCCGTTGAACAGGCCCATGAGGCCCACCATGGTGGCCGCCTGCATGGGCGAGAGCCCGACCACCTCCTGGGCCATGGGCGAGGCCACGGAGATCAGGGCGATGCCGCAGGTGATGTTGATGAAGAGCATGACCCACATGCAGTAGAAGCGCTTGGTGCGCAGGGCCTCGGCCACGGTGAGCTGGGCCAGGTCCTTCTTGATGACCTTGCGGCCGGGCTCGCTGGTCGCGGCGGCATAGCCCGGGGGCAGCCAGCCGGCGGGCGGCGGGGCGATGTACAGCGAGGAGGCGAAGATGAGGCAGAAGTAGATGGCGCCGAGCAGGAAGTAGACCTTCCAGATGTCCATGAGCAGGAACAGCTTGGCCATGATGGGGCCGAAGACCATGGCCGCGAAGCCGAAGCCCATGATGGCCATGCCGGTGGCCAGGCCGCGGCGGTCCGGGAACCACTTCACCAGGGTCGAAACCGGGGTGATGTAGCCCACGCCGAGGCCGATGCCGCCGATCACTCCGTAGCAGATCAGGAACAGGGGCAGCGATCCGAGGTAGACCGCCAGGCCCGAGCCCATGATGCCGCTGGAATAGAAGATGGCCGCGAGGCGGCCGGACTTGCGCGGGCCCATCTTCTCCACGGTCCGGCCGAGGAAGGCGGCCGAAAACCCGAGGAAGAGGATGGCCAGGCTGAAGGCCATGGTGATGTCGCTCTTCTGCCAGCCGTGGAGCTGTTTGAGCGGCAGGGTCATGACGCTGTAGGCGTAGACCGAGCCGATGGATATGTGGATGCCCACGGCCGATGCGGCTATGAGCCAGCGGTTTTTGACCTTTTCCATTCCGATCTCTCCTGTGCGGCCGTTCTTGGGGGCTCCGACCTCGCCGTCGGTCTCGGCCGGAGCCCCGGGCCGCTGATGCTGCTGGGAGTGAAAAGGCGGCCGTTTCCGGCCGCCTCGACAAGACACGTTGCAGGGGCCTGGACGATTACAGGCCGAAGCGACCGCCGGTGGTGGGGTAGCCGTAGATCGTGCCGTCCTTGATCTTGATCTTGTCTTCCCAAGGCAGGTGGTACTTGCCCTTGGCGAAGTCCTTGACCCAGTTGTAGGGGCACTCGCGCACGCCGCCGGGCTGGGCCACGTAGCCGCGGTTGCCGACGTTGAAGATGTTGTTCTCCAGACCCCAGTCCGTGCGGGCCTGGTCGGCCATCTTGGGGAACACTTCGCCGGTCACGATTTCCCACGGGTTGCGGTGGCCCTGGACCAGGGTCGTGCCGTCGAAGTTGCAGATCTGGCCTTCGCCGAAGTAGTAGAAGACGCCGTCGTACCCGGCCAGGTTGACCGCGGCGGTGTACATCAGGTTGTGCCAGGCGTTGGAGCGGTTGGTCAGGATCCACTGCTCGTTGACCTGGGTGCTGTAGCCGGAGATGCGGATGTAGACGTTGCAGCCGTTGTAGGCCGCCTCGCGGGCCTGCTCCGGGAACATTCCGTCGTGGCAGATGCAGATCGACAGCTTGCTGCCGCCGGGGCCGTCGCACACGGGCTGGCCGAGGTCGCCGGGCATCCAGGGCTCGATCGGAACCCAGGGGTTCAGCTTGCGGTACTTCAGGGCGAGCTCGCCCTTGTTGTTGAAGATGACCGCGGTGTTGTAGGGCATCTGGTTCTTGTTCGGGTTGCGCTCCATGATGGAGAACACGCCCCAGATGTCGTTCTCCTTGCAGGTCTGGGCGTAGCGCTGGAACAGGGGGCCCTCGACGTCGAGCAGGAACTCGTCGGTGACCCACTTCTTGGTGTTCAGGCCCTGGCTGCTGTATTCCGGCCACACGATGAGATCCATGCCGGGGTAGCCGGCCTTGGTGGCGGCGGTGGCGGCGCAGATGCGGTCGATGCTGGCCTCGATCTCCTTGCGGGAGTTGATGACCGGGACGGGGTACTGGACCAGGCCCATCAACATGCCTTCGCTCGGTCTGCTGATACTTCCGATGCTACCCATTGCGTTACCTCCAGTGGTTGGTGCGTTCAGTCGCGCTTCTTTCTTCCGTCATGACTGGCCAGTCAGTGTTGGAGTCTGGATAGCCACAAGCGTGCCAGTCGATTTATGATTATAATACTTTAATTTTATTGGTTATTTTTTTGAGGTGGCGGCGGACGGAGCACAATCCTTCTTGTGGGGCCGCAGCAGGGGGAAGGGGAAAAGCCAAGCGGAGCGGCGGGCTCGGGAGGCGCACAAGGCGTCTTGTGGACTCCCGCCTCTGGGGGGCAGTTCCCGGCGGCCTGGAACCGACTTCGGCACGGCCCGCCGCATCGGCCGTTTTGCGCCGGGTGGGCGTTTGTGTCTCTGGGTGTCCTTTGTCTGTTATTTCAGTGTGGAACGAGACTCCGGCAGACGGCTTGGGACGTTTCCGTCCCGCGCCCTTTTTTATGTTGTCGCTTTAATATATTGAAAATAAAGAAATTAATTTTTGGGCACGGACTTTGAAGCTCTCCATCCCCGCATGCTTGCTGGAATTCCGCATGACGAGGGGTTGCATGAGAAAACTGTCGGCCCGCTGGGTCTTGCTTCTGTCCGTGTTCCTGATCGTCTTCTGTGGCCTGGCCGGGTTCGCCCTGGTCCTTGAAAACCGGTTGTCGGCCTTCCTCCTGGACCAGCAGGTGGGGCTCATGCGCCAGAGCGGCGAGCGTATCCGCTCGGCCCTGGACCTCTATCTGGAGTCCGCCCAGGCGGACATGGAGCAGTATGCGGCCCAGCCCACCCTGGTGAGCGCCGTCCACTATCATCCCACTCCCGTGCCCTTTGCCGACGAGTTCCTGAAAGGCGTGCTCGGCCGCGATCCGCGTTTTCTCGCCCTGTACGTGTTCAACGCCAAGGGCGAGGTGGTGGCCGGGCGCGGCCCGGGCGGCGAGGACCTGCGCGGGACGTCGGTGGCGGACACGCCGCTGTTTCAGGCCGTGAGCCGGGACGAGCCGTTCATCGGCGGCGGAGTGGAGCGCGTCGGCGGGGTCGAGGGATGGGTCTTGGGCCTGGGCCGGCCGCTCCTGGACAAGGGCCGGGTGATCGGCGGCGTGGGCTGCCTGCTGGACTGGTCGCGTTTCGCGGAGCGTTTCGTGCTGCCCGTGCGGATCGGGGCCTCGGGCCATGCCTTTGTCCAGGACGGGACGTGCCGGATCGTGGCGCACCCGGACGCGAACCTGGCGCTCCAGCCCGGCCTGACCCCGGCCGTGCTCGCCGGGGCGCGGGAGGTGGCCGGGGGGCTGGAGTGCGATTGGCGGGGCGTGGCGACCATCTACGCCGCCACTCCCTTGGACGCCCTGGGCTGGACGGTCTGGGTGGGCGCGGTCCGGGCCGACCTGCTGAGCGGACTGGGCGTGCTGCGCACGGCCCTGGGCGCGGCGGCTCTGCTCCTGCTCATCCTGCTCTGCGGCGGGCTCTGGCTGCTCATCCGGCGGCTGGTCCTCGCGCCCGTGCTGGCCATCCGGGACTATTCCCGGGCCGTGGCCGACGGCGACCTGGATGCGCGGATCGGGGGCTCCTATCGGTCCGAATTCGATGAACTCAAGGAGAACGTGCTGCGCATGTCGGCCATGCTCCGCGCGCGGCTCGGGTTCTCCCAGGGCGTGCTGAACTGCCTGCCGGTCCCGGTGAGCATCGTGGACCCGGAAGACCGGCTCATCTTCACCAACAAGGAGATGCTCGGGGCCATGGGCAAGCCGGGAGCGCCCGGGGACTACCTGGGCTGGAGTTCCAGCCGCTTCGTGTTCGGCAAGGAGGGCCAGGAGACCCTGCTCTGTCTGGCCCTGCGCGACAAGGCCCGCAACGACCGGGAGCTGGCGTTCACCACCCCGTCCGGGGAGAAGCGGGTGGTGGAGGCCACCACCGCGCCGATTCTCGGAGAGGACGGCGAGCTGTTCGGTTCCATCGCCCTCTGGTTCGAGATCACCACCTTGCGGGAGCAGCAGGCGCGCATCGAGGCCCAGGGCTCGGTCATCGCCCGGGCCGCGGAACAGGCTCGCGAGGTGGTTTGCCGGTTGGGCGAGGAGTCCCGCAGCCTGGGCGAGCAGGTGGAAGTGGCCGGCCGGGGCGCGTCGGAGCAGCGCGTGCGCACCGAGGAGACGGCCACGGCCGTGGAGCAGATGAACGCCTCGATCCTGGAAGTGAGCCGCAGCGCCTCGATGTCCGCCGCCCAGTCCGAACGGGTCCGCGAGGAGGGCGAGCGTGGCGCGGCGGTGGCCCGGGAGACGGACCAGGCCATCGAATCCGTGCGCGCGGCCTTCGCCGGAGTGGCCGAGAACCTCGGCCGCCTGGGGGAACAGGCCCACGAGATCGCGGCCATCCTCGGCGTCATCGACGACATCGCGGACCAGACGAACCTGCTGGCCCTGAACGCGGCCATCGAGGCCGCCCGCGCGGGCGACGCCGGACGAGGCTTCGCCGTGGTGGCCGGAGAGGTGCGCAAACTGGCCGAGAAGACCACCGACGCCACCAAGCAGGTGGCGCGCTCCACCGGGGCCATTGAAGAGGCGGTGGGTCAATGTGACGCGGCCATGAATGCGGCGGTCCGGGCCGTGGAGACCGGTGGAAGCCTGAGCCGTCAGGCGGGCGAGGCGCTGCGCGCGATCCTCGACGAGGCATCGTCCGCGGCCGCCCAGTCCCAGGCCATCGCCGCGGCCGCCGAGCAGCAGTCCGCCGCCTCGGAGCAGATCGCCCGCACCTCGGCCACGGTCCGGTCCATCGCCCGCGACACGGCCGAGGCCATGGAGCGGGCCGTGGCCATCGGCGAACGTCTGCGCGGCCTTTCGGAGGACCTGAACGGCATCGTGGAGACCATGCGGTCGTGAGGGGGCGATTGCGGCCGTCCGGGCCGACGCGTTGTGTCCCGGAAGCGCGCGGCGGGCTGAGATATGTGAGCGCAGAGAGGTAAAAGTAAGTATTTTTAGCATGTTGTTTTTTCTTGTTTGGGTGCGCGATTGTGACCCAATCGAGGGCGGGAGAATTTTTCTTGGAAAATTGAGCCCTTTCGCATGCACCCGCGCGAATGTGTCCCACGCCATTTCGTCACGGGAGTGCGGGCTTGAAATTAAGTTGAATAAAAACGGTGTGTTAAACTCAATGTGAAAAGCGGCACATTGATTGCTTTGAGGCTGGTGGGATGTTCCTGCGGAAAAGACTGAGGAGACCCGCCGCTTCGACGGGTTTGGAAAGCAACCGATGCTACTGAAAAAAGGGTAGAAAATGGCTAAGACTCCGAAAAAGGTCATGGTGATCGGATTGGATTGCGCCCAGCCGCATCTGATCGAGCAGTATGTGAAGGAAGGCGCATTGCCCACCTTCAAGAAGCTCCTCGAGAGCGGCACGCTGGCGGCGAACGCCCTGGCGCCCTATCCCACGGTGACCCCCCCGAACTGGGCCGTCATCGCCACCGGAGCCACCGACGGCACGCACGGCATCACGGACTTCCACAACCATACCCCGGGCGCCACCCTCGGCAACGAGAGCATCACCCAGAACTGGGACCGCGACCGCATCCAGGCCGAGACCGTCTGGGAGGCGGCCGAGAAGGCCGGGAAGAAGTGCATCGTCATGACCTACCCCGGATCGGCCCCCTCGCGGATGAAGAAGGGCATCACCGTGGGCGGCAACGGCTTCCACGTGGGCGAGAGCCGCAAGGGGCTGCCGTCGCTGAACGCCAACTACTTCCTCTGCGAGGACTCCCTCATCTCCACCGACCTCTACCCCCACGGTTTCCGGGGCGAATTCACGGACGCCGAGGGCTGGGACGGCGTGGAGGACCTGGGGAACGCGCCCATGGAGATGGAGGTCAAGATGCCCTTCCCCAGGGCCGAGCGCGAAATCGCCCCCGCCACTTGGTGGGTGCTCCTGCCCGGCGAGGACGGCGAGTATGGCAAGGCCATGCTGGCCACGGGCAAGGGCGCGGACAAGGTGCTCTGCACCATTACCCCGGGCCAGTGGAGCGACCAGCTCGTGACCGAGATCACCATGGCGGACGGCGGCAAGGAAGAGATCTTCTTCCGCTGCAAGCTCATCACGCTGGCCGACGACGCCAGTGAGTTCAAGCTGCTCATCGGGGCCATGGTGCCCACCAAGGGCGACTGGATCCACCCCCTGGACAAGGCCGAGGGCGCGGACATCACCAAGGGCGCCATCCACGCGGCCGGCGGCCTGGTCATGGGCCTGCTCGGCTCCATCGACTACGACACCTACGTGGAGATGAACGAGAACCTCTCCACCTGGAACGCCGAGGTCGCGGTCTCGCTCATGCAGAACAACGAGTGGGATCTCTTTTACATGCATTCCCATCCCATCGACTGGATGTACCACCTCGTGCTCACGGACATGGTCAGCGACGACGCCGAGAAGCGTGAGAAGGCCTGGGACGTGCACAAGCGCATCTACGAGGTGGAGGACCGCATGCTCGCCCGCCTGCTCAGCCAGGCGGACAAGGACACCCTGGTGGTCCTGGTCTCCGACCACGGCGCCACGCCCGATGGGGTGGTCTTCGATCCCTACAAGGCCCTGGGCCCCGCCGGGCTGTCCTACATGGCCGAGGGCAAGGCCATGGAGAGCGAGTCCAACGTGCTGGCCCTGAGCACGCACCTGCCGGACTACGCCCGCTCCAAGGCCGTGCCCCAGCGCGAGATCTACGTCTATGTGAACCTCAAGGGTCGTGATCCGGGCGGCATCGTGGAGCCGGAGGACTACGAGAAGGTCCAGCGCGAGATCTGCGACGCGCTCCTGACCTACGTCGACCCCCAGACCGGCAAGCGCCCCGTGGCCCTGGCCCTGCCCAAGAAGGACGCCCGCATCCTCGGGCTGCACGGCGACCGCATCGGCGATGTGGTCTACGCCCTGTACCCGGAATTCGGCTCCCAGCATGGCCATATGCTGCCCACAGCCGAGGCCGGTCCCGGCAAACTCGGGGTGCTGCTTCTGTTTAGTGGGCCGAATATCAAGAAAAACAACAAGATGGAGCGCACTTGTTGGTTGTGGGACTTGGTCCCCACGATCTGCTATCTGCTCTGCATTCCCGCGCCGGAGCAGTGCGAGGGGGCCATTCTGTATCAGGCCATGCGTGAGCCTCATTTCAAGGATAAGGAAATGGAGAAGCTGCGCGAGGGCCTGAAGCGGATGGAGGCGGCCATGTCGCGCGACAGCCGCGAGCCCTGGGACCATCACGACTGCGCCTGACGGAACGATGAACACAAGCCCCGGGGCTGAAGGCCCCGGGGCACACCCCAATCGAGGAAGGAGAGTGCGATGAGGATGCGGATGAGAAAGGCCCCCATGTGGGGACTGACGGCGGCCCTGCTGGCGGTCTTCCTGTTGGGTGCAGTGGCTCTGGCCAAGAAGCTGGAACTGCCCATGTCCACGATCTACATGAACACCCACCCCACCGTGGCCAACGCCTGGACCCCCTGGTTCAAGGAAATGGCCGACTTGACCGGCGGGAACGTGGAGATCGCCTACTTCAACCCGAACACCCTCTGCCCGGTCAACGACCTGTATGACGCCACCATCTCCGGCATGGTCGGCATCGGCGGCAACGGCCAGAGCCTGACGCCCGGGAAATTTCCCCTGAGCAGCGTGCTCGAATTGCCGGGCATGGCTCCGAGCGCCGAATGCGGCTCGCTGGTCATCTGGGAGCTGTACAAGAACCATCCCGAGATCCAGGCCGAATACAAGGACATCCAGCTCCTCTGGTTGTGGGCCAGCGCCACGTATCAGCTGCACACCACCAAGAAGGAAGTGAAGACCCTTGAGGACGCCCAGGGCCTGAAGATCATCGCCTGGAACCGCTCGGCGGCCGACATCATCAAGGCCCTGGGCGCCAATCCCGTGCAGATCGGCCCCACGGATACCTATCTGGCCTTGGAGCGCGGCATGGCCGACGGCGTGCTCTGCCCTCTGGCCCCCATCGTCTCCTTCAAGATCAGCGACGCCACCAAGTACACCACGGTCTGCGACGTCCTGCTCAATCCCTTCTGGGCCGGCATGAGCCATGACGTCTGGAAGAGCCTGAGCGACAAGGATCGGGCCGCCTTCGAGAAGACCACCGGCGAGGTCATGGCCAAGCGCAGCGGCGTGAGCCTGGACCAGGGCGCCGTGTCTGACGTGGCCAAGCTGCGCAAGGTGGGCCACGGTTTCTACCTTCTGCCCGATGCCGAGCGCGATCGCTGGATCGCGGCCACCGCGCCCCTGCGCGAGGCTTGGGTCAAGGACATGGAGTCCAAGGGTTACAAGGACGCCCGCAAGCTCCTGGACGAGGCCGTGAGCCTGAGCGCCAAGTACGCCAAGACCACTGGCCGGGGCTACCAGAAGTAAAACGGAGTTGGGGGGCGGCTTGCCGCCCCCCAACGTATCTTTCGAAGGAAGTCGTCAATGAGCAATGCCACCGAGTTGCAAATGCCGCCGCACAGCTGCACGGTCGAAGGCGCTCCCCGCGAAGGGAGGAACGTCTTCGACATGCTGGCCGACGGCCTGGACGCCCTGCTCGAGCCCGTACTGAACAAGGCGTTCCTGGTAAGCCTCGTCACCGTGGGTCTCATGGCCATTCCCATCTTTTTTGATGTGCTGGCCCGTTTCGTTTTTTCCGAGTCCTTGGAAGGCATCATTGAGCTTGAGGAATACGCCATGGTGCTCATCGTCTTCCTCGCCCTGGGCTGGTCCCAGAAGAAGGGAGGCGGGCACATCAAGATCGACCTCATCACCTGCAAGATGTCGCCGCGCTTCGTGCGGCTGCTGGACACCTTCCATAATCTGGTTTGCACGTTCTTTTTCGGGCTGGTCTTCTGTCGCGCCTGTTTTACGACCATGACCAAGCTCGGCGAACACAGCATCATGCTTAAGATTCCCTTGAGCGTCTTCATCGCCGTGGCCGCCGCCGGACTGCTTCTTTTGGTCTTCACGCTTCTGAGTCAGACCCTGCGCGGCATCTCCGACAACCTCAAGGACAAGGCCGTGTTCGGTCTTTTGGTGACTGTGGTCCTGGCGGTCGTGTTCCTGTCCTTCCCCATCTGGTACAAGCTCCTGCCGGTGCAGATGAGTCGGTTGGGGCTCGGCGCGGCGGGGATGGTCGGCATGATCTCGCTGCTGCTCCTGGGCATGCCCATCGGCTTCGCCATGGCCGTGGTCGGCTTCCTGGGACTTTCGGCCATCGGCTTCAACATGACTCCGGCGCTCAACACCCTGGGCATCGCCCCGTACTCCACCACGGCGAGCTTCATCCTGGCCGTGGCGCCCCTGTTCATCTGCATGGGCCTGCTCTGTTCGGAATCGGGCATCAGCAAGGACCTCTTCGACTCCGCCGACAAGTGGATGGGGCACCTGCCCGGCGGACTGGTCATGGCGGCGCTTTCGGGTTGCGCGGGCTTCGCCGCGGTCTGCGGCGACTCCATGGCCACGGCCGTGACCATGGGCTCCGTGGCCCTGCCCGAGATGCAACGCAAGAAGTACAACTCAAGCTTGGCCTGTGGCGCTCTGGCTGCGGGCGGTACGCTGGGAATCCTCATTCCCCCGAGCATGGGCTTCATCTTCTATGCCCTGGTCACCGAGGAATCGGTGGGCAAGCTGTTCGTGGCCGGCATGGTGCCGGGCGTGGTGTTGACGCTCATGTACATCTTGAGCGTGTATCTCATCGCCCGGGTTCGCCCTGAATGGGCCCCGCGCGGAGAACGCGTGTCCCTGGCCGTGAAGCTGGGTTCCCTTAAGGGCATTCTCTGGATGGTCCTGCTCTTCGTGCTCATTCTCGGCGGCATCCTGGTGGGCGTCTTCAGCCCCACCGAGGGCGCGGCCGTGGGCGTGGTCGGGGCCTTCGGCATCCTGGCCCTGCGTGGGCGGGTGACCCGCAAGGTGATGAAGGACGTGCTCACCCAGACGGCCAACATCACCACCAAGCTGCTCATGATTCTCATCGGCGTGGGCATCCTGGGTTACTTCCTGGCCGCCAGCCGCCTGCCGGACGAGATGGCCGCGCTCATCACCGGACACGGCTACAACCGTTACGTGGTGCTCGTGGGCATCCTTGGCCTGTACGCCATCCTCGGCTGTCTCATGAACGTGATTCCCATGATCCTCCTGACGCTGCCGACCATCTTCCCCACGGTCAAGGCCCTGGGCTTCGATCCGATCTGGTTCGGCGTGATCACGGTCATCATGATGGAGATGGGGCAGATCACCCCGCCGGTGGGCGTGAACGTCTTCGCCATGTCCAGCGTGGCGCCGGACGTGCCCATGGGGGCGATCTTCAAGGGCATCCTGCCCTTCATGTTCTGCATGGTGCTCATGCTGGCCCTGCTCATCTTCTTCCCGGGCATGGCCACCTGGCTCGTGGGAGTGCTGTTCTAGGGAGGTGTGCCCGTCCCGTTTCGGGGCGAGTTCGAATGTCCTGTAACCCGGGCGTGAGCGCCCGCCTCTTGTCGAATTTGTAATAATTTAAAATTGTTGCAAATTCTCAGGGGGGAGTCTTGCGCCCAAAACCTGGAGGGAGAAATGAAACGTCTGAGGCTAGGCATCTCCGTACTGGCCATGTTGGGGCTCCTGGTGTCGGCCGCCTGGGCGGCCGATCCGGCGAAACCGGCGCCCGCGCCGAGGCCGTGGGCCCCGATGGGGACCAGCTTCGGCCCGTCCGGTTCCGGCATGCCGGCTGGAATTCTCGGTGTCGGCGGCAACTTCCAGTACGGCGAGAGCGAGAACGTCCGCAAGTACGGCGGCAAGATGAACGACAGCGTGTCGGTGCAGAAGGCCACGGAGGTCTTCAAGCTGCGCTATGGCATCATGGAGGGCCTCGACATCCGTAGCAGCACCCCGATCTACAACATCCACGTGGACCGTCAGGCCGGATCGGATCGGACCAACTACGGCGTCGGCGACACCACGATCCTGTTGCACAGCGTGATCCTGAACCAGGACAAGGGCGACCCCTTCTACCTGGCCGTGGATTACGGCGGGAGCGTGCCCACCGCTTCCGTGGGCGACCATTCCGTGGACGCCATCGGCAACGACGCCTGGGGTCTCATGGGCGGCGTGGGCGCCACCTACTTCCTGGATTCCCACCGCTTCGACATGGAAGTCAACTATGCCACCTTCACCGAGGGAGCCCACGACTACACCAAGGGCGACCGCGCGCGGTGGAACGTTGGTTATGCCTACGCCATCAACACCATGTTCGACATCGGCGTGGAGTCCAACTTCGAGTGGAACGACGAGAGTGAACTCCACGGCAGCAAGCAGAAGGACGCCAGCTACGAATGGTATGCCGGTCCCAAGCTGGTGTACAAGTGCAAGCCCTGGGGCGTGAACTTCGCCGTGGCCGGCATGCTTCCGCTTGAGCGCTGGTACCAGAACACCAAGACCGGTTCCGACGACTACCGCTTCATGTTCAAGGTCATCAAGTTCTTTGACGTGGGAACGTTCTTCGACTAGAGGTCCGCGTTCCCGGCGGCCGGCCCCGCGGGGGACCGGCCGCCTTCGTTTCAGCACCGCTTGACCGGGCATCCGAATCGGTCGAGAATGTTTGCCCAGGAGGGAGGATGACGGCCCTGCCACCAGTGATTCGGCCGAAACCGGAAAGGATCATGGAGACGTTTCTCGGTGACATGAGCCTCGGGCAGATCGCCCTGGACAAGGCGCACGTGATCGTCCGCTGGAACGCGGGCGTCGAGCGCATGACCGGACTCGCGGCGGCCGAGATGATCGGCGGCCGCAGGCATTGGCGCGCCTTCCTTCCCAAACAGCAGCCCGTCCTGGCCGACTGGTTCCTGGACAACGATTTCGAGGCCGCCACCGCCTACCACGGGGCCGCGAACCTGCGGCGCATGGAGCCGGGGGCGAATGGGTGGCCGTCTGCAACTATTTGGATCCTTCGGGGGAGTTGCGCCCGCTGCTCACGCGCGTGACCAGCGATCCTCATGGTAACGGCGTGATCCAGGATCTCTACGACCTGGAGCGCATCGCCAATTGGATGCAGGCCAGCACCTCCATTCTCGACGGCATGAGCGTTCTGGCCGAGCACGTACCCGCCGGGGTCTGCCTCTTCGTGGACAGCATCATCGTCATGGCCAACAAGACGTTCTGCAACATGTTCGGCTATGACTCCCTCGGCGAGTTGATGAACAATCCGGCCTCGTCCCTGCTCGTGGAGCAGGAGCGCGAACGCCACGCCGCCTTGCTCAAAAGCCTGAACAAGCAGAACGCCGGAGCCCGCTACCAGTGGACCGGCCTGGACAAGAACGGCCGCAAGGTCTGGTTCGAGGGCCGCCCCACGCCCATTGAGCTGGGTGGCCGTCCGGCCGTGCTCTCCTTCGTCATGGACGTCACCGAGTACAAGCTCCGCGAGGAGTTGATGGAGCGGGAGTCGCGGGAACTGCGGGTGGAGCGCGACCGGCTCAAGGCCTCGGTCGACTGCCGCATGCGGCTCAGCAACATCATCGGCCGGAGCCAGAAGATGCAGGATGTCTACGAGTCCATCCTGCGGGCCGCGGCCTCGGATTCCGGCACGGTCGTCTACGGTGAAACCGGCACGGGCAAGGAATTGGTGGCCCGCGCCGTGCACGGCTTGAGCGCCCAGAGCACCAAGCCCTTCGTGCCTGTGAGCTGCGGGGCCATCCCCGAGGACCTCTTCGAGAGCGAATTTTTCGGCCACCGCAAGGGCTCCTTCACCGGAGCCTATGCGGACAAGCCCGGCCTGCTGGACAAGGCCAGGGGCGGAACCCTGTTTCTGGATGAACTGGGGGAGATCGGCCTGGGGTGCCAGGCCAAGCTTCTGCGCGCCCTGGGCTCCCGCGAGTACACCCCCGTGGGCGGGCTGTCGCCGACGCGGGCGGATTTCAGGATCATCGCGGCCACCAACCGGAACCTGCGCGAGATGGTCCAGAAGGGGCAATTCCGCGAGGACCTCTTCTACCGCGTGCACATCATCCCCATCTACCTGCCGCCCCTGCGGGACCGGAAGGAGGACATCCCCTATCTGGTGGAGCACATCCTGGGCAAGCTCAACGCCCCTCGGCGCATGATGAGCAAGGAGATGGCGCTGCTCCTGGAGTATGACTGGCCGGGCAACGTGCGCGAGTTGCACAACGTGCTGGAGCGCTTCGTGGCCTTCGGACACCTGGATTTTCTCGCCGCGGCCGAGAGAGGCGGGCGGCCCCTGCCGGAGATCAAGGTCTACGACCTGCCCGCCGAAGGCACCCTGCGCGACGGGTTGGCCCACTACGAACGGAAGATCATCACCGACGCCCTGGAGCAATATGGCTGGAATCGGTCCCAGGTGGCCGCCGCCCTGGGGCTCCCGCGCAAGACCCTGTTCCGCAAGATGAAGAAATTGGGGATCGGCGGGTCCTAGCCTCCCTGGTGAGCACTCCCTGTCGGGACATTTTCGGCTCATCGCGCGGAAATGACCCAACGCGAATTGCCGTAAAATATAATATAAATCGCGCACTTCCAAAGATATTGGGGTGCGCGTTTTTGTCTCGGTCGATGCCCGTCCGCGGTGTCCAAGAGAATAACTCATTGTATTTTATGATGTTATAAAATCGCTTCAAGTTGGCACGGCCTGTGCTTTCTTTCACACATCCCGCTTGTCCGCTCTCCAGTAAAAAACGGGAGACGGGCATAGACATCCTCCCTGCCGGCCGGGGGCGGAACGCCGCCCCCGGCCCAACGGAGAAAGCCGCGGACATCCCAATCCAACGGCTGATGCGAGAGACCCGCAACATCGAACGGAGAACACTGCATGGGTGCGCAAGTTCGCCTGACCCGGGCGGAAAACGGGGAATTCATCATTGATCTCGGATCCGCGGCCCTGCCCCAGATTCGGTTCAACCCCATGGAACTGGACGAGGCGGCCCAGGCCGAGGAGCATATGGGCGCGCGCCTGCTCCTGGCCGCCGCGCTGACCTGCTTCGTGAACACCATGGCCAACGATCTGAAGGCGCGCGGCGTGTCGCGCGTGTCGCCCATCGTGGCCACGGCCGAGAGCACCAAGGAGAAGGACGACCATCTGCGGACCCGCTACACCCATATCGAGATGAATGTGGAGAGCGAGGTGGCCGAGGCCGACCGCGCGGCCTTCGAGTCCGTGCGCGGCGTGCTCCTGCGCGGTTCGCTCCTGACCTACTCCCTGGAGAACGGCCTGGAGCTCGACTACAACATCGAGGCCAAGTGAGGTCGGCATGCTCTTTCTTCTGGACAAGGCCGAGGCGGGAGCCCTGCGCGTCGTGCCGTTCCTGGCGGGCGACGCGGACAAGGAGCTGCTGCTCATCGGCGACGGCGTCTACTTGGCCCGCGAGGCCATGGCCTCGCGGCTGGCGGAGTGGAACTTCGACGGCGTCCATGCCGAGGCCCAGGCCCTGGCTGAGCGCGGCATCGAGCCCGGCGGCCACTGCGCGACCGCCGAGATGCCGGACATCGTGGACTTGGTCCTGGAACACGGCAAGGTCCTGAGCCTGTAGGAGAAACCATGTCCACCATCACCATCACCATGCTCTCGGGCGCGCTGGAGAACGGCAACGCGGACTTCATGATCCGCTTCGCCGAGGCGGCCCTGGACGAGGGGCACGGCGTGAACGTGTTCCTCTACGGCAACGGCTGCAACATGGCCAACAAGGAAGTCGCCTGGACCGGCGAGCGGGGCATGAACGACGCCCTGACCGCCTTCATGGACGGCTTCCGCCTGGCCGACCGCCTGGAGGCCCTGGCGGCCAAGGGAGCGGTCCTGCACACCTGCCACACCACGGAATACGGCCGGGGAACCGAGGGCTGCGCCTACCTGGACGGCGTCCAGCGCGGCAACGTCGGCACCTCGCTGACCAAGTTCTGGATGACGTCCGACGTGGGCTTCACCCTGGGCGGCTGAGAGCGGAGGAATACGACCATATGATCAGCACCGTGAGCATCATCATCCGGCATGCCCTGGGCGACGAGCGCATGGCCCTGGGCGTGCGCGCCGCCTACGCCGCGCAGGCCGGCGGCTATGAGACCACCCTCGTGCTCCTCGGCGAGGGGGTCCACGCCCTGATCGGCCGCCTGCCGGAGTATCTGCGCAACATGATCACCGCCTTCCAGGAGAACGACGGCCGCCTGGCCTGCCTGGGCGCCTGCGCCGAGCAGCGCGGCATCGCCGCCGCCGAGTTCGGTTTCGAGGGCGTGGACGTCCTCGGCGACGGAGAGCTCGCCGGGATTCTTGAGGATTCCGACAGCGTCAACGTCTACTGAGCGTTGACGCGCCTTCCGGCGCGGCCCTCCGGCAGGGGCCGCGCCGGTTGTCCCCGGGGCGGACCGCCCCGCCTGCCGATGAGGAAGCCGCATGCCGACCAACCCGTTCTGCCCCGTCTACGATGAGGACTCCCCCCTGGTTCCGCCGGGCCTCACCGCGCATTCCCGCAAGATGAAGCCCGCGATTTACCAAGTCACGGACCGGGTCTTTCTGGCCTACGGGTACGCCGACGCCAACTCCATCCTCCTGGTGGGCGACGACGGGGTCGTGATCGTCGACGCCACGGAGGACGAGACCAAGGCCCGGAGCATCCTGGCCGAGTTCCGCAAGATCACGGACAAACCGGTCAAGGCGCTGATCTACACGCATTTCCACCCGGACCACATCGGCGGCGCGAGGGGATTCGTGGACCCGTGCGATGTGGCGAGCGGTGAGGTCCAGGTCGTCTCCCACGAGAGCCTGCCCGAGTTCGTCAGTCTGACCATGGCCGCCGGGGCAGCGCCCATCCTGTCCCTGCGCAATGCATACTGCTTCGGCGCTTTCCTGCCGCTTGGGCCCGAGGGCCGGATCAACTGCGGCATCGGCCCGGACGTGCGGGTGCGCAGGGCCTCCTATCTGGCCCCCACGCTGACCTTCCGGGAGAGCCTGGACCTCACCGTGGCCGGGGTGCGCATGCACCTGCTCTGGGCGCCCAGCGAGTGCGAGGACGAGATCGTGGTCTGGCTGCCGGACTGGAAGGTCCTCTGCAGCGCCGAGGTGGTCCAGGGCGAATGCTTCCCCAACCTCTACGCCATCCGGGGCACGCGCTACCGCGACCCGCGCCGCTGGTACAAGAGCCTGGACGCGCTGCGGGAGTTTCCGGCGGAGCACCTGGCCCCGTCCCACGGCAGGCCGGTGTCCGGGCGCAAGGCCGTGGGCGAGCTCCTCACCGCCTACCGCGACGCCATCCAGTACGTCCACGACCAGACCCTGCGGTTCATGAACCGGGGGCACACGCCCGACGAACTGGCCGGGCTGGTCAAGCTGCCGCCGCACCTGGCGGAACACCCCTGGCTGGGCGAGTTCTACGGGAGCGTGGCCGACCATGTGCGCGAAATCTACCAGGGCGAGCTGGGCTTCTTCCTGGGCGACCCCACGACCCTGCGGGCCACGCCGCCGACCTTGGCGGCCGCGCGCCTGGTGGCCCTCATGGGCGGCCGGGAGGCGGTGCTCACCGCCGCCCGCCAGGCCCTGGACAGCGGCGACCCGCAATGGGCGGCCGAGCTGACCACCCTGGCCATCCGGCTGAACATCCTGGACATGGAGTCCCGGCGGCTCAAGGCCCGGGCCCTGCGCGCGGTGGGCCAGGCCGAGACCGCCATCCAGCCCCGCCACTGGTACATGACCGCGGCCCTGGAGCTGGAGGGCAGGCTGGAGCGCGACGCCTCCGGCGGCGACCCGGACTCTCCGGCCTGCGGCCCGAGGTCCTGGTGGAGGCCCTGGGGCCGCGCCTGGCCTCCGAACGGACCCTGGAGACGCATCTGGTCGGGGCCTTCGAGTTCGTGGACGCTCCCGGGGAATGCGGCCTGGAGATCCGGCGCGGCGTGGCCCAATTTCATTCCCGCCGTCCCGAGCACCCGGATTTCGTCGCCCGCCTGGGGCGCGGTTTCCTGGCCGGGCTGCTGACCGGAAGGTCCGTCCCCGATGCGTCGGAAGGCCCGGTCCTCGTGGAAGGCCGGGAGGAGGACATGCGGCGTTTCTTTTCATCCTTCGAGGCCCCGGACATGACGAGAGTCCGGCTGGCCCTGCGCTAGGGGAGCGAACCTCCTCCGCCATTCCGCTCCCCCGGCGCCCCTCCCCACCCCCCGGCCTCCTCCGGCGGCGTCTTCCGCCTCCGGGGGAGGCCGCATTTCAGGGCTTGTTCAGGCGCTCAGGCGCAGGATGTTCTTGCCGAAGATGACGGTCACGGCCAGGGTGGCCGTGCCGCAGAGGCCCACGGCCTGGGGCGTGCCCAGCAGGTGGGCCAGGGTTCCGGCCAGCAGGGAGCCGAAGGGCGCCATGCCGATGAGCATCATGGTGAAGAGGGACATGACCCGGCCGCGCAGGGCGTCGGGCGTGCGCAGTTGGAGCAGGGTGTTGGTCCCGGCCATGAAGACGATCATGCAGTAGCCCACCGGGGCCAGGAGCAGGGCCGAGAGCAGGAAGTTCCGGGAGAGGGAGAAGAGCAGCAGGCTCAGGCCGAAGCCTCCGGCCGCGCCGAGCACGAGCTTTTCCAGCCCCGCGCCGCCGCGCCTGGCGGCCAGGGTCAGGGCGGCCGCCAGGGAGCCCAGCCCGGCCGAGCCGAGCAGGATGCCCAGGCCCCGCGAGCCGGAGTGGAGCACCTCGCCCGCGAACACCGGCATGAGCGTGACGTAGGATACGCCGAGCATGCTGCCCGTGCCGAGCAGGAGCAGGGCCGAGCGCACGAAGGGCGTGCTCCAGGCGAAGCGGCAGCCCTCCAGCACGTTGGCCAGCAGCGAGGCCCGGGAGGCCTCCGGGGCGCGGCGGGGCAGGCGGATGGCCAGCAGGCCGATGATGACCGCCACGAAGCTCAGGGAGTTGAGCAGGAAGCACCAGCCCTCGCCGATGAGGGCCACGAGGATGCCCGCCACGGAGGGGCCGACCACGCGCGCGGCGTTGAACACCGAGGAGTTGAGCGCGATGGCGTTGTGCAGGTCCTCCTTGCCGACCAGCTCCACGACGAAGGACTGTCGGGTGGGCATGTCCAGGGCGTTGATGCAGCCGAGGAGCGCGGCCAGGGCGTAGACCTGCCAGAGCTCCACCCGGCCGGTGAGGGTCAGCGCGGCCAGGACTGCGGCCTGGAGCATGGAGGCGGTCTGGGTGCCCACCAGGATGCGCCGACGGTTCAGGCGGTCCGCCAGGGCCCCGCCCAGCAGGGGCAGGAGGAACAGGGGCAGTTGGGAGGTGAAGCCCAGGAGTCCGAGGTCCAGGCTGGAGCCCGTGAGCCGGTAGACGAGCCAGGACAGGGCCACGCCCTGCATCCAGGTGCCCACCAGGGAGATCATCTGGCCGAAGATGTAGAGCCGGAAGTTGCGGTGCCGGAAGGAGCGGCCGAGCGCGGCCAGGCGGCCGACGCTTTCCGGGGGGGGAATCATGTCGCCGGGCATGCGGAACCTTGCCCGCCTGGGCGGGTCACTGGTTGGCGGCCAGACCCCAGACTCGCGTGCTTTCGTTTCCGGGCAGGGGCGGCAGGCAGGACAGGCAGGCGTCCACCTGGAACCGGAGCGGCAGTTCGCTTCGCCGGAACGCGGGCTTGCGGGACAGGCGGCGGGCCATCTCCAGGTTGCGGCTGCCGATGGGGTCCAGGGCCAGGGCCGGGGACGCCTGGGGCAGGCGGAAGAAGTCCACGACCACGCGCAGGCTCAGGTCGAGCATGTCGGCGAGGTAGGCCGAGGAATCGGCCCAGGGCATGGTCCGCTGGATGAGGTCCAGGGACGAGCCCAGGGTCTTGCGGCCGCAGACCCGCAGGCTGTTCTTGAAGACCTGCTTCCTGAACAGGAAGGGCAGGCGGTTCTTGTGCAGGGTGTCCAGGAGGATGCCGTCGGCGGCGCGGGACGGGCCGGAGAACAGGCGTCGGGCCCGGCGGGGATTCCAATCCACGGCGCGGTCGGCCTGCATCTCTAGGTAGACGTGGCCGAGCTTGCCGCGCTGGGGGGCGGCGGCCAGGATGTTCGGCACGTAGTAGTTGTGGGCCACGGTGTCGGCGGCCAGATGCGAGAGGTAGCCGTAGGCGTAGGCCCGCAGTCCGGGGTCGCGGGCCGAGTGGAGCAGGGCGAAGCCGGTGTCCCAGTTGTGGCTGTGGCCGTCGTGGATGCGCGAGCCCTTGCCGATGAAGATGTCGGCGCTGATGGAGCCGTAGAGGAACAGGTCGCGGTGCCGGGCCAGGATGTCGGCGATGAACGGCGACACCAGGCCGAGGTTTTCGAGGATGGTTCCGCCCACGGCCAAGTGGACGCCGGGCCCCCAGGCCAGGGCGTCCCCGGGCAGGACGAGGATCGTTATGACGAGGCCGATGACGGCCGTGAGTGCCTTGCGCATCGTTTTCGGCGGGCGGGGCCCGTGTTGCTGAAGACTAAGACTTTCCCGCGTCCTGTCAATGCCCGGCCGGTCCTAGAGGTATGGGGAGAAGAGCCAGCAGAAGGCGTCGCGCAGCCGCGCGGGCAGGTTCCTTTCGGCCAGGTCGGCCGGCGTCAGTTCGCGCGACACATGGCGGATTTTTTCGAAATGCGCAATGAGTTTTTGTGCCGGTTCGTGCGCGAACAGCTCCAGGACCATCTCGAAGTTGAGCCGCAGGCTGCGCGGGTCCAGGTTGGCCGAGCCGACCACGGCGTAGGACTCGTCGATGACCAGGTGCTTGGTGTGGGCGAAGGGCGGCGGCTGGTAGTAGACCCGGGCCCCGAGATTCAGGATGTGCGGCAGGACGTGCCGCGCGGCCCAGTGCACCACGGCCGTGTCGTTGCGCTCCGGCAGGATGACCGTGACCTCCACCCCGCGCTTCACGGCCAGCTGCAAGGCGGCGACGATCTCCCGGGGCGGCAGGAAGTAGGGGGTCATGATCCGTATCCGCCGCCGGGCCGAGCTGATGGCCGCGCAGTAGACCTCCACCAGGCGGTTGCCCGGATCGTTGGGCCCGTCCAGCACGCAGCGGCAGACCGTGGAATCCGCCGGGACGTAGTCCTCGTGGTCGTGGGGAGCGGTGTCCTCGCCGGTGGCGAAGCCCCAGTCCCAGAGGAAGATGTCCTCCATCTCGGCCACCACGGGCCCGCGCAGGAGGAAGTGGGTGTCCGTGACCCGGGTCTTGAGCCATTTGCGGCCCGCCAGGTAGCGGTCGCCGATGTTCATGCCGCCGGTGAAGCCGATCTCCCCGTCCACGGCCAGGATCTTGCGGTGACAGCGCAGGTTGATGTTCATGCTCGGCGGCAGGAGTCGGGGCGGCAGGAAGCGGGCCAGGGGCACCTTGCGCCGCTTGAGCAGGCTTCCGGCCAGGGGCAGCTGGGTCCATTCGCCCACGCCGTCCACCAGCACGCGCACGTCCACGCCGCGCCGGGCGGCCTCTTCCAGGGCCTTGATGAAGCGTCGGCCCACGGCGTTGGCCTCGAAGATGTAGGTGGAGAGGTAGACCCGCTCCCGGGCGCGCTCGATGGCCCCGAGCATGTGCGGGTAGGCCTGCTCGCCGTTCTCCAGGAATTCGACGGAGTTGCCGCCGGTCAGGGAGCGGCCGGTGATGGCGTAGGTCAGGGCCGCCAGGGCGTCCAACTCGTCGGGCAGGCGGGAGACGGGGCAGGCGGGCCGGAGCCGCCCGTCCGGGTCCTGGAGGTCGAAGGGCGAACGCCGCCGGAGCTTGCGGCCCCGGGCCTCGATGCGGTTGATGCCGAAGAGGAAATAGAACACCGGGCCCAGGCCGGGCAGGAGCAGGGTGGCCGCGATCCAGCCCCAGGCCGCGCGGGGGTCGCGCTGGGTGAGCAGGGCGTGGCAGGCGGCCCAGACGTCGGCCGCCGTGGCCAGGGTCAGGAAGATCCAGTGCAGGGAGGTCATGCGGCCGACGGCTCCACTTCGACGCGGTCGCGGCCGTTGTCCTTGGCCCGCTTCAGGGCCTGGGTGGCCCGGCGCAGGAGGTTCTCCTCGTCGTCCTGGGCGGCGTAGGCCGTGAGGCCCAGGCTGAGGGTCAGGGGCTGGGAGCCGAAGGCGCAGCCCTTGATCACCCGGCGCAACTTCTCGGCCAGGGCCAGGGCCCCCTCCAGGGGCGTCTGGGTGGCCAGCACGGCGAAGGCCTCGCCCTCGTAGCGGAAGACGTGGTCCGTAAGGCGCAGGTTGTTCTTCAGCAGCAGGGCCACCTCGGCCAGGAGCCGGTCCCCGCTCTCATGGCCGTAGACCGTGTTGAAGCGGGAGAAGTGGTCGATGTCCAGGAGGAGCAGGCTCAGGGCGTTGCCGTAGCGCCGGGAGGCCGACAGCTCGCGCTCCAGGGTCTCGCGCATGCAGGCCCGGTTGGGCAGGCAGGTCAGGCCGTCCGTGCGGGAGGCCTCCTCCATGCGGCGGGCCATCTCGCTCAGGCTCCTGTCCGCGTCGGAGACCTTCCGGTACAGGGGACGGAAGATGAGGAACAGGTCCAGGAACAGCAGGCCGAGGGTCAGAGCCAGGATGCCCAGGCCGAGGCCGCGCAGGAAGGCGGCCCGTTCGTGGGCCTCGTCGCGGTAGAGCCTGGCGGCCTGGCGCAGGCCCTCGGGCAGGTGCTCGCGGGCGGCCAGGAGCAGGGAGTCGCGCAGCGCCGCGCGGCGCGCCGGGTCGGGTTCGTCCAGCAGTTCCCGGACGGTCTGGAGGTAGCGCCGCACCTGCTGGTCCAGGAAGAAGGGCGGCTTGTAGTAGACGGTGCGCAGGGCCTCGGAGGCGCGGTAGAGGTCCGGCAGCCGGGTGGCCTCGCCGGTGAGCATCTCGTGGCTGTTGGCCATGAACTCGGCGTTCTTGCGCAGGGTCTCGGCCAGCTGGGCCCGCTGCTCCGGGTCGGCCAGGTCCAGGCGCGCGGCGTCGGCGGCCAGGCGCTGGGCCAGGGCCATCTGCCTGGCCGAGAGGTCGATGAAGTAGACCGACTCCTGGTGCAGGGCCGAGAGCGTGCGGATGTTCCAGAAGGCCAGCGCGGCCAGGAGGGCGAGCAGGCCCAGCAGGGCGGCGTAGCGCAGCGTGAAGAAACGCTCCATGATCCGATCCTTTTTCCTGGTTCCTGGTATATAGTATAGGAAGGATTCCCGGCGCAAGGAACCCCTGGGGGGCTTGGCTGCGGGGCCGGGAAAGGATAGGAGGGGGCACGGATCGCCTCCCGCGCGCGTGTCGGGAGGGGTCCCGGAAGGAGGGCGCATGCTTCGTCGCTGGCTTGTTCTGGTCGTGGCCGCCGTGGTGCTGGCCGGGTGCGCGGCCAAGTCCCCCGTGGCGCGGGATTCCCTGCGCGAGGAGATCCGCAAGACCCTGCGGGAGAATCCCGACCTGGTCCTGGACGTGGTGCGGGAGCACCACGAGGACGTGCTGCGGGCCGTGGAGCAGGCCGCCCGGGAACGCCATTCCCAGGAGCAGGCCGAGCGCTACGCCAAGGCCCTGGCCAATCCCCTGAAGCCCGCCATCGACGCGGACCGGCCCATGCTCGGCGCGCCCGACGCGCCCGTGACCATCGTGGCCTACTCGGACTTCCTCTGCCCCTACTGCGCCCGGGGAGCGGCGAACATCCGCCGGCTGCTGGAGAAGCGGCCGCGCGACATCCGTTTCTTCTTCAAGCATCTGCCCCTGCACCCCATGTCCATGGAACTGGCCGAGACCTTCGAGGCCCTGGCCCTGCGGGACGAAGCCCTGGCCTGGACCTTCCACGACCGGGCCTTCGCCGAGGGGGGGAAGCTGGAGTCGGGCGGCGAGGACGCGCTCAAGGCCCTGTTGCGCGAGATCGGGGCCGACCCCGCCCGGGTGGCCCGCGACCGCAAGGACCGCCGGGTGGCCGACCGCATCGCCCGCGACGTGCAGGAAGCCGGTTCCTTCAACGTGGATGGAACGCCCTCGTTCCTGATCAACGGGGTGCTGGTGGCCGGGGCCGTGCCCGTGGAGGAGATGGACGCGGTCGTGGCCGCCGCGCTCAAGGCGACGGCCGACGCGACCATCTGCCGGGACTGCCCCCGGCGGTAGGCGGGGAGGTCAGTCGCCGAGCAGGTCGTTCAGGCTCGGGCGGACCTGGAACATGGACGAGAAGCCGGAAACCGAGAAGACTTCCTGGACCATGCCGGAGAGGCCGCAGAAGCGGATTTCGCCCTGGCGGGCCTTGAGCCGCTTGGCTGCGGCCAGGATGCTGCGCAGCCCGGCGCTGCTCAGGTAGTCCACGCCGCCCAGGTCCACGGCCAGAAGCGTCTCGCCCTGGTCGATGAACCGGCCGCATTCGGCCTCGAACTCCGGGGCCGAGGCCGCGTCCATGCGTCCCTTGGCCTTGATCACCACGGCCTTGCCCTGTTTGGCGCTCTCGAATTCCATTCCACTCTCCTTGTCTGTGCGGGCGTGAGGTGACGCATCATAGCCGCGCCGGCCTCTTTCGCCAAGCACTCATTTATCGAAATCAGACGCCTCGAACCAACAGCCGCGCACGTGCGAGCTGAACCCGGGCCGGTAGTCCGGGGAGTCCCCGCCGCCGTGGTGGAAGACGCAGAAGAAGCGTCCGTCGGGCAGCTCGCACCAGCCGGAGTAGCCGTAGTCCGGGGGGCTGGCCTTGCGGTCGTTGGCCAGCTCCAGCACCCGGGCCCGGGCTTGGGCGTCGGGCAGCCCCTGCCCGGCGTTCCAATCCCAGCGGTAGGTCCGGTCGTAGCGCGGCTCCGTGATGCGCAGCCGCAGGCTTTGCCAGACGTGTTCCCCGCCGTTCTCTTCCGAGGCGTGGCGCGTGCCGAAGACCATGGGCCGGGTGTCCGCCGCGCGGGCGTCCACGGAAATCTCCTGGCGCGGCCTGCCGTTGACGAACAGGGAGACCACGCCCCCGGCGTAGACCAGCCGGATGTTCTGGAACCGGCCCCGGCGCAGGCGCACCGGTTCGGCGTCGGGCAGTTCGGCCACGATGCGGTCCGGAAAGATCTTCCACCAGACGCCGAAGCGCAGGCCGCAGCCGTTCGTCTCCGCGGCCCGGCAGAGCACCCGCGCCTCCAGCTCGGCCACGGCCCGTTGCGGATCGGTGATGGGCCGCAGGGCATAGCGCGCCGGGGCCTCGGGGCCGTTTGCGTTGCGGATGAGCAGGCCGTCCTCCGTGAGCGCGGGGTTGCCGGGCGAGGGGGCCAGGCCGTGGACCATGAAGTCCGAGCAGAGCTCCTCGACGCTCCCCAGCCAGGCCGCCGTACCGCCGTCCGGTCCCAGGTTGCGGTAGGTGGCCAGCAATCCACCGCCGGAGGTCAGCCCCAGGGTGGGCCGGTGGCCGATGAGCGGCGTGGGCCGGGGCTCGGACCAGGTGTCCCCGTCGTCCGTCGAAACGCAGGCGTACATGGGCTCGTAGACGAAGCTGTTCTCGCGCATGAGCGCCAGGATGGTCCCGTCTGGCAGGCGGACCATGCTCGCCTCGCAGAGCATGAGGTTCGGGTCGCGGGCCAGGACCGTCCAGGGCGCCCAGGTCTGGCCTCGGTTGGTGGAGCGGTAGACCATCTGCTCGATGAGCGGCTGGCGCGTCGCGGGCAGGGCGACGCCGCCGCGCGCCGCGTGGCCCGTGAGCAGGAGGGTGTCGGCGCCCAGCTCCAGGATGCGGTCCAGCAGGCCGTGGGACACCCCGGCCATGTGCTGGGAGCACCAGTCGCGGCCCTGGTTCGCGCTCCAGAACAGGAGCGAGCCCGCGTCGTCGGAGAGGGTCATCTGGCCGGAGGAGAGCCGGGAGAAGCGCGGGCAGTGGCCGTTTTCCGCCCGCAGGATGCGCGGCTCGGACCAGGAGCGGCCGTGGTCGGCGCTCTCCCGCAGGAGCAGGCGGCGGCGCGTGCCTACGTGCCGGTCGAATTCGTTGTAGGCCACGAGCAGGCGGCCGTCGTCCGCGCGGCAGACGTCCGGGAAGCAGAGATAGTGGCCCGGGCGGCGGTCGATGACCACATGGCGCTCGGCGCGCCGGGAGAGCGTGGGCACGGCTGCCTCCTCGCCGGGGTGTTTCGGGCGCGCCGGGGCGGCGCTACTCCTTGTCCCGGTCGTCGACGACCCGCTTGGTCTTGGAGAAGCTGCGCGGCAGCGCGCCGGGGACCAGGACTTCCACCTCGCCCCGCACCAGTATCTGCCGCCTGATCTCGTCGGACACGGCCTTGGCCAGGGCGTCGGGGTCTCCCTCCGCGCCGGGCAGCCTTTCCAGCCGCACCTTCATGTGGTCCAGGCCCTCCTTGCGGCGCAGGCAGATCTGGTATTCCGAGGAGAACTCCCGGAATTTCTCCAGCACCGCCGCGATCTGGCCGGGGTAGACGTTCACGCCCCGGAAGATGAACATGTCGTCGGAGCGGCCCTGGATGCGGTCGTGGCGCGGCAGGCACAGCCCGCAGGAACAGGCCCCGGGCAGGAGCCGGGTCAGGTCGCGGGTGCGGTAGCGGACGAGTGGGGCGGCCTCCTTGCGCAAGGAGGTGACGACCATCTCGCCCACCTTGCCGGGCTCCACGGGTTCGAGCGTGGCCGGGTCGAGGATCTCCACGATGTACAGGTCGGCCCAGTAGTGGATGCCGTTGCGGGCCTCGCACTCCAGGCCCGCGCCCGGGCCGTAGAGTTCGGTCATGCCGGAGATGTCGAAGCTAGCCTCCAGGCCCAGGGCGCGCTCGAACTGGCGGCGCATCTTGGGCGTGTGGGCCTCGGAGCCGAAGATGCAGCGCTTGAGCGCCAGCTTGCCGCGCAGGCCGTGGCGCTCCACCTCCTCACCCATGAGCAGGGCCATGGAGGCCGTGGAGCAGAGGCAGGTGGTCCGCATGTCCACGAGCATCTGGAGCTGGATGTCCAGCATGCCCGGGCCCACGGGCACGGCCATGGCCCCGAAGTGCTCGCAGCCGAGCTGGAAGCCGCTCCCGGCGGTCCACAGGCCGTAGCCCACGCAGATCTGCACGCGGTCCCTGGGCGTCAGTCCGGCCAGCTCGTAGCAGCGGGCGAACATCTCCTTCCAGGTCTCGATGTCGTTTTGGGTGTAGGCCAGGACCTTGCGCTTGCCCGTGGTGCCGCTGGAGGCGTGGATGCGCACCACCTCCTCCTCGGGCACGGAGAGCAGCGGCAGGGGGTAGCCCTCCTGGAGGTCCTGGGCCGTGGTGAAGGGCAGGGCGCGCAGGTCGTCCAGGCCCCTGATCCCGGCCGGATCGACTCCGGCCTCCTTGAACTTCTTGCGGTAGTATGGACTGCCCTTGGCCGCGTGGGCCACGGTCCAGCGCAGGCCCTCGTCCTGGATGCGGGCGATCTGTTCGGGCTGCAGGTGGGGCAGAAAGCGGTGTTTCTTGGGCATGGGACGCGCGCTCCTTGCGAGGGGTCTTGCCCGACCCCGGGAATTGGGATACCCGCCCCTACATGCAGCAAAAAACGGCGCAGTTCAAGAGACATGGGGGGGGGCGGCGATGACCGGGGGCGACTGGCTTCTGGTCCTTCCGGCCGCGATCCTGGGCCTGGCCCTGGGCAGCTTCGCCGGCTGCGTGGCCCACCGCTGGCTGGCCGAGGTCTCGATCCTCTCCCCGGCCCGCTCCTTCTGCGACTCCTGCGGCCGGACCCTGACCTGGGGCGAGAACATCCCGGTGCTCAGCTACCTGCTCCAGAACGGCCGCTGCCGGGGCTGCGGCGCGCCCATCGGCGTCCGCAACCTGCTCATCGAACTGGCCTGCGGCCTGTGGTTCGGGATTCTGGCCTGGCGCTTCGGCCCGTCCTGGGCCTTCGCGGTATACGGGGCCTTCGGCTGGGCCTGCATCACGGCCGCGTTCATCGACCTGGACAGCTTCCTGCTGCCCGACTTCCTGACCCTTCCGGCGGCGGCCCTGGCCTATCCGGCGGCGGCCTGGCTCCTCGGCCGGGGCTGGCTGGAGCCTCTCATCGGGGCCCTGGCGGGCGCGGCCTTTCTTTGGATTCTGCGCTTCGCGCACATGCGCCTGCGCAAGGTCGAGGGCCTGGGGCTGGGCGACGTGAAGCTCATGCTCTCCATCGGCGCGCTGACGGGGCCCCTGGCCCTGCCCCTGCTCTTCATCCTGGCCGGGGTCACGGCCCTGGCCGCCGGCGTGTTCTATCTCCGCCGCCCGGACGCCGACGGACTCAGGACGGCCGTGCCCTTCGGACCGTTCCTGGCCCTGGCCGCGCTCATCCTCATCGCCTGGAAGGGCTAGCCCAGCCGCGGGCCTTGCGGTGCCGACGCGGCCTGAGCCGCCGCTTCAGCCATGTCCAGCGGGCCGGAGGAGAGGAGTTTGGCGGGATGAGGAGGAGCGAGCTGCCGACCTTTTTTTGAAAAACGCCAGACAATCTTCGCCGGAGACCGGAGCGCTGAAGAGATATCCTTGGAAGAGGGAGCAGCCGAGTGTTCGGAAACGTTCCACCTGCTCCGGCGTCTCCACACCCTCCACCACGGTGAGGAAGCCGAGCGTGCGGCTCAACTCCACGATGCTGCTCACGATGTGTTCGTTGACAGCCCCCGGAGCCGCCGCAGTCAGGGAACGGTCGATCTTCACCGTGTCCACTGGAAATTCCCGTAAATATCTCAGCGAAACGTGCCCCATCCCGAAGTCGTCAATGGCCACCCGCACTCCGCTATTCCTCAGGCCGTTCAGCGTATCTAGGGTGAGGGCGTTGGGTTCGAGCACGGTGGATTCCGTGATTTCCAGTTCAAGAAGCCTTGGCGGCAAGTCGTTGGCGCGCAGGATGTCCATGACCTTTTGGGCGAAGAACGGATCCAGCAATTGCCGAGGCGAGACGTTCACCGAGATGCCGAGATCGTTCGGGGCCAAGTCTCTCCACGCGGCCCGCTGGGCGCATGCCTCGTTCAGAACGAACATCCCCAGCCTCCCAATGTGTTCCGTGTCCTCGGCCAAGGCGACCGCGACGGAGGGGGGAATTTGTCCGTAGATGGGGTGCCGCCAGCGCAGCAACGCCTCCACTCCATGCACCCGGCCGGTTTCGGCCTCGACCTGGGGCTGATACTGGAGAAAAAGCTGATTGTCGTGAATCAGGGCCCACTCCAGGTCTTCTGCCAGGGCCTTGGCGGCGCGCCCTCCCTCGCCGACGAGGTCGAGGCATTTTCGCCCCCCGAGGCGCGGTCCGCCTCCGTTGGCGGCGAGCAGGAGCAGGTCGATCGTCCGGTGTCCCTGACGTTGGCGCAGTTGGTCGGAAAGGTGGACGAAGGGCAAATACAGAGCCGCGCCGAGGGCGAGGTTGACGATCTGTATGACTGGACCGGCGAGAGAGCCCGTGGCCGTGTATCCGCTGAGCAGCACGGGCGTGGTCCAGGGCATCCCGGCCAGGGTGTGGGGCAGCAGTCCGATGCTTGTGGCGGAGAAGGCGACTAGGGTCTGGATCATGGGGACAAGGAGAAAAGGGATGAAATACAGTGGGTTCAAGACCAGGGGGATGCCGAAGAGTAGGGGCTCGTTTACGTTGAACAGAGAGGGGAGCAGCGCGAGCAGGCAGATTTTGCGGGCGCCGCCGTCCCGACTCTTGAGCATGATGGCGAGGATGAGGCTGAGCGTACAGCCCGAGCCGCCCATGCGGGTGAAGGCGTCGAAGAACGCCTTGGTGAAGACGAAGGCTGGGCTCTGGCCTACGATCGCCGCCGTCGCGTTGGCGATGCCCGCTGGAATCAGAATTTTATCCTCGACGGCGAAAAGCACGTTCGGCCCGTGCGCGCCAACGAACCAAAAAAGCTGGGACAGCCCGGCGTAGCCCAGGGCTGTGCCCAGGTCGTCGCCGGCCTTGGAGAAGGGCTGGGCCAACAGGGTGTCCAGGGCGGTGCGGGGGTCCACGACGTCGAGTGAGAGAAGCAACATCCGGAGCAGGCCGAACGCGACGATGGTGAGCATCGCCGCAGGCATGCCGGACAGGACGTCGCGTATGACGGGGTCGTTCCCCACCGTCATGAGCCGGGGCCGCAGAAAGCGGAGGCGGGAAAGGCGCAGGAAGAGGCCGCTTCCCCCCGCCGCCACGCAAAGCGCCAACAGCATGCCCCGATCCAGGGAGAAGAGCGTCTGCCACGCGTTGTTTTTTCCCGGGACGGTCAGCACGAAGAAACAGGACAGTGAAACCGTGGCAGTCAGGATCGGACTCAGCGCCGGTCCTGCCTGCCGTTGGTTGCGGATCGCCGCGAGGGTGCCGCTGAAGGTGCAGAGAAGCGCCAGGGAGGCGATGCCGAAAGATCCGTCCACGAGATCATCGCAAAGAATGCGCCAACCTTGGCCCACGGCAGAGTCCAACAGGAGTTGGAAAGCAGGAAGTGGGAAGTGCCTGAGGGTGAGCGACGCCGCTCCGACAAGGATCAGAGGCAGGGTGAGAGCCATGCCCCGCTGGATCGCGAGAAAAAAAGGCATGTCCCCCAGCGTTTCGATGACGGAGGTCCAGACACGGAGCACCCTCTCCGTCGGTTTCGGATGCTTCTGTTCCGTCATCATCCAGTGGTGCGCATGCATCTATAAAGTTATGTATGCGATATATGCGTCATTGGAATTCTTCGGCCGCTACGCCGGAATCAGGGGGAAAAGCAGCGTCGCGAGGCCGCCTCGCGCAGGTTTGCGAAAAAAAACTATGTGAGTTTCAGATATATGTAAATAGAGAATAACAGCATAATAAATTTGATTAATATATATAATATAGATTTATATAAGTCGCGTCTCCACCTTGGCCGCCTCCTCGTCCTTGCCCTGCGCGTTCAGGGCCTGGGCCAGGGTCCGCCAGTACTCCTCGCGGTCCGGGGCCAGGGCCGCGCTCTGGCGGGCCAGGACCTCCGCGATCTGCGGGTCTTCCCCGGACTCCAGGTAGAGCCGGGCCAGCAGGTGCATGGCCAGGGCGTCGTTGTGGTTGGCGTTGAGCGCCAGATGCAGGTACTCGCGGGCGCGGTCGCGCTCGCCCCGGGCCAGGCAGACCCGGGCCAGGTGGCGCAGGACCCGCTCCCGGCCCTCGGGCAGCTCGGCGGCCTGGGCGTAGAGCTTTTCGGCCTGGGCCAGCTTGTTCTCGGCCTCGGCCAGGGTGCCCAGGCGGATCAGGCTGTAGACGTGGTTCGGGTCGAGCTTGAGGCAGCGGCGGTAGGCCTCGCGCGCCCGGCGGACGTCGCCCAGCCGCTGGCAGGCTCGGCCCAGGTTGTAGTGGGCCATGATGTCGTGCTTGTCCCGGGCGATGACCTGCTCGAAGTGGCTTCGGGCCTGGTCGAAGCGCCCCAGCTGGGCCAGGCAGATGCCCAGGGAGTTGCGGGCCGTGACGTTGTTCTCGTCGGCCAGCAGGGCGCGCTTGAATTCGTCCACGGCCCCGAAGATGTCGCCGTCCATGTAGAGCTTGTCGGCCGCGATGTTCAGGGACACGGAGTCGAACAGGGCGGCCCGGGGAGGGGGCAGGAGCAGGGCGTGGTCCAGGGCCTTGCGGGCGTTGTCCAGGATGTCCGCCCGGGTGAAGTTGAGATAGGGGTGGCAGGCCGTGCCCACGGCCAGGTTCAGGGACAGGCGCTCGGCGGCCTGGGAGCAGAGCGTGCGCATTGCCGCCAGGACCTCCTCCGGGTCGCGGTCGGGCAGGAAATAGGCCAGTCCGGCCAGGCCGAAGCGGCCGCCCGCCGGGGAACCGCCCAGGATTTCGGCGGCCAGTTCGCTGGCCTGGAGCACGAGGCCGTCCATGTGCTTCTGGAAGTTGGGGGTGCGGTCGCCGGGCTGGTCCTGGATGCGGGCCAGGGCCAGGCAGAAGCGTTCGGGCTTCAGCCGCGCGCGGGCGAAGAAGGCCAGGAAGTCGCGGTAGGAATAGAGTCCGGTGAGCATGTCCTTTTGCGCTGCCGCGCCCTCGGCGGCGGTTTCATTGTCAAAGAAGCTCTCGCTGTCCTGGATGAGGGTCAGGCGATCGCCGGGCTCCACGGTCCAGGACGGGTCGGAGGTGTGCAGGACCTCGGCGAAGCTCATCTCGTCCTGGGCCACGGTGAGCACGACCTCGCCCTTGTAGAGCGTGGGGTAGCGGCCCAGCAGGCGGTCCTCCTCGCTGAGCCTGGCCTCGGCGGTCTTCTGGTACTTGGGGGACCAGACCAGGAAGCGCTGCCCCTCCTGGGCGTCCACGGAGCGGCCCAGGCTGGTGGAGAGGCGGTTCATGGGCAGGACCTCCAGCACGCGGCCGCCGGATTTGAGCACGTCGGCGTAGGCGAAGACCCGGTCGCGGCCGTGGTCCTTGGCCGTGGCCACGGCCTTGCGCGCCTTGCGCAGGAGGATGCGGGCCTGCTCGGCGTCGGAGCGCTTGAGCTGGGCCCCGGACAGGCCCTGGGGATAGTTGATGGCGCCCAGGCTGGCCGAGACCTGGAGGCGGTCGCCGGAAAGGTCGTCGATCACGGCCAGCTTGCCCACCTCCTCGCGGACCATCTCGGCCAGCTGGAAGCAGACCCTGGGGGTGGCGTCGGGCAGGAGCAGGGCGAAGGCGTCGTCCTGGAGCCGGGCGGCCACCACGTGCTTGGGACAGACCCGGGCGAGGACCGCGCCGACCTCGGCCACCATGTGGTCGCCCGTGGCGTAGCCGTAGTTCTCGTTGATGCGCTGGAAGCAGTCCAGGTCCATGAGCACGAGGCCCAGGCAGCCGGAATAGCTCGGCAGGTCGGCGTCCAGGCGCTGGCCCGAGGCGGGCATGAGGCAGCCCTTGATGCGCCCGATCTCCAGGACCAGATCCTGGTGGAAGCGCCGGCGGCTGGTCAGGCCGGTGAGCGGGTCGGTGATGGCCTGCTTGTGGAGCCGCAGCCGCTCCAGCACCGAGGAGGCCAGCTCCTGGAGGTAGCGCAGGGAGCTCTTGGGCGCGGCCAGCTTCACCCCCCGGGCCATGAACCAGGCCAGGAGCCGCCCGCGCAGGACCAGGGGCAGCAGAAGCTCCCCGTCCGCCGCGCGGTATTCGGCCGCGAAGGTCCCCTCGTCCTCGCCCTGGCGGGGGAAGAAGAGGCTGTAGGAGGTGAAGGGCAGGAACCGGCGCAGGGCGTCCTTGAGCGCGTGCTCGTATTCCACGAGATCGCGCCGGTCCAGGAGCAGGGGGCCGTCGGCGAAGGGGTCTTTATGGGCGTGCATAACCCCTGTCTTTATCTTGACAAACCTGTTTGCTCAAGAGGATTCAGGGGCCCCGGCCCCGGTGATGTGGACAAGGCCGCCAAAAGGGGGTAGCTGCAAGCCCAGTTATGGACATCATCCGCGATCCCCTCGCGCTCCAGAGGACCTGCCTGAACTGGCGGTCCGGGGGCCTTGTCGTCGGTCTGGTTCCCACAATGGGCTACTTTCACGCCGGGCATCTCTCGCTCATGGACTACGCCAGGTCCAGGGCGGACCGGCTGGTGGTCTCCCTGTTCGTCAACCCCACGCAGTTCGGCCCCAACGAGGATCTGGCCCGCTACCCGCGCGATCCCGAGCGCGACGCGGCCTTGGCCCGCGAGCACGGCGTCGATCTGCTCTTCACGCCCGATCCCGGGGCCATGTACGCCCCGGACCATGCCACCTGGATCGAGGTGCCGAGCCTGGCCCGGGGGCTGTGCGCGGCCACCCGGCCGATTCACTTCCGGGGCGTGGCCACGGTGGTCGGCAAGCTCTTCCTCCTGACCCAGCCGAGCTTCGCCGCGTTCGGGGAGAAGGACTTCCAGCAGCTGGCCCTGATCCGGCGCATGGTCCGCGACCTGAACTTCCCGCTGGAAGTTGTCGGACGGCCCATCGTGCGCGAGGACGACGGCCTGGCCCTGAGCTCGCGCAACGTCTACCTCACGCCCGAGGAGCGGCGGGCGGCCCCGGCCATCCGCAAGGGGCTCCTGGCGGCGTCCGAGTGGGCGGGGGGCGGCCTGCGTTCCGTGGCCGACCTCACGGCCCGGCTGCGCGCCTTCTACGCCGAGCAGATGCCCATGTCCCGGCTGGACTACGCCGAGGTCGTGGACCCCGACTCGATGGAGCCGGTGACGGAAATCCGCGGCCGGGCGCTCCTGGCCGTGGCCTTGCACATGAGTAAAGCCCGCCTTATAGACAATATCCTTCTCGAGGTTTAAAAGTTCATGCCCAGACGTACGTTCATGAGCGCCAAGATCCACGGAGCGACCCTCACGTCCCTCAACCTGGAATACGAGGGCAGCATCTCCGTGGACCCGGCCCTGCTCGACGCGGTGGGAATCCTGCCCTACGAGCGAATCGACGTGTACAACCTGGACAACGGGGAGCGGCTGACCACCTACGCCATCCCCGGAAATCCGGGAGAGATCTGCCTGAACGGGGCCGCCGCGCACAAGGGCGAGCCCGGGCAGAGAGTCATCCTGGTGACATACCTGGAGCTTGAGCCGCACGAGATCGCGAGCCACAAGCCCAGGGTCATACGTGTGGGTGCCGCCAACAGGCCCGAGGCGGCCCGCTGATGAATCATTACCTGATATACTGGAGGACTGCATGATTTCGCCCAAGAGCCGCTACATGTTCACTTCCGAGTCCGTGACCGAGGGACACCCGGACAAGGTGGCCGACGCCATCTCCGACGCCGTCCTGGACGCCCTCATCGGCCCGGACCCCAACGCCCGCGTGGCCTGCGAGACGCTCGTCACCACCGGCATGGCCTTCATCGCCGGTGAGATCACCACCAGCGCCTACGCGGACCTGCCCGCCATCGTCCGAGAGACGGTGAAGGGCATCGGCTACAACAGTTCCGACATGGGCTTCGACTACGCCACCTGCGCGGTCATGTCCTCCATCGACAAGCAGAGCGCGGACATCGCCCAGGGCGTGGACCGCACCAAGCCCGAGGAGCAGGGCGCCGGCGACCAGGGCATGATGTTCGGCTTCGCCAGCAAGGAAACCCCCACGCTGATGCCCGCGCCCATCTACTACGCCCACCAGCTCTCCCAGCGCCTGACCAAGGTGCGCAAGGAGGGCGTCCTCAAGTTCCTGCGTCCCGACGGCAAGACCCAGGTGGCCGTGGAATACGCCAACGGCAAGCCCGTGCGCATCGACAACGTGGTCTGCTCCGCGCAGCACGACGAGTCCATCAGCCACGGCGACCTCGTCGAGGCGATCAAGAAGGAAGTCATCTTCAAGACCCTTCCCGAGAACCTCATCGACGACAAGCTGAAGATCTACGTGAACCCCACCGGCCGGTTCGTCATCGGCGGCCCCGTGGGCGACTGCGGCCTCACCGGCCGGAAGATCATCCAGGACACCTACGGCGGCGCGGGCGCCCACGGCGGCGGCGCGTTCTCCGGCAAGGACCCCTCCAAGGTGGACCGCTCCGGCGCGTACATGGCCCGCTACGTGGCCAAGAACATCGTGGCCGCCGGCCTGGGCGACGTGGCCGAGGTCCAGATCGCCTACGCCATCGGCATGGCCGATCCCGTCAGCGTGGTCTGCACCACCCACGGCACCGGCCAGGTGGCCGACGACGTGCTGACCAAGGCCGTGCGCGAGGTCTTCGACCTCCGTCCGTACTTCATCCTGAAGCGTCTGGACCTGCGCCGTCCCATTTACAAGCTGACCACCAACTACGGCCACTTCGGCCGCGAGCTGCCCGAGTTCACCTGGGAAAAGACCGACGCGGCGGCCGATCTGCGCACCGCCTGCAAGCTGTAGCTCGC
Organism: Desulfovibrio aminophilus; assembly: GCF_023660105.1. Lineage (NCBI taxonomy): Bacteria > Pseudomonadati > Thermodesulfobacteriota > Desulfovibrionia > Desulfovibrionales > Desulfovibrionaceae > Desulfovibrio > Desulfovibrio aminophilus. Next base: position 218,958 of record NZ_JAMHGA010000044.1, on the reverse strand, counting down.
GGATCGCGGCATTGAATCAAGAAAAAGGCGGGGTCGACCCCGCCTTTTTTCATGCCCGCGCGGGGCGAAAAAAAGGGGCGGCCGAAGCCGCCCCCCTTGTCGACCGGGCCGAGGATCAGAGAATGCCGTCCTCGCCGGTGCGGATGCGCAGGGCCCGGGCCAGGTCCAGGACGAAGATCACTCCGTCGCCCTCCTTGCCGGTCTGGCCTCCCTTCATGACGGCCTCGATGGCCTTGTCCAGGAAGTCGTCGTTGACGCCGATCTCCAGGCGAACCTTCTTGAGCAGGTTCACTTCCATGACCACGCCGCGGTAGGTTTCGGTGAATCCCTTCTGGCGTCCGGCTCCCAGCACGTTGGTCACGGAGAGGGAGTAGATTTCCCTGGCGTACAGCTCCTGCTTGACCGCGTTCAGGCGATCGGGCCGGATGTAGGCGATGATGAGCTTCATTGGTGAGTTCCTCCTTGTATTGCGGGCTTCCGGCTACTCGGTGGTGAAGATCTGGAAGCCGCTGTAGGCTTCCTGGCCGTGTTCGGTGATGTCCAGGCCCTTGATCTCCTCCTCGGCGGGCACGCGGATGCCGACCGTCAGCTTGAGGATGTAGAAGACCACCAGGCCGGCGCCGAAGGCCCAGATGAACACGCTGCCCACGCCGAGGGCCTGGCTGATGAACTGGGTCAGGCCGCCGCCGTAGAACAGTCCGGCGACCCCGCCGTAGTCCGGGCTGGCGAACAGGCCCACGCAGAGCGTGCCGAGCGCGCCGCAGACGCCGTGCACGGAGATGGCGCCCACCGGGTCGTCGATCTTGAGCACCTTGTCGATGAAGTCCACGGAGAGGACCACCACGACGCCCGCGATGGCGCCGATGATCATGGCCCCGTCCGGGCTCACGTTGGCGCAGCCGGCGGTGATGGCCACCAGACCGGCCAGGGCGCCGTTGAAGCTCATGGACACGTCCGGCTTGCCGTAGCGCACCCAGGCGGTGAGCATGGCGCCGAGGGCTCCGGTGCAGGCGGCCAGGTTGGTGGTCACGGCGATGAGGGCGATGTTGGCCTGGGCGGCCACGGTGCTGCCCGGGTTGAAGCCGAACCAGCCGAACCAGAGGATGAAGACGCCCAGGGCGACCAGGGCCATGTTGTGGCCGGGAATGGCGCGGGACTTGCCGTCGGGCGTGTACTTGCCGATGCGCGGGCCCATGAGGATGGCTCCGGCCAGGGCGACCCAGCCGCCCACGGAGTGGACCACGGTGGAGCCCGCGAAGTCGATCATCGGAGCGTCGAGCTTGGAGAGCCAGCCGCCGCCCCAGATCCAGTGGCCGGAGATGGGGTAGATCAGGCCGGTGATGACCACGGACAGGATGAGGTAGGAGACGAACTTGGTGCGCTCGGCGATGGCGCCGGACACGATGGTCGTGGCCGTGGCCGCGAACACGCACTGGAAGAACCAGAAGGTGAAGCCCCAGAGTCCCTCGGGCGTGGCCGGGGTCCATTCGGAGAGGTTGAAGTTGGAGAAGCCGAAGCTACCGGCGTGGTCCGCGCCCATCATCAGGCCGAAGCCGAGGATGTAGAAGGTCACGGAACCGGCCGCGAAGTCGAACATGTTCTTCATGAGAATGTTGCCCGCGTTCTTGGCCCGGGTCAGGCCCACCTCGACCATGGCGAAGCCGGCCTGCATGAACATGACCAGGATTGATGCGATCAGGGTCCACATGATGTTGGCGTTGGTCTGCGTGAGATACTCCACGGCGGCTTCGGCGGCCGAGGCGGCCCCGGCGGGCTGATCCTGGGCCAGGGCCAGCGTGGGAGCGAGGGCGAGACCGAACAGGGCCGCCCCCCAGAGGGCCCCCCTCAGCCGAGATCCGGTGGACGACGTGATGAACGACATACGCTTCCTCCTTGAAAGGTGCGGGATGGTTGTGCTGGAGAGAGCAAATGCCGGGCCAATATTATAATATATTGAATTAATTAATGAAGTTTAATAAAACACGGTCCTTGTCATCCAAAAATGTAAAAATAATAACAATCATGTCAGGCTTTGTAGAAATAAAATGCTAAAAATGTAAAATATACACCATGCAAATTGCGTTGACTCCCGTGACCGACTGCAAAAAAGGGAAATAATGAATTTTAAAAAAATTTATCGGCCTGATCCGAGAAAAATGTTGACAGCCCGCCGGTGGCTGGGATAGGCCATTGCGTATGAACTTCTCCAAGCCGCAAGCCAACAGCTTTTTTACCTATTGGTATTATTGGCGCACCCGCGCTTGCGGTCTCGGGAGAGGTGCACTGTAGACAAGGGTTCTCTGCAGACAACCAAGCCTCTTCAGAAAGGGCCGCAGGCGCAAGCCGGCGGCCCTTCTTGTTTCGGCCGCCAGGGCTCCCGCACCCGAAAGGGGCGAGAAACAGGAGGGAACAGGGTATGCATCTGGGCAAATCCATCCGCTTGGAACGCATTTTTGACCGCGAGACCCAAAGGACCATCGTCGTGCCCATGGACCACGGCGTCACCGTAGGCCCCATCAAGGGCCTGGTGGACATGCGCTCGGCCGTCTCGTCCGTGGCCGACGGCGGGGCCAACGCCGTGCTCATGCACAAGGGCCTGGTCCGTTGCGGCCACCGCAACCGCGGCCGCGACATCGGCCTCATCGTGCACATCTCCGCCAGCACCACGCTTTCTCCCTTCCCCAACGCCAAGGCCCTCTGCGCCAGCGTGGAGGACGCCATCCGCCTGGGCGCGGACGGCGTGTCCGTGCACGTGAACCTGGGCGACGAGACCGAGCCGACCATGCTCCACGACCTGGGCACCATCGCCTCCCGGGCCAACGAGTGGGGCATGCCGCTCCTGGCCATGGTCTACGCCCGGGGCCCCAAGATCACCGACGAGTTCGACCCCGAAGTGGTGGCCCACTGCGCCCGGGTGGGCATGGAGCTGGGCGCGGACGTGGTCAAGGTCCCCTACACCGGCGACCCCGAGACCTTCGCCCGGGTCGTGGCCTCCTGCTGCATCCCGGTGGTCATCGCGGGCGGCCCCAAGCTGAACAGCACCCGCGCCTTCCTGGAAATGGTCCGCGACTCGGTGGCCGCGGGCGGCGCGGGCCTCTCGGTGGGCCGCAACGTCTTCCAGCACAAGGACCCGGGAGCCCTGACCCGCGCGCTGCGCGGCGTGGTCCACGAGAACATGCCCGTGGACGAGGCTCTGGCCATCGCGGGCGAGGAGTAGCATGAAAACCATCGTCTTCAAGGCCCTGCCGTTCGACAAGACGCTGCTGACCCTGGCCCTGGAGTCCGGCGTGGACGCCGTGCTCGCCAGCGCCGACAAGGTCGAGGACGTGCGCGCCCTGGGCCGGGTGCGGGTGCTGACGCCCGAGGAGCTGCCCTCCCTGGCGCTCGACTCCAAGGTCGACGAGGAGGAGGCCGTGCGCCGCCTCAAGGCCGGGGAGCCGCTGGCCCTGGCCAAGGGCTGGGAGATCATCCCCGTGGAGAACATCCTGGCCCAGGTCCCGGACGTGGCCCTGGAGGTGGAGTCCCTGGACCGGGCGCGGCTGGCCGCCGGCATCCTGGAGCGCGGCGCGGACGTGCTCGTGGTCCTGCCCGAGGCGGCCAAGGAGCTGAAGACCATCGTGCGTGAGGTCAAGCTGTCCCAGGGCGTGGTTCCCCTGGTCCCGGCCGTGGTCACGGAAATCCGCCACGCCGGGCTCGGCCACCGGGTTTGCGTGGACACCATCTCCATGTTGAAGCGGGGCCAGGGCATGCTGGTGGGCGACTCCAGCGCCTTCACCTTCCTGGTGCACGCCGAGACCGAGTCCAACCCCTACGTGGCGGCCCGGCCTTTCCGGGTCAACGCCGGGGCCGTGCACGCCTATTGCTCCCTGCCCGGGGACAAGACCTGCTACCTGGAGGAGCTCGCCGCCGGGCGCGACGTGCTCGTGGTGGACGCCACGGGCGAGACGAGCATCGCCACCGTGGGACGGCTCAAGGTCGAAGTCCGCCCCATGCTGCTCATCACGGCCAAGGCCGGGGAGCGGACCGGGCACGTCTTCCTGCAGAACGCCGAGACCATCCGCCTGACCAAGCCCGGCGGGGAGCCCGTGAGCGTGGTCACGCTGCGCGAGGGCGACGAGGTTCTCGTGCGCACGGACGAGGCGGGACGCCACTTCGGCATGCGCATCCGTGAAGACATCAAGGAAGGCTGACATGGACCAGGCCACGGACAAGAACGCCGGCGGACTGGCCGACCTGCGCGAGCGCATCGACTCCCTGGACGAGCGCATCGTGGAGCTGCTCAACCAACGGGCGGCCGTCAGCCTGGCCGTTGGCCGGGTCAAGTCCGACGCCCAGGAGCAGATCTTCAAGCCCTTCCGCGAGAAGGACCTCCTGGCCCGCCTGGTGCACGACAATCCCGGGCCCCTGCCCGAGAAGCACCTGCGCGCCATCTACCGTGAAATCCTCTCCTCCTCGCGGACCCTGCAGCGGCCCGAGCGGGTGGTCTTCCTCGGACCCGAGGGCACCTTCTCCCACCTGGCGGCCCAGGAGTACCTTGGACACTCGGCCCAGCTTACGCCCAAGAGCACCTTCGAGGAGATTTTCCGGGCCGTGAGCGAGGGCGCGGCCGAGCTGGGCGTCATCCCCCTGGAGAATTCGCTCCAGGGCACCGTGGGCCAGAACGTGGACCTGTTCATGCAGTATCCGGTCTACATCCAGGCCGAGCTCTACTGCCGCATCAGCCACTCCCTCATGAGCCGGGCCGCCTCCCTGGAGGAGGTCACCAGCGTGTCCTCCCATCCCAAGGCCCTGGAACAGTGCTCGCGCTGGCTCACCGAGCATCTGCCCAAGGTCCGCCTCGTGCCCGAGAACAGCACTGCGGCCGCCGCCGAGCACGCCGCCCGGGACGATTCCGGCGCGGCCGTGGTGGGCAGCGCCCGGCTGGCCTCCATGCACGGGCTGAACACCCTGGCCGAGCACATCGAGGACCTGCCGGACAACTGGACCCGCTTCCTGGTCATCGGCAGCGCGCCGAGCCAGGGCGGCAACCGCGACAAGACCTCGATCCTGTTCACCACCCCGGACCGGCCGGGGGCCCTGGCCGAGGTGCTCAACACCCTGGCCGTGCGCGGCATCAACCTGACCAAGCTGGAGTCCCGGCCGTTCCGGGGCGAGCGCTGGAAGTACGTGTTCTTCGCCGACGTGGAGTGCGACCTGTCCAAGGCCGAGTACGACTCCGTGCTCAGCCACCTGCGCAACACGTGTCACACCCTGCGGGTCCTCGGTTCCTACCCCGCCGGGCCCCATCTTGAGAGCATGGGCTAGGGGAGGGGAGATGCGCGACGTCATTGTCCAGGCTCCGGCCTCCAAGTCCATGTCCCACCGCGCGCTCATCGCCGCGGCGCTGGCCCCGGGCGAATCCCTGGTGAGCGGCCTGCTCGACAGCCAGGACATCCGCCGCACCCGGGCCTGCCTCGCGGGCTGCGGCGCGGCCTTCGAGGAACGCGCCGACGGCTTGGCCGTGCGCGGCCTGCCCCATGGCCCCCGGGGCGGAACCGCCGACAGCCCGGCGGACATGAACGTGGGCGAGTCCGGCACCACCTGCCGCCTTCTGGCCGGGGTTTTGGCCTCGGGCACGGGCTTCTTCCGCGTGCACGGCGAGGGCCGCATGCACGACCGGCCCATCGGCGAGGTTTTCCGCGCCCTGGCCGGGCAGAACGTGGGCGTGCGCTACGAGCGGAAGGAGGGCTATCCGCCCCTGGTGCTCGGCACGAACGGACTGCCCGGCGGCGAGCTGTCCATCTCCCTGGAGGAGAGCAGCCAGTATCTTTCCGGCCTGCTCCTGGCCGCGCCCCTGGCCAAGGCGCCCTGCCTGCTGGGCGTGATCGGGAGCAAGGTCGTGTCCTGGCCCTACGTGGCCCTGACCCTTCAGGTCATGGAGGACTTTGGGGTTCCGGCAAAGGTCGAGCTTCTGACGAACGGAGCCTGGACCCCGGCGGCCCACGGCCGCCCGGTCTCGGCCGAGCCGGGGAAAATCCGCTTCCTGGTCCAGCCCGGAACCTACCGCGCGCGTTCCTACGCCGTGGAGGGCGACTGGAGCAACGCCTCCTACTTCCTGGCCGCCGGGGCCCTGGGCCCCAACGCGGTGCGCGTGACGGGCCTGCGGCCGGACTCGCTCCAGGGCGACCGGGCCATCCTGGACATCCTGGCCCGCATGGGCGCCCGGGTGTCCTGGGACGGCGGCGCGGCGCTCGTGGCCCCGGCCGAGGGCGGGCTGCGCGGCGCGGACCTGGACATGGGCCAGTGCCCGGACCTGGTGCCCACCGTGGCCGTGGCGGCGTCCATGGCCCGGGGCGCGACCACCATCCGCAACGTGGCCCATCTGCGCATCAAGGAGTCCGACCGCCTGGCCGCCCTGGCCACGGAGATCACCCGCGCGGGCGGCGGCGCGGAACTCCTGTTCGACGGCATCCGCGTCACCCCCGGCGCGCTCGCGGCCGGACTGGAGGTGCCCTTCCTGACCTACGGCGACCACCGCATGGCCATGAGCCTTTCGCTCTACGCCCTGGCCGGAATCCGGCCAGGGCTGGACAACCCGGGCTGCGTGGCCAAGTCCTTCCCGGGCTTCTTCGGGCAGTGGGAGCCGGTGGCTGCCGCCGCCAGGGAGGCCGCCCGTGGCTAGGGACATCAGCAGCCTGGCCCTGATCGGGGCCAGCGGGCAAATGGGCGGGCTGTTCGCGGCCGCGGCCCGCGACGCCGGGATCGAGGTGCGGCCCCTGGGCCGTCCCCTGACCCCGGACCGGGTGCGCGCGGCCGTGCGCGGCGTGGACCTCGTGCTCCTCTCCGTGCCCATCAACCGGATGAACGCGACCCTGGACGCGGTGGTCCCGGAGATGGACCCGGAGACCATCCTGGCCGATCTCTGCTCGGTCAAGGTCCAGCCTCTGAAGCAGATGTTGGAGGCCCATCGCGGGCCTGTGGTGGGCGCGCATCCCCTGTTCGGCCCGGTGCTGCCCGAGGGCTTCGAGCCCCGGGTGGCCGTGGTCCGGGGGCGCGGCGAGGGGGCGGCCGAAGCCGTCACGGCGTTCTTCCGGCGGCTGGGCCACGCGCCCTTCGACTGCACCGCCGAGGAGCACGACCGGGCCCTGTCCGTGATCCAGGGGCTCAACTTCACCACCACGGTGGCCTACCTGGCGGTGCTGCGCGAGGTGGACCCGGACCGCCGCTTCCTGACGCCCTCCCTGAGCCGGCGTCTGGATTCGGCGCGCAAGATGCTCACCGAGGACCGCGAGCTGTTCGGCGTCATCGCCGAATCCAATCCCTTCAGCCAGGAGGCCGTGCGCCGTTTCCGCACGTTCCTCTCCCTGGCCGCGGGGGGCGATCTCGATCTGCTGGCCGATCAGGCCGGCTGGTGGTGGCGTGGTACAATGGAAGCGGGGCGGAAGTAAGCGAACACTTACACGGTACAGGAGTAAAGGCCGCGCCCCGCAAGGGACGCGGCCTTTTTTACACGGAACTGGAGGAAACATGGAGAGCATCCGTTTACGACAGCATGGGCAATGGCTCCCGGCGGACGTGCAGACGCCCATCAGCCTCTATCTGAGCCTGGTCGGCGACCGGCCCGGCATCCTGCTGGAGAGCGCCGAGGTGGACGGGCGGCTGGGCCGCTTCAGCCTCATGGCCTGGGACTTCCGCCTGCGCCTGGGCCCCCGGGACGGCCGCCTGGCCCTGGAGATCAACGATCCCCGCCTGGAGGGCCTGCGCGACCTGGAGGGCCTGCCCTATCTGGAGGGCGTGCGCCGGGTCATGTCGCGGCTGGAGCTGCTGCCGGACGAGTCCGCGGGCGAGCTTCCGGCCCTGACCCGGGGGCTGTACGGCTACTTCGGCTACAACACGGCGGGCATGTTCGAGCCCGCCCTGGCCGGGGCCGTGCCTCCGGCCGAGGCCGAGGCCTGCCTGGTCCTGGCCGGGCGGGTGGTGCTCTTCGACCACCTGCGCCACCGCTGTTGCTTCCTGAGCCTGGACCAGGGCGCGCGGCCGGAACCCATGCCCGTGACCCTGGAAAACGGCGCGGGCGGCTGCCCGGACGAGCCCGAGGCCGCGCCGGGGCGCGAGGAGTACTGCGCGGCCGTGCGCCGGGCCAAGGAACTCATCACCGAGGGCGAGGGCATCCAGATCGTGCTCTCCACCCGCTTCTCCGTGCCCGCGCGCGAGGACGGCTTCTCCATCTACCGCCGCCTGCGCCAGGCCAACCCCTCGCCGTTCATGTTCTTCATGCGCTTCCCCGAGGTGGTGCTCCTGGGCTCCTCGCCGGAAATGATGGTACGGTGCGAGAAGGGACGCCTGGAGGTCCGGCCCATCGCCGGGACCCGGCCGCGCTCGGCGGATCCGGCGCGGGACGAGGCCCTGGCCGAGGATCTGCTGGCCGATCCCAAGGAGCGGGCCGAGCACGTCATGCTCGTGGACCTGGGCCGCAATGACCTGGGCCGGATCGCCGCCCCGGGCAGCGTGCGCGTCGAGCGCTTCATGCAGGTGGAGCGCTTCTCCCACGTCATGCACCTGACCTCCTACGTGGAGGCTCGGCTGCGGGACGGGCTGGACGCCCTGGACGTGCTCGCCTCGACCTTCCCGGCGGGCACGGTCTCGGGCGCGCCGAAGATCTGGGCCATGCGGACCATCGCGGAGATGGAGCGCCGCAACCGGGGGCCCTACGCCGGCTGCATCGGCTGGCTCGGCCTGGACAAGGACGCGGTGAGCCTGGACACGGGCATCACCATCCGCAGCCTGTGGATCCGCGACGGCAAGGTCTGCTGGCAGGCCGGGGCCGGGCTGGTCTACGACTCGGTGCCGGAAAAGGAATGGGAGGAGTGCAACAACAAGGCCCGGGTTCTGCGCGAGGTCATCCGGGGCAAGGAGGGCGGCGATGTTTTTGCTCATCGATAATTTCGACTCCTTCACCTTCAATCTCGTGCAGGCGTTCCAGCAGCAGGGGGCCGACCCCGTGGTGCTGCGCAACGACCGGCCCGAGCTGCTGGAGCTGGCGGGCAGCGGCACGCTCTCCCGGGTCTGCATCTCGCCCGGCCCGAGCCGCCCGGAGAACGCCGGGTTCTGCCTGGAGTTCCTGGAGCGCCTGCCCCGGAGCGTGCCGGTGCTGGGCGTCTGCCTCGGGCACCAGATCCTGGGGCATTTCGCCGGGGCCCCGGTGGTCCGGGCCGAGCGGATCATGCACGGCAAGACCTCGCCGGTGCGGCATGACGGCGAGGGGCTCTTCCAGGGCCTGCCCAATCCCCTGGAGGTCTGCCGCTACCATTCCCTGCTGGTCCTGGCCGAGCAGGCCCCGGAGCGGCTGCGCATCACGGCCCGCACGGACGAGAACGAGGTCATGGGCCTGGCCTGGCTGGACCGGCCCTGGGCCGGGGTGCAGTTCCACCCCGAGTCCATCCTGACCCCCCAGGGGCCCATGCTCCTGGGCAACTTCCTGAACATCCCGGCCGCCGTTGCGGCCTGAGGAGGCACACATGGACAACCTGCGCGACATCCTGGAAAATCTGGCCCAGGGCCGCGACCTGAGCGGAGAGCAGACCACCCGGGCCTTCGACGCGCTCATGGGCGGGCTGCTGACCCCCTCCCAGGCCGGGGCCCTGCTCATGGGCCTGCGGGCCAAGGGCGAGACGCCGACCGAGCTGGCCTCGGCCGTGAACGCGGCCCTGCGCCACGCCAAACTGCTGGAGGGCCTTTCCGGCCCGTGCATCGACACCTGCGGCACGGGCGGCGACGGCACCTGCAGCTTCAACTGCTCCACGGCCGTGGCCCTGTTCCTGGCCGACATGGGGCACAAGGTGGTCAAGCACGGCAACCGGGCCGTGTCCTCCTCCTGCGGCAGCGCCGACGCCGTGGAGGCCCTGGGCCTGCCCCTGCCCAAGGAGCCCGAGGACGCCGTGGCGGAGCTGGCCCGGCGCAATTTCGTCTTCCTCTTCGCGCCCTTCTACCACCCGGCCTTCGCCAACGTGGCCCCCACGCGCCGGGAATTGGGCATCCGCACCATGTTCAACTTCATGGGCCCGCTGCTCAACCCGGGCCGCCCCACGCACCAGCTCCTGGGCGTCGGCGCGGCCGGGGCCCTGGACCTCATGGCCCAGGCCCTGGCCCTGACCGGGGTGGAGGAGGCCCTGGTGGTCCACGGCTTCGGCGGCTTCGACGAGCTGACCACCTTCGGCCCGGCCCAGGTGCGGCGGGTGCGGCGGGGCCGGGCCGAGCCCGTGGTGATCGATCCCCAGGTCCTGGGCCTGTCCCGGCACCGGCCCGAGGACGTGCGGGTGGAGGGCAAGGACCAGGCCATCGCGGTGCTCAAGGACGTCCTCTCCGGACGGGGAAATCCGGCCATGCGGGACATGACGGCCCTGAACTTGGCGGCCTGCCTGTCCCTGCTCACGGACAGCCCGCTGGGCGACTGCCTGCCCCGCGCGCTGGAGAAGGTCTCGGCCGGACTCTCCGGGGAGGTGCTCCATGCTTGAGCGCTTCCGCCAGGCCAAGCAGGCCGAGATCACCCGCCTGCGCGCCGCGGCCGAGGCCGGGAGCCTGCCCGCGCCCCTGGCCGGAGCGCGGCCCGGATTCCAGGCGGCGCTGTCCGCCGGGGGGCCGTGCGCGGTCATCGCCGAGTACAAGCGGGCCTCGCCCTCGCGGGGCGTGATCAATCTCTCCCTGGAGCCCGGCGACGTGGCCCGGATGTATGCCCGGGCCGGGGCCTCGGCCCTGTCCGTGCTCACCGAGGAGGTCCATTTCCAGGGGCGGCTGGAATACCTCGCGGCCATGACCGGCCCGGGCCTGCCGCTGCTGCGCAAGGACTTCCTCTTCCACCCGCTGCAGGTGCTGGAGACGGCCGGCACCCCGGCCTCGGCCCTGCTGCTCATCGCGCGCATGTTCCGGGAGGCCCGCGAACTGCGCGACCTGCGGGAGATGGCCGAGGGACTGGGCCTGGAGGCCGTGGTGGAGGTCTTCGACGCGGCCGACATGGACCTGGCCCGGGAGTCCGGGGCCGCGCTCATCCAGGTGAACAACCGCGACTTGGAGCGGCTCAGCGTGAGCCTGGACGTCTCGCGCGGCCTGGCCGGGCAGCGCCGCGAGGGCGAGTTCTGGATCAGCGCCAGCGGCGTGGAGCGGCCGGAGCAGGTGCGCGAGCTGGCCTCCCTGGGCTTCGGGGCCGTGCTGGTGGGCACCTCGCTCATGTCCAGCGCGGACCCGGGCGCGGCCCTGGCCGCCCTGGCGGCGGCGGGGAGGCGGCCGTGAGCGGCCCGCTGGTCAAGGTCTGCGGCATGACCCGCAGCGTGGACGTGCGCGCCTGCCGCGATCTCGGCGTGGACCTCATCGGTTTCATCTTCCATCCCAAGAGCCCGCGTTGCGTGGAGCCCTCCTTCGCGGCGGGCGTGCCCCGGGGCGGGCCGCTCAAGGTCGGGGTCTTCGTGGACCAGAGCGCGGACGAGGTGAACCGGATCATGGACCTGGCGGGGCTGGACTTGGCCCAGCTCCACGGCGGCCAGGATCCGGAGTTCTGCCGGGCCGTGGGGCCGGAACGGGTGCTCAAGGCCCTCTGGCCCGAGGCCCTGGTCTCGGCCCGGACCCTGGAGGCCGAGGCCGCGCGCTTCGCGGACTGCTGCCGGGCCCTGCTCCTGGACGCCGGGAAGAGCGGCGGGGGGCATGGCCGTCCGATGGATTTTACGATTTTGCAAAATGCTGATTTAAAAAAAGATTGGTTCCTCGCTGGTGGTCTCGGCCCGGAGACGCTTTCGGCCGCCCTGGCGGCCTGCTCGCCCTCGGGCCTGGACTGCAACTCCGGCGTGGAGGACGCGCCGGGGATCAAGAACCGGAACAAGATCGCGGCCGTGCTGCGGCTCGTCGGTCGCAACGTGTAACGACTGGGGAGAGGTCATGAAGAAAGGCTACTTCGGAGACTTCGGCGGGCAGTTCGTGCCCGAGCTGCTCATGCCGCCGCTGCTGGAACTGGAGACGGTCCTCAACGAGGTGGTGCGCACCGACGATTTCCGCGCCCGCCTGGCCGGGGAACTGCGGGACTACGTCGGCCGCCCCTCGGCCCTGACCCGCTGCCCCACGCTCTCGGAGCGCACGGGCGTGGACATCTGGCTCAAGCGCGAGGACCTGAATCACTCGGGTTCGCACAAGATCAACAACACAATCGGCCAGGGCCTGCTGACCAAGATGATCGGCAAGAAGGTGCTCATGGCCGAGACCGGCGCGGGCCAGCACGGCGTGGCCACGGCCACGGCCGCCGCCCGCTTCGGCCTGTCCTGCGTGGTCTTCATGGGTGCGCTGGATGTGGAGCGCCAGTCGCACAACGTGCACCGCATGAAGCTCCTGGGGGCCGAGGTGGTGGCCGTGGAGTCCGGCACGCGCACGCTCAAGGACGCCATCAACGCGGCCCTGCGCTACTGGATCGCGGAGCAGCGCTCGGCGCACTACTGCTTCGGCACGGCCGCCGGGCCGCATCCCTTCCCGGAGCTGGTGCATGAGTTCCAGGCCGTGATCAGCCGCGAGGCCCGGGCCCAGTTCCTGGAGCGGGCCGGGCGTCTGCCCCATGCCGTGGTGGCCTGCGTGGGCGGCGGCTCCAACGCCATCGGCATGTTCCACGAGTTCCTCCCGGACCGCGGGGTGCGGCTCATCGGCGTGGAGGCCGGAGGCTCGGGCGAGCCGGGCTGCTTCAACTCCGCGCCGCTCAATCTGGGCGCCCCCGGCGTGCTCCACGGCATGCACACCCAGCTGCTCCAGACCAAGGAGGGCCAGATTCTGCCCTCGCATTCCATCGCCCCGGGCCTGGACTATCCGGGCGTGGGACCGGAGCACTCGGCGCTCCAAGCCTCTGGCCGGGCCGAGTACGGCCTGGTCAACGACGCCCAGGCCCTGGCCGCGTTCCAGGCCCTGACCCTGAGCGAGGGCATCCTCCCGGCTTTGGAATCCTGCCACGCCCTGGCCTGGGTGCTGGAGAACGCCGCCGCCCTCAAGGGCCAGAGCGTCATCGTCTGCCTCTCCGGCAGGGGCGACAAGGACCTGGACATCGTGGAGCAGAACCTCGGCTGAAACCGGAACCATACGGAGACGCACCCATGAATTCGCTTCTCACCGAGAAAATCACGGCGGCCAAGGCCGCCGGACGACTGGGCCTCATCCCCTTCCTGCCCGGGGGCTACCCGGACAAGGCGGGCTTCTGGGACGTCCTGGCGGCCCTGGACGCGGGCGGGGCCGACATCATCGAGATCGGCATGCCCTTCTCCGACCCCGTGGCCGACGGCCCCGTGGTCGAGGCCGCCTCGCTCCAGGCCCTGGAGCAGGGCGTGAACCTGGCCTGGATCCTCTCCGGGTTGGCCGCGAACCGGGCCCGGCTGAGCGCGGGCATCGTGCTCATGGGCTACTACAATCCCGTGCTCCAGTACGGCCTGGAGCGCTTCGCCGAAGACGCCGCCAAGGCCGGGGTCAACGGCCTGATCCTGGCCGACCTGCCCTTCGAGGAGGCCGGGGAAATCCGCGCCCTCCTGGCCGCGCGGAACATCGACCTCATCCCCCTGGTGGGCCTGAACACCTCCCGGGAACGCATGAAGCTCTATGCCGGGAACGCCCGGGGCTTCGTCTACTTCGTCTCGGTGCTGGGCACCACGGGCGAGCGGACCAGCCTGCCGGACGAGGTGCGCCAGGGCCTGGCCCTGGCCCGGGAGTGCTTCGACATTCCCCTGGCCCTGGGCTTCGGCATCAAGTCCCCGGAACAGCTCAAGGAACTGAGCGGGCTGATCGACGCGGCCGTGTTCGGGTCGAGCCTCATCCGGCACCTGGACGCGGGCGGCGACGCGGCGGGCTTCATGGCCCGTTGGGCGAAATAGGGGGCATCGTCATGCTCGCCGCCAGGGACCGCGGCAGGCGGTCCCTGGCGGCGAGGCCCCATGTGCTTCGCCCGCGGCTCCCCCGGCGCGGGCATGCGCCGGATTGATCCCGTCCACAGGTCCGCCTCTCGGCAGAAAACCCCACGCTGAAAAATGATGATCGAATGAATTATTAATTTTTTAATATAGTTGTTTTTGCAATGAGGGAATGAAACCCTGGCCGCGTTTCGGCCGATCCGCCGGGTCCGGCGCGGATGCGCTGGCGTCTGACTCTGGAATGGGATATCCGGTGCGGAAACGATTGGTGCGGGCATGGCGTTGCGTATTCTTTATTCCGGCTGGTTTCTGGGCGAGGGGTTCCGCGCATGCGGCTGCGAGGTGGCGGCCTTCAGGCCCGACGCCGGGCGCACCCTGGACGAGCAGGTGGAGGCCACGGGTTTCGCGCCGGACCTGGTCTTCCTGGAGTTCTTCGGCGACACTCCGTTGCCCCAGGCGATCCATGAGAGCCGCCACCGGCTGGCCGCCTACTGCGTGGACAGTCCGCTCAACGAATTCTGGCTTCTTCCGCTCATGCGGCTTTTCGACCACGTCTACGTGGATCAGCTCGCCTCGGTGGCGCGGTTCCGCCGTGGCGGCGTTCCGGCCGCATGGCTCCCCCTGTGCGTCAACGAGGACCACTTCCGGGAGCCGAGGGAGCGGCCCGCGCATTTTCTGACCTTCGTGGGCCGCACCTCCGAGACCCGGGTCAAGCGGAGAAACCTCCTGGAGCACATCGCCGGACGCCATGAAGTGCGGCTGCTGCGGGACGTGAGCGCCGGGCGGATGCTCGACGCGTTCGCGGACTCCCAGGTGGTGCTCAACGAGAATTTCTTCTCCGGCCTGAATCTGCGCTTCCTGCACGCCCTGGCCTCGGGTTCGCTTCTGCTCACGGAACGCGGGGGCCGCGGCGTGGAGCGCTTCTTCACCGACGGGGAGCATTTCGTATCCTACGACCACACCGACATCCTGGACGTGCTCGACCGGCTCAAGCGCGACCCGGAGGCGTTCCGGGCCGTGGCCGCCGCCGGGCAGGCCGAGTGCCGGGCCCGCCACACCAGCGCCTGCCGGGCCGCGTCGATCCTGGACGGCCTCCGCGCACCATCCCCGGCGCGCCTGTCCCCGGCGGAGCGCGGCCTGCATGAGGCCCATGCCAAATACAATCGCGCCTTGCGCTTCGGTGGAAATTATTGCGAGGCCGTGCATCTTCTGGAGCGGGCGGCCGGAGTCCTGGACGATCCCTCGCAGGCCCTGCTTCTGCTCGGCGCGGCCGACCTGCGCGCGGACCGGGCCGGGTCGGGCCTGCCGCGCCTGGAGCAATGCGCGGGTCTGGCCACGCGGCATGGCCTGGACGCGGCCATGAAGCTTCTCCTGGTGGACAGCGCTTCCGAACGGGTCTTCACCCGGCTGGCGCGGGTGGTGGACCTGCTGCACGCCCTGGGCCTGGACCTGCGCCGGTACGCCAAGCGGATCCGCCTGATCACCGGGGACGGGGACCGGCGTTTCCACTGCTGCCTGCTGTGTTGCGATGTTTTTGCCGACCTTGGGCGGGTGTTCGACGTGGGATTCGTCAAGCCGGAGCCGGAGCGCCTGCCCGACTCCGCCCTGGAGTGCGCGCTCCTGGCCTTCGAACGCGCCAAGACCAGGGAGGCGCTCGACGCGATCATCCGCTGCGCCCGGAAAGAGGGACTGACGGGCGAGGCCCTGCCCTTCATCAACGCCGCCATCCTGGAGGGCGCGGCCTCGGACCGGCAGATCACCCAGGCCGCCGCGCTGGCCCTGGAATACTACGATTTCGCCTATGCCGCGTCCCTGCTCGCGTCGCTGAAGAAGCGCCGCGCCGCCCTCGCCGGTTCCTGACGGCGGCCGTGTCGGGACTCAGGCCCCGGCGGCGGCGAAGGCCTTGCGCACCATGTCCCTGGCCTCGTCCTGGAGGCGCTTGAGGTGGTCCGGGCCGAGGAAGCTCTCGGCGTAGATCTTGTACACGTCCTCCGTGCCCGAGGGCCGGGCCGCGAACCAGCCGTTGTCCGTGCACACCTTGAGCCCACCGAAGGGTTTGTCGTTGCCCGGGGCCCGGGTGAGTTTGGCGCTGATGGGCTCCCCGGCCAGTTCCGAGGCCGCGACCATCTCCGGGGTCAGGGAGGCGAAGGCCGCCTTCTGCTCCCGGGTGCAGGCCACGTCCATGCGCTCGTAGAGCGGGGCGCCGAGGTCGCGGGTCAGGTCGCCGTAGATCTCGTCGGGGTCGCGGCCGGTGGCGGCGGTGATCTCCACGGCCAGGAGGTCCATGATGATGCCGTCCTTGTCCGTGGTCCAGACCGTGCCGTCCTTGCGCAGGAACGAGGCCCCGGCCGACTCCTCGCCGCCGAAGCCGAGGGAGCCGTCCAGCAGGCCGTCCACGAACCACTTGAAGCCCACGGGCACCTCGCGCAGACTCCGGCCCAGGCGCGCGGCCACGCGGTCGATGAGCGAACTGGAGACCAGGGTCTTGCCCACGGCCGCCGAGGGGCTCCAGCCGGGGCGGCCGCGGAAGAGATAGTCCACGGCCACGGCCAGGTAGTGGTTGGGGTTGAGCAGGCCCGAGCCGCGCGTGACGATGCCGTGGCGGTCGAAGTCCGGGTCGTTGCCGAAGGCCACGTCGAAGCGGTCGCGGTGGGCGATGAGCGAGGCCATGGCCTGGGGCGAGGAGCAGTCCATGCGGATCTTGCCGTCCTTGTCCACGGTCATGAAGGAGAAGGTCGGGTCCACGGCCCGGTTGACCACCTCGAGCTTGAGGCCATAGCGTTCCGCGATGGGATCCCAGAAGGCCACGCCCGAGCCGCCCAGGGGGTCCACGCCGATGGACAGCCCGGCTGCGGCCGCCGGGCCGAGGTCCAGGATGTTCTCCAGGTCGGCCACGTAGGGCCCCACGTAGTCGTACTCGCTGACGCCCGGGGCCTTCAGGGCCCGCTCGAAGGGCATGCGCCGCACGCCCGCGAGCCCGCCGCGCAGGAGTTCGTTGGCCCGGTCCTGGATGGCCTTGGTGCTGGCCGCGTCGGCCGGTCCGCCCTCTGGCGGGTTGTACTTGAAGCCGCCGTCCTCGGGTGGGTTGTGCGAGGGCGTGATGACGATTCCGTCGGCCAGACCGGAGGTCCGGCCCCGGTTGTGGGTCAAAATGGCGTGGGAGATCACCGGCGTCGGGGTGTAGCCGCGCCCGGCCTGGATGCGCGTCTCCACGCCCCCGGCCGCCAGGACCTCCAGGGCGGTCATCAGCGCGGGCTCGGACAGGGCGTGGGTATCCATGCCCAGGAACAGGGGGCCGGTGACGCCCCGGGCCGCGCGTTGCTCCACGATGGCCTGGGTGATGGCCAGGATGTGGGCCTCGTTGAAGGAATGGCGCTGGGACGAGCCCCGGTGGCCGGAGGTGCCGAAGGACACCGCGTGGGTCGGCTCGGCCGGGTCCGGGGACAGGGCGTAGTAGGCCGCCACCAGGCGGGGGATGTTGGCCAGCAGGTCGCGTGGAGCCGGTTTCCCGGCCAGGGGATGCAGGGGCATGGCGTTCTCCCTTTTGCCCGAGAATAGCAGGGAGCGGGGGACCGGACAAGGCGCGCTTGAGCCGGAGCGGCTTTCGGGGCTAGGGTGGGGCATGGGCGCAGCCAACGAGGTTCTTCTGGAGTTCGCGGGCGACCTGGCCTCCCTGGTCCGGCGGCCCGGCGGCGTGGCCGTGCGCTACGCCCTGGAGCGCCGGGCCTCGGTGAAGGACGCCCTGGAGGCCCTGGGCGTGCCCCACACGGAGGTCTACGGGCTGTTCGTCGACGGCGCGGCCGTGGACTTCGGGCATCTCCTGGAGCCGGGGCAGCGCGTGCGGGTGGAGCCCGCCGCTCCGCCGGTGGACGTGGCCGCGCCCACCTTGCTGCGGCCCCGGGCCTTGCCCGGGTTGCGCTTTTTGGTGGACGAGAACGTGGCCAAGCTGGCCCCTTTGCTGCGGGCCCTGGGCTTCGACGCGGCCCGCGACCGCCGCGCGGGCGACGCCCGCATCGCCCGCCAGGCCGCCGCGGAGGGCCGGGTGGTCCTCTCCCGGGACCGGGCTCTGCTCAAGCGCTCGGCCATTGCCTGGGGCCGTCTGGTGCGGGCGGCCATGCCCCTGGAGCAGTTGGCCGAGGTGCTCGGCCTGTTCGGGGTCCGCGAGGCCCCGGCGCCCTTCAGCCGTTGCCTGCGCTGCAACCTGGAGCTGGCGGCGGTGGCCAAGCGGGACGTGTTGCCCCGCCTGGAGCCCAAGACCCGCCTGTACTATGACGAGTTCAGCATCTGCCCGGGCTGTGGGCGGATCTACTGGCGCGGTTCGCACCAGGAGCACATGCGCGCCGCGCTGCGTGGCGCGGGCGTGGTTTTGCCCGGCTGACGGTTCGCGCGCGCGGGGTTGAAAGAGCGTCCGGGCTGTATTAAGCATTCTCAAGATAAGCCGCGCTCCGCCGCGCCATCACTCTGCCACCGGAGATCGTATGTCGGCCAGTTCCAAGACGGTCAAGGAATTCATCGCCAGGTCCAAGTCCTACATCCAGCGCAACGACTACCTTCGCACGCTCAAGGCCCTGTGCCAGGCCCTGGAACTGCTCCAGGGCAGCCAGATATTCGGCCGCGAACGCTTCGAGGTGAACGTGCTCCTGGACGAGGCCCTGCGCGACCTCTCCGGCATGAAGCAGATCAAGCGCGTCTTCCCCCAGGGCATCCACTATGAGAAGGGCCAGGAAAAGGCCCTCTGGCGCACGCTCACCCGCATGCACGACAAGCTCGAGGCGGCCATCGAGAAGCTTCGGGTGGAGAAGATCCGTTCCCAGAAGCTCGAGCTGGACGAGATGCTCATCAAGGCCCAGGAGTTCCTGGTCAAGAAGGAGCCCCTGGAGGCGCGCAAGCTGTTCCGCAAGGCCTCCGAGTTGTACCCGGAGGAGAAGAACCTGCCCGTGGACATCGGCAACCGCCTGATGATGGCCGGGCTCTTCGTGGAGGCCCTGGAATATTTCAAGCGCGGCATGGAGGTCGATTCCTCCGATCCCAGGCCCTACCAGTTCTCGATCATCTGCCACGAGGCCGTGGGCGAGCTGGACAAGGCCGAGGAAGTGGTCAAGGAGACCCTGCGGCGCTTCGGCGGCAACGAGAGCATCTACCTGCGCATGGCCAAGCTGGCCCTGCAGAAGCGCCAATGGTCCGAAGCCTACGATGCCGTGGCCCAGGTGCTCCAGATCAACCCCACCAACCAGGACGGCATGAAGATCCTCAAGCAGGTCGGGCCGCGCATCTTCGGCGCAGGCTTCGACCCCGCCAAGTCCATACCCGGCAAGGCTCCCAGGGGCGGCGGCGAGGCGGCTCCCACGGCCCCGGCCCGGGCTCCGGGCGCGCCCATCAAGCTCGAACTCTAGCCTTTTCCGGGGCAGTCCCCCGGGGCCGCGTCTTCATCCTTCGCTTTTCCATTATCATTGCTCCTTTTCTTGAAAACCTGCTACACGGGAAAGGAGCATCCCAGGACCACGTCGCGGTCCGGGAAGGGAGAGTGGATGAGACGTTCGCCGGGCAAGTGGCTTCCGTTGGCGGTCGTGGCCGTTTTGGCCCTGGCCGGTGCGGCGCTCTGGCTCGGGCGGGCCGATCCCTCGCTGGAGCGCGCGCGGGTCTCCGGCGTTCTGCGCGTGGGCTACGCCGTGGAAGCGCCCTACGCCTTTCTCTCCGCCCAGGGCGAAGTCACGGGCGAGTCCCCGGAGGTGGCCCGGACCATCGCCTCCCGGCTCGGCATCCAACGCGTCGAATGGCGGCAGGCGGAGTTCGGAGTCCTCATCGCCGAACTCCTGAGCGGGCGGGTGGACATGATCGCGGCGGGCATGTTCATCACCCCGGAACGCGCCCGGCGGGTCTCCTTTTCCGAGCCGACCTTCCATGTGCAGCCCGCGCTGCTCGTGCCCCGGGGCAACCCGCGCGGCATCCATTCCTACTCCCAGGCCCTGGCCCTGCGGCCGGTCCGCGTGGCGGTGCTCGCCGGCGCGATCGAGGAGACGCTCCTCAAGGGCCTCGGCGCATCGGAATCCCAGCTGGCCGCGGTTCCCGACGCGCTCACCGGCCGGGTGGCCGTGGAGTCGGGCTATGCCGACGGCTTGGCCCTGTCCTCTCCCACGGTCCGCTGGATGGAGTTGCGCGACGAGCTGGGCCGGACCGAGACGGCGCGGCCGTTCACCGCGCCCCATGCCTACCGGATCGCCGGGCTGGGATACGGGGCCTTTGTTTTCCGCAAGGAGGACAGGACCCTGCTGGCGGCCTGGAATCGTGAACTGAAGGCCTTCATCGGCGGCCCGGAGCATCAGGCCCTGGTGGCCCGTTTCGGCTTCGGCGAGGCCGAGCTGCCCGGGGCCACGACCACGAAGGACATCCTCGGGCGATGAACGGGACGGCTCCACCGGCGGCCGCCGGATCCCTGCTGGCTCGAACACGGATCTGGGTCTGGGCCTTCATCATCCTGTCGATCCTGGTCTGCGGCTCCATCGCCTGGCTCCACAACCGCCAGGGCCGGGACATGGCCCGGGCCCTGGACGCCCTGGACAGCATCCGCATCGCCCGGGTGGAGCTGTCCAAGGGCTTTCTGTTCGCCTCCCTGGGCGGCGACCCCGAGCTGCCCTTCAGCCGGGAGCAGGGCCTGGTCCTGATCCGCCAGGCCCTGGGCGTCCTGGAAGAGGAAGGGGGCGCGCTTGCGGCCGGGGATTCGACGTCCATGCGCATCCTCGAACAGAGCATGGACCGGTTCCAGGCCAGCCTGGAGAACTGGCGCGCGGCGGGCGGCCGGACGGCCGAGACGGAAACGGACCTGCGCATCGCCTTTCACGACCTGGAACGGGCTGCCGACCGCCTGGACGCGGCGAGCCGCGTCGAATTGAAGCGGGGAGCGGCGCGCGGCGACCTGATGTTCCTCGTGGCCCTGGCCGTGGCCGCCGGGCTGCTCGCCATCATGAGCTGGGCCGTGCTCCTCGCCCTGCGGGCCCGTGACCGCTCGGACGCCGCCCTGCGGGACAGCGAACACCGTTTTCGGGCCACCTTCGAGCAGGCGGCGGTGGGCATCGCCCACGTCTCGCTGGAAGGCCGTTGGCTGCGGGTCAACGAGACGCTCTGCCGCATCACGGGCTACTCCCGCGAGGAACTGCTGGAGCGCCGGTTCCAGGACATCACCCATCCCGACGACCTGGACACGGACCTGAACCGCATGGCGCAGCTCCTGGAAGGGCGGATCAGCACCTACACCCTGGAGAAACGATACATCCGCAAGGACGGCCGCACCGTCTGGGTGAACCTCACCGTGGCCCTGGTGCGTGGCGATTCCGGCGAGCCGCGTTACTTCATTTCGGCCGTCCAGGACATCGAGGCGCGCAAGCGGGCCGAGGAGGCCCTGCGCCGGAGCGAGGCCCGCTTCCGCCGCCTGTTCGACGAGGTGGGAGCCATCGCCGTGCGCGGCTATGACGAGAGCCTGCGGGTCGTGTACTGGAACGCCGCCGGGGAGCGGCTCTACGGCTATGTCGCCGCCGAGGCGCTGGGCAGGACCCTTGGGGAGCTGCTCCGGCCCAGCGGACCGGCGGCCCTGGACGCGGCCGAGGTGCGCCGCCGCATGGCCGCCGGGGAACCCCTGCCCTCGGGCGAGCAGACCCTGGCGCGCAGGGACGGCTCCAGCGTGACCGTGTTCACCAGCGCGGTGACGCAGCCCCGGAGCGAGGGCGGGTTCGACCTGTTCTGCCTGGACGTGGACCTCACCGAACTGAACAAGGTCAAGGAGGAGCTCATCCGCTCCAAGGAGGCGGCCGAGGCCGCCAGCACGGCCAAGTCCCAGTTCCTGGCCACCATGAGCCACGAGATACGGACCCCGCTCAACGGCGTGCTCGGCATGCTCCAACTGGCCAGGACCACGGAACTGGACGAGGAGCAGCGGGAATACGTGGACACCGCCATGACCTCCGCCAAGGGCCTGCTGCGCCTGCTCTCGGACATCCTGGACATCTCGCGCATCGAGTCCGGCCGCATGCCGCTGGAGGTGGCCGGCTTCGACCTGGCCGAGGTGGTCCAACCCGTGGCCGCCGCCTTTCAGCGCGAGGCCGACATCAAGAGCCTGGGCTTCTCCTGCTCCGCCGACGTGGGCGGAGCGGCGAGGCTGGCGGGTGACGCGGGCAGAATCCGCCAAGTGCTCTACAACCTGGTGGGCAACGCCATCAAGTACACAGAAAATGGCGAGGTGGCGCTGGAGGTCTTCACCCTGCCGTCGCGCTCCGACTCCGAAGTCGCCGAACTGCACCTGCATGTGGCGGACACCGGCATCGGCATTCCCTCCGACCGGCTGCGCGACGTGTTCGAGATCTTCACCCAGGTGGACGGCTCCTTCGCCCGCCGCTTCGGCGGCGCGGGGCTGGGCCTGAGCATCGTCCGCCACCTGACGCGCATCATGGAAGGAGGCGTTTGGCTGTGCAGCGAGGAGGGAGTGGGCACCGAGGCCCACGTGGTCCTGCCCCTGCCCCTGGCCGAGGAGGAGGCCCAGGCCTTTGTGGCGGAGGAGGCGGAGCCCTCCGCCGACGGCCCGGCCTGGCGCATCCTGGTGGTGGAGGACGACCGGGTCAACCTTCTCGCGGCCACGAGTTTTCTGCGCAAGCAGGGGCACGAGCCCGTGAGCGCGGCCAACGGCCAGGAGGCGCTGGAGGCCCTGGCGGGCGAACGTTTCGACTGCGTGCTCATGGACGTGCAGATGCCGATCATGGACGGCCTGGAGGCCACCCGCCGCATCCGGGCCTCGGGCGGGGAGGCCTTCGACCCGGAGGTCCCGGTGGTCGCGCTCACGGCCTACGCCATGCCCAGCGACCGGGAGTTGTTCCTCCAGGCCGGGATGGACGACTATGTCTCCAAACCCGTGGACATGGAGCACCTGCGGCGGGTCCTGGAGCGGGTCATGCGCCGCCGGGTCCGGCGGGGCTGAAGGGATGAAAAAAGCCCCGGCCGGAGCCGGGGCTTTTTCATTTGCTGATGCGGGGAGGCGGGGGCTAGTACATGCCGCCCATGCCACCCATGCCGCCCATGCCGGCGGGCATGGCCGGAGCGGCGCCCTTGGGCTCCGGCTTCTCGGCGATGGCGCACTCGGTGGTCAGCAGCAGACCGGCCACGGAAGCGGCGTTCTGCAGGGCGATGCGGGTCACCTTCTTGGGGTCGATGACGCCGGCCTTGATGAGGTCCTCGTACTCGGCGGTGGCGGCGTTGAAGCCGAAGCCGTCCTTGCCGCCCTCGCGGACCTTCTCCACGACCACGGAGCCCTCGAAACCGGCGTTGCCGGAGATCTGGCGCAGGGGCTCCTCGATGGCGCGGCGGATGATGGCCACGCCGGCGGCCTCGTCGTCGTCCACGGGCTTGACCTTGTCCAGCACCTTGGAGCAGCGGACCAGGGCCACGCCGCCGCCGGGAACGATGCCTTCCTCAACGGCCGCGCGGGTGGCGTTCAGGGCGTCCTCGACGCGGGCCTTCTTCTCCTTCATCTCGGTCTCGGTGGCCGCGCCGACGTTGATCACGGCAACGCCGCCCACGAGCTTGGCCAGGCGCTCCTGGAGCTTCTCGCGGTCGTAGTCGGAGCTGGTCTCCTTGATCTCGGCCTGGATCTGGGCCACGCGGGCCTTGATGTCGGCGTTCTTGCCCGCGCCGTCCACGATGGTGGTGTTTTCCTTGTCCACCACCACGCGCTTGGCCGAGCCGAGGTCGGAGAGGGTGATGTTCTCAAGCTTGATGCCCAGGTCCTCGGACACGACCTTGCCGCCGGTGAGGATGGCGATGTCCTGGAGCATGGCTTTGCGGCGGTCGCCGAAGCCCGGGGCCTTCACGGCCACTACGTTCAGGGTGCCGCGCAGCTTGTTGACCACCAGGGTGGCCAGGGCCTCGCCGTCCACGTCCTCGGCCACGATCATCAGGGGCTTGGACATCTTGGCCACCTGCTCCAGAACGGGCAGGAGGTCCTTCATGTTGGAGATTTTCTTCTCGTTGATGAGCAGGAGGCAGTTCTCCAGCTCGGCGGTCATCTTCTCGGGATTGGTCACGAAGTAGGGGGAGAGGTAGCCGCGGTCGAACTGCATGCCCTCGACCACGTCCAGGGTGGTCTCCATGCTCTTGGCTTCCTCGACCGTGATCACGCCTTCCTTGCCGACCTTGCTCATGGCCTCGGCGATGATGTTGCCGATGGTGGCGTCGTTGTTGGCGGAGATGGTGCCGACCTGGGCGATCTCCTTCTGGTCCCGGGTGGGCTTGGCGATCTTGGAGAGCTCGGCCACGATGGAGTCCACGGCCTTGTCGATGCCGCGCTTGATGGCCATGGGGTTGCGGCCGGCGGCCACCAGCTTGACGCCCTCGCTGAACACGGCCTGGGCCAGGACGGTCGCCGTGGTGGTGCCGTCGCCGGCCACGTCGGAGGTCTTGGAGGCGACTTCCTTGACCATCTGGGCGCCCATGTTCTCGAACTTGTCCTCGAGCTCGATCTCCTTGGCCACGGTCACGCCGTCCTTGGTGATGACCGGGGAGCCGAAGCTCTTCTCGATGACCACGTTGCGGCCCTTGGGGCCCAGGGTGACCTTCACGGCGTTGGCCAGCTTGTCCAGACCCTTTTTCAGCTTCTCGCGGGCCTTGGCGTCAAAGATGATTTCCTTGGCGGGCATATCGTCTCTCCTCTTGTGATGAAATGGTTCGTATTGGGGATCGGGGCGTTATTTCTCGAAAACGGCCAGGATGTCGTCCTCGCGCATGATGAGGTGCTCCTCGCCGTCGATTTTGATCTCGGTGCCGGCGTACTTGCTGAAGAGGACCACATCGCCCTTCTTCACCGACATCTTCACTTCCTTGCCGTCCTCGTCGATCTTGCCGGGACCGGCGGCGACGACCTTGCCCTTCTGAGGCTTCTCCTGCGCGGTGTCGGGGATGATGATGCCTCCGGCGGTCTTCTCCTCCGTCTCCAGGCGCTTGACCAGGACGCGATCGTTGAGCGGTTTGAGCTTCATTCCTAATCCTCCGTGATCGATATTTTTTTATTGGTCGGCGTCTCGCGCCGAAGCGGGGGCGTCGGCCGGCGAAGCCCCCGGAAAGTCCAGCCGGAACATAATCACCCCCGCCTGGGTGTCAACACCGCCCTGGAATTTTTTTCTCTGCCCGCGCGCCCGGATGGATCAGCCCCAGGCCGCGTTCGCGCCCAGTCCGGCGGCCGAGCGCTCGTAGGAGTCGTTGCGCAGGATTTCCACGCCGTCGCGGCCGTAGAAGGCCGAGAGCTCGCCCAGCCGCAGGAGCGCCGACTCGTCCAGCTGGCCCGGCAGAAGCCGCCAGGACCAGTTGCCGTTGGCCAGGCCGGGGGTGTTCATGCGGCCGCGCTCGTCCAGGGAGAGCAGGTCCTGGACCGTGATGATGGCGGTGTTCGCCGGGCAGGCCTGGGCCAGCCGGATGAGCGCCCAGGACACGTCCTCCTCGCGCGCCTCCGCGCCGAGGTAGCGGGCCAGGCGGGCCTTGTCGCCGGGCCCGGCATCGGTGCGCAGCCAGCCCCGGGCCGTGTTGTTGTCGTGGGTGCCCACGTAGACCACGCTGTTCTGTTCCTGGTTGTGGGGCGCGTCCGGGTTGTGGGCCAGGTCCGGGCCGAAGCAGAACTGGAGCACGTGCATGCCCGGGAAGCCGAGGGAGTTCTTCAGCTCCACCACGTCCGGGGTGATCACGCCCAGATCCTCGGCGATGATCGGAATCTCCCCGGCAGCCTCGCGCAGCCGGGAGAAGAGCGCCTCGCCCGGGGCGAAGACCCATTTGCCGCGCACGGCCGTGGCCTCGGCCGCGTCGATCTCCCAGTAGGCCGCGAAGGCCCGGAAATGGTCCAGGCGGACCCGCCCGAAGAGTCCGAAGTTGTGCCGCAGCCGGGCGACCCACCAGGAGAACCCCTCGTCCTCGGCGGCCTGCCAGTCGTAGACCGGGTTGCCCCAGCGCTGGCCCGTGGCGCTGAAATAGTCCGGCGGCACGCCCGCCACCACCGTGGGCGCGCCCTGGGCGTCCAGCTTGAAGAGCCTCTGGTTGGCCCAGACGTCCGCCGAGTCGTAGGTCACGTAGATCGGGGCGTCGCCCACGAGCTCCACGGAGAGCTCCAGGGCCCGGTCCTTGAGCCGTCCCCACTGGCGGAAGAACTGGTTCTGGCAGAACTTCTCGAACAGGATGTCCCGGGCCAGCTCCAGGCCCCAACGGCGCAGGGCCTCCTCGCGCCGGAGGCGCAGGTCCTCGGGCCAGAGGTTCCAGGCCGCGCCGTCGAACCGCCGCTTGGCGGCCATGAACAGGGCGAAGTCGTTGAGCCAGCGGGCGTTGTCCTCCAGGAAGCGGCAAAAGCCCGGGTCGTCCAGGAGCCCGGTCTCGGCCCGCTCGAAGGCCCGCCAGAGCAGATCCCGGCGGACCCGGGTGGCGGTGTCGAAGTCCGCGTGGGGACTCACGGGCAGCCGGGCGTTCTCCAGGTCCTGGCCGGTGAGCAGGCCGTCCTCGCGCAGCAGGTCCGGGCTCACGAGCAGGGTGTGCCCGGCGAAGACCGAGTAGGAGGAGTAGGGCGAGTTGCCCAGGCCGGGCTCGGTGGGGCCCAGGGGGAGCATCTGCCAGTGGCGCTGCCCGCCCTTGGCCAGAAGGTCGAGGAAGCGGTGGGCCTCGGGCCCCATGTCCCCAACGCCGTAGGGCGTGGGCAGCGAAGTGAGGTGCAGGAGCAGACCACTGCCGCGAATCATGGGGAGCCTCCTTGGATCGGCGCGATCATTCTCCATTATGCCAAGCCTGGGGGGCGGCTGTAAAGCGCGGCCCGCGACGGGAAAACTCCTTGAAACGGTAACAGGTCCGTCACTCCGGGCCGGAGCCCGGATGCTAGGGTTCCCCAACCTGAAAAAAGGGGGAAGGCATGGAGGAAAACCGAACCGACCGTCTTTTCGAGCTGCCGGCCCTGTTCCACGATCCCGTCCGCCGGGCCCTGTTCTCCTTCGTCAAGCGCCCCGTCTCGCGCATGCTCCGCCTGAAGACCCTGAACCGGCTCTATTCCGTGGCCGTGAATCCGGCCTGTTCCGCCGAGGACGACCCGCGCTTCGTGAGCCGGGCCCTGGACACCCTGGGCGTGGTCCGGCGCGTGGATCCGGCTGACCTGGCCCGCGTCCCGGCCGAGGGCCCGCTCATCGTGGTGGCCAACCACCCCTACGGCGTGGTCGAGGGCCTGGCCCTGCTGGAGTTGCTGGGCTCGGTGCGGCCGGACGTGAAGGTCATGGCCAACTTCCTGCTCGGGCTGGTGCCGGAAATGCGCGACCAGCTCATCGGTGTGGACCCCTTCGGCGCGCCCGGGGCCGCGGGCCGCAGTCTGGCCGGGCTCAAGCAGGCCATTCGCTGGGTGCGCGACGGCCACGTGCTGGCCGTGTTCCCGGCCGGGGAGGTGGCCAGCCTCAAGCTGACCAAGTTCCTGGTGGCCGACCCGGACTGGCACCCCGGCGTGGCCGGGATCGTGCGCAGCACCAAGGCCCCGGTGCTGCCGGTCTTCTTCCGGGGGCGCAACAGCAACCTTTTTCAGGCCGCCGGTCTGGTGCACCCGCGCCTGCGCACGGCCATGCTCCCGCGCGAGACGGTCAAGCTGCGCAAGGGCGAGGTGGAGGCCGCCGTGGGCCGGGTCCTGCCCTTCGACAAGTTGGAGGGCTTCGCCACCAACCGCGAGATGATCGACTACCTGCGCTTCCGCACCTATCTGCTCAAGCGCCGGGGCGGGAAACACGAGGAACGCGCGGGCCGCGCCGCCGGGCTCAAACCCCTGGCCCGGGCCGTAAATCCGGCGGACCTGCGCCGCGAGGTGGAGGTCCTGCCCGCCTCGGCCCTGCTGGCCGAATCCGGGGAGTTCCAGGTCCTGGCCGCCGAGGCCCGGGAGATTCCCGCCGTGCTGGCCGAGATCGGACGGCTGCGGGAGCTGACCTTCCGGGGCGTGGGCGAGGGCACGGGCCGGGCTTCGGACCTGGACCGCTTCGATAATTCCTACACCCATCTCCTGCTCTGGAACCGCCAGGCCTCCGAGGTGGCCGGGGCCTACCGCTTCGGCCGCACCGACGCCATCTTGGCCCGCCACGGCGTGGACGGGCTCTACACGAGCACGCTCTTCAACTACCGGCCCGGCCTTCTGGAGCGCCTCTCCCCGGCCCTGGAGCTGGGCCGTTCCTTCGTGGTCCCCTGGCGGCAGAAGAGCTACCAGCCGCTCCTGCTCATGTGGAAGGGCCTGGCCGCCTGGATCGCCCGCAATCCGCGCTACCGCACCCTGTTCGGCTGCGTGAGCGTGTCCGGGGAGTACGACGCGGTGTCCCGCGAGCTCATCGTGGAGTTTCTCTCGCGCCACGCCCTGCTGCCCGGCCTCTCGGCCCTGGTGCGGCCGCGCCGCCCACCGCTGCTCAAAGCCGTGCGGCGCCTGGGCGGGAGCTTCCCGGAGACGGCCTTCCGCGACCTGGAGGACATCTCGGCCCTGGTGGAGGACGTGGAGGGCGGCCGGGGCATCCCGGTGCTCCTGCGCCAGTATCTCAAGCTCGGCGGCAAGCTCCTGGGCTTCAACGAGGACCCGGACTTCGGCGACTGCATGGACGGGCTCATCATGGTGGACCTGCTGGACACGGACCCGCGCGTCCTGACCCGCTTCATGGGCGCGGAGGAGGCCCGCGCCTTCCTGGCCTTCCACCGCGACGGCGGCCTCACGCCCCGCGCCGCGGCCTGAGCGCGTCGACGATGAAAAAAGCCCCCGTCCGGGTCTCCGGGCGGGGGCTTTCCATTTCAGCGTGCCGGGTGCTCAGGCGCTCATGGCCTCGCGCACGCTGGCCGCGAACTCGTCCACCTGCTCGTCGGTGGTGTCGAAGGAGGTCATCCAGCGCACCTCCAGGGGCTCCTCGCGCCAGACATAGAAGTAGTAGCGCTCCAGCAGCCGCTCCACGGCCGGGCGGGGCAGGCTGGCGAAGACCGCGTTGGTCTGCACCGTGCGGTTGATGGTCACGCCCGGGATGCGGTCCACCTGCTCGGCCAGGCGGCGGGCCGCCCGGTTGGCGTTCTTCGCGTTCTCCAGCCAGAGGCCGTCGCGCAGGTAGCGCTCGAACTGGGCCGTGACGAAGCGCATCTTGGCCACCAGCTGCATGCCCTGCTTGCGCACGTAGCGGAAGTCCCGGCCCAGGTCCGGGTTGAGGAAGACCACGGCCTCGCCCATGAGCATGCCGTTCTTGGTCCCGCCGAAGGAGAGCACGTCCACGCCCAGGTCCGTGGTCATCTCCCGGAAGCCCAGGCCCAGGGCCGCGCAGGCGTTGGCCAGGCGCGCGCCGTCCATGTGCAGGATGAGGTCGTTCTTGTGGCAGAAGTCCGCCAGGGTCTTGATCTCCTCGGGGGAGTAGAGGGTCCCCAGCTCGGTGCACTGGGTGATCTGGACCACCCGGGGCTGGCTGTGGTGCACGTAGCCCTTGTGCTGGAGGTGCGGCCGCAGGGCCTGCACGTCGATCTTGCCCGAGGCCGAGGGGATGGGCACCACCTTGATGCCGCCGAAGGCCTCCGGCGCGCCGCACTCGTCCACGTGGATGTGGGCCAGGTCGGAGCAGAGCACGGACTGCCAGGTCTGGGTCACGGAGCGCAGGCCGAGGACGTTGGCCGCCGTGCCCGTGACCACGTAGTGGATGCGGGCCCGGGGGCCGAAGTGCTCCCGGAACAGCCCGTCCACGTGGATGCTCAGGGGGTCGTCGCCGTAGCTCTTGGCCATGCCCTCGTTGGCCTCGGCCAGGGCGGCCAGGATCGCCGGGTGGGCTCCGGAATTGTTGTCGCTGGCGAAGGAGCGCAGGGGCTCGCCGAAACGTCCGGTCATCGTTCGTATCCTTTGAGCCGCGCGGTGGCGTCCTCGATGTCGACGGCCACCACGGCGGTCTGGGCGAGAATCTTCTCGTCGTAGGGGAAATCGTCCGAGCCCGCGTACTTGCGCATGATCAGGCCCAGGCCGCGCCGCTTCTCCCCTGGTTCCTCCACGAGGCGCGGCGTTCCCCGGCCCTGGACGCTGCGGAAACGCCAGCCCCACTGGCAGGCCCTTTCGCCGCGCTTGATCTCCAGGTCCACTTCGGCTGCGAAGGCGACCGGCGCGCCTGTTCCCAGGGCCCGGGCCTTGCGGCCCTCCTTGCCGGAGTGGAAAAAGATGGTCCGGCCCTCCAGGGCGAAGTTCACGGCCACGCAGTAGGGGCCGTCCTCGTCCACGAGGGCCAGGTGCAGGACCTCGGCCCGGTCCAGGATGTCCGTCACCAGGGCGGGATCGCGCCGCACGCTTGTGCGCATGGTGTCTCCTTCGGCCTTGCAAACCGGCCGGGCGATGAATACCCTCTCCCTTCCGAAAAGGGAACAGCGGCCGCGACCCTTTTCCCGCCGGGAAACGGCGCGGCCGGGGAGAGCGAATCACGATGAAGTCCTGCGTGTTGCTTCTGGTCGACGATCCCGAAACCGAACCGGCGTCCTCGCGCCTGGCCGCCGAAACCTCGGCCGAAACCGCCGCGGCCCTGCGCCGGGCCATGGTCGAGGATCTGCTCGACATGCTCCGTTGGAGCGAGAGCGAGGTGATCGTCTGCCGCGCCCCGGAGTTCGACGAGGAGCGCTGCCGGGCCTGGCTCGGCGAGCGGACCCTCTGGGTCCAGAAGGGCGCGGACCGCTCGGCCCGGAGGGCCAACGCCCTGCGCCGGGCCCTGACCATCAAGCATTTCGACCGCGCCCTGGTCCTGGATTCCGACATCCCGCAGCTGGACGACGAGACCGTGCGGCGGGCCCTGGGCGGCCTGGAATGGAACACCTGCGTCCTGGCCCCGGCCCGGGGCGGCTTCTCCCTGGCGGGCTTCGACCGCGAGGGCTTCCTGCCGGACATGTTCAGCCACGTGCCCGCCGAGGAGCCGGACGCCCTGCAGAAAAGCCTCAACGTGCTGGAAATCTACCGCCGTCGCCCCACGCTTCTGGACGAGCTGCCCGGGATCGCCCGCCTAGACGACCTGCGCCGCCTGATCGGGAATCCCCCGAAACACATGGCCCGCTCCCGGACCCTGGCGCTGTTCCGGCGGCTGGCCGCTCAGTAGTCCAGGAGGGACAGGCGCGGGTCGGTTCCCGCCGGGTGCTTGCGGCGGAAGCGCACCTCGTCGTGGCCCACGCCGTGGCGGAAGGAGAAGTCCCAGACGCCGCCGGAGCCGAAGCCGCTGATGATTTCGGCCTTGATGCCCGCGCGGATGCGGAAGACCAGCTCGTCCTCCTTGGTTTCGGCCAGCTGGGCCACCATGGCCGGAACCAGGCCGCAGGAGACGTGGGACAGATCGATTTCACGGGACATGGGGCCTCACTTTCCGATGCAGAAGCGGTTGAAGATGGCCTCCAGCACGTCCTGGGCCGCGATCTCCCCGGTGATTTCGGAGAGGATCGCGCAGGCCGCGTCCAGGCGCACGCCGAGCAGATCGTAAGGCAGGCCCCCGGCGGCCTCGGCCGCCAATTCCGCCAGTTCCGCGCGGGCCCGGCGCAAGGCCTCGGCCTGGCGCAGGTTCGGGGCCACGGCGTCGGGTTCGGGCTCGGGCGCGGCAGTCACGAGGCGCTCCCGCAGCCGGGCGGCCAGGGCCTCCAGGCCCGCGCCGGTCTTGGCCGACACGGCCGCGACCTCGAAGCGCCCGGCCAGTTCCGCCCCTGCCCAGGGCTCGGCCCGGGGCAGGTCGTCCTTGTTCACCACCGCCAGGGTCCGTTCCACTGAAAGTTCGTTCGCGGCCGCGCGTTCCTCGCCGCCGAGGGGAACATCGCCGCCGACCACGAAGAGCACGAGGTCCGCCTCCCGGGCCAGTTCCCCGGCCCGTTCCAGTCCGGCCCGCTCCACCGGGCTCTCGGCCCGGCGCAGCCCGGCGGTGTCCACCAGGCGCACGGGCAGGCCGTCCAGGTCGAGCAGTTCCTCCAGCCAGTCGCGGGTGGTGCCCGGGATGTCCGTGACGATGGCCCGTTCCCGGCCCGCCAGGGCGTTCAGCAGGCTGGACTTTCCCGCGTTGACCCGGCCGCGCAGGACCACCAGCGCGCCCTCGCGCCAGGCCCGGGCCCGCTCGACCCCGGCCAGCAGCGCGTCCAGGGCGGCCATCCCGCGCTCCACGACCCCGGCCAGTTGGTCCGGCGGCAGGCAGTCCACGTCCTCCTCGGGAAAATCCACGGCCAGGCAGAACTGGGCCTTAAGCTCCTCCAACTCCGCGCGCAGGGCGGCCACCCGGCGGCCCAGCACGCCCGAGAGCTTGACCTGGGCCAACTGCGCGGCGGCCCGCGTGGGCGCGGCGATGGCCTCGGCCACGGCCTCGGCCTGGATCAGGTCGAGGCGGCCGTTGCGCCAGGCCCGATAGCTGAACTCCCCGCGCCGCGCCGGGCGCGCGCCCAGGCGGCAGCACTCGGCCAGCACCGCGCCGGGCAGGGCTAGGCCGCCGTGGCAGTGGATCTCGGCCGTGTCCTCGCCGGTGAACGAGCCCGGGCCGGGCATGAACACGGCCAGGACCTCGTCCAGGACGAGCCCGGAGGCGTCCAGGACGTGCCCGTGATGCAGGGTGGAGGGGCGGAAGCCCTGAAAGCCGGGCCGCGTGGGCCGGAACAGGCGTTCCAGCACGGCGCGGCTCTCCGGCCCGGAGAGCCGGACGATGGCCACGCCTCCCTGTCCGGGCGGGGTGGCCACGGCGGCGATGGTGTCGGTGGAGCCGGTGAACGTCATACAGCCGGAGTCATAAGCCGGGCGCGCCGCCAAGGCAACGGCCGGGCAGGGGAGAAGGGGGCGGGAAAAAAGGCGGCGCGGAAAGGCTATTTCCCGTTGCCGCGCCGCTTGGGCACGATGAGGACGCGCTTCATGGGGCCCTCGCCCTTGCTGCGGGTGAACACGGTCTCGTTGTCCTGCAGGGTCACGTGGACCACCCGGCGGTGATAGGAGCTGAGCGGCTTGGTGCTCTGCGTGCGGCCCGTGGTGTCGGCCTTCTCGGCCAGGTGCAGGGCCATCTGCCGCAGCTTCTCGTCTTGGCGCTCGCGGTACTCGCCGGTGTCGATCTGCACGCGCACCGAGCACTGCATGCGCCGGGCCACGATGCGGTTGAGCAGGTACTGCAGGGAGGCCAGGGTCTGGCCCTCGCGGCCGATGATCAGGCCGGAGTTCTCCTCGTCCTCGATGAAGACGTTCACCCGGTCGGGCACGATCTCCAGGTTGAGCTTGGGCTCGGGGATCATGGGGGTCAGGAGCTTGACCAGCGTTTCGCGCACGGCCAGCTCCAGGGCCTGGGGGTCCAGGGTGGTCATGTCCACCTTGGGCAGCCCTTCCTCGACGTCCTCGGCCTCGCCGTTGTCCTGCGGGGCGGGGCGGGGCTTTTCGGACCGGGGCTGGCGCTGGCGCTCGGGACGGCGCTCACGGTCGCCGCCGCCGCGGCGGCGGTCACGACGGCCGCGCTCCCGCTCCTGGCGGGGCTTGTCCTGGCGGGGCTCGGCGGCCTGGGGCTGCGCGTCGGCCGGGGGCAGCATGTCGGGCTGGGCGTCCCCGGGCTCTTCCTCGAGATGCGCCTCGTCCATGGGCGCGGGCGCGGGCCGGACGTCCTCGCGCGGGGCGAAGGCGGGCCGGTAGGGGGGCTGGCGGGGGGTCTCCGGCCGCAGGGGCACCGCCGCCGGTTCCGGCAGCGGGGGCTCCGCGCGGGGCGTCTCGCTCGGGCGCTGGGCCTCGGCCTTGGGGGTCTCCGTCTTGGGCTCCTGGCGCTCGGGAGCCATTTCCTGCAGGTTGATGGCCTTGCGGGGGCGGGCCTTGACGGCCGCCTTCTTCACTCCCACCAGTCCGAAGATGCCGGTGGAGCCGCCGCCGATGATCTCGATCTCCAGTTTGTCGCGGTTCAGGTCATAGTGTCTGCATGCGGCCTCGATGGCCTCGTCCAGGTTCTTGCCCTGGAACTCCTTGAACTCGTTCATGTGGTTCCTCGCTTCCGTCAGCGTTCCGCGATCCACCCGTGCGTCCGTCCGCCTATTTGTTCTGGCCCTTCGGGGCGCGGATCATCCACCACTGCTGCGCGATGGACAGGACGTTGTTGACCAGCCAGTACACCACCAAGCCCGAGGGGAAGTTCAGGAACAGGAACGTGAACACCACGGGCATGAACAGCATGATCTTGGCCTGGGTGGGGTCTCCGGTGGAGGGGGTCATCCTCTGCTGGATGAACATGGTGGCGCCCATGATCAGCGGAGTGACGTAGTAGGGGTCCTTGGCCGAGAGGTCGGCCAGCCAGATCAGGTCCGTGAACGGCACATGGGCGATGAAGGAGGCGTGCCGCAGCTCCACGGCTCCGAGCAGGGCCTTGTACAGGCCGAAGAACACGGGGATCTGGACGACCATCGGGAGACACCCGCCCAGGGGGCTGACCTTGTAGGTCTTGTGCAGGTGCATGATCTCCTGGTTCAGGCGCTGCTTGTCGTCCCCGTACTTCTCCCGGAGCTTCTGGATCATGGGCTGGAGCTTCTTCATCTGCTCCATGGACTTGTAACTCTTCTGGGACAGGGGCCAGAAGATGATCTTGATGAGCACGGTCAGGAGGATGATCGCCAGACCGTAGTTGTGAACGAACTGATAGAACCAGTCGAGAATCCAGAGCAGGGGCACGGCCAGCAGATGGAACCAGCCGAAGTTCACGGCCGAGCCCAGGCCCGCGGGCATGGCCGAAAGGATGCCCCGATCCATGGGGCCCAGGTAGTAGGAGCAGTGCAGCGTCTTGGCCGCGCCGGCGTCCACCTGGAGGTCCTGGTCCACGGCCAGGCGGTACACGCCGTCCTGGAGCGCGGCCTTGAGCGTGGCCTGCTCGGCCTGGGGCAGAAGGGCGAAGATGAAATAGTTGCTGTTGATGGAGGCCCAGTCAAGCGGACCGGAGTCGGACACGCCCTTCTCCAGGTCGCCCTTCTCCTTCTCGGTCATGCTTTTTTTATTGAAGAGATACTCGATCCGCGTGGGGTTGTAGCTGTCGCTCGCGCCGGAAAGGGTGTTGCTGGCCGCGGTGAAGCTCAGCCTCGTCTGGGCCTGGGCCGAGCCGAGGTTGGTCAGGGTCAGCTCCTCGCGCACGAGATAGCTGCCGGCCTGGAAGGTCAGCTTGCGCTCGATGCGGAATCCGGCGGAGTCGCCCACGAAGGTCAAGGTTTTGGTCTCGCCGTCGGCCAGGGCCAGGTCTCCGGCCGGAGCACCCCACTGGCCCATGTGCCAGGTGGGCACGCCGCCCAGGATGAGGCCCAGGGGGGCCTTCACGCGGGCGTCGCCGATCATGTCCACTGTGCGGGAATCGCGCTGGATGGTCTCCTTGAAGCGCTCCAGGGAGAAGCGTTCGAGCACGCCGCCGGCGGAGTTCAGCACGGCGGTGTAGAGCGGGGTCTTCACGGTCACGGAGTGGCCCGGGACCGGGGCGTAGTCGGCCACCGGTGCGGCCGGGGCCAGGGGGGCCGGAGCCGGGGCCGGGGCGGGGGCCTGCTGCTCGGCCGCCGGGGCCGGGGCCGTCTTCGGCGGCGGGAACATGTACTGCCAGCCGAAGAGCACGGCGAAGGAGAGGACCAGGGCGATGATGACGCGTTTGTTGTCCATGGGTCAGCTCGCTTTACTGTTGCGGAATGCTTGAATGAAGCGCGGAGGGACGGGGTCGAAGCCCCCGGCGCACCAGGGCTGGCAGCGAAGAACGCGCCAGACGGCCAGGATGGAGCCCTTGAATGCGCCGTGGACCTGGACGGCCTGTCGGGCGTATTCCGAACACGACGGAATGAACCTGCATGCGGGAGGCAGGAGCGGAGAAAGGAACTTCTGATAGATCCAGATGAGCCCCAGGACTATGGAGCGCATGCCTTGTTCTCCCGGTCCGGCCCGCGTCCGCCGTTTCCCGCCAGGCGGGTCAGAAGCGGGGCCAGTTCCAGGGTGGCGACGGCAAGTGTCAGCCGATCCGGGTCAAGCGATCTCTTGGGCACGAGGACGATGTCCACTGGCCCGGAGATTCGATCCTGATGGAGCCGGAAAAACTCTCGCACCACCCTCTTGATGCGGTTGCGGACCACCGCGCGTCCCACCTTCCGGCTCACGGCCATGCCCAGGCGGAACTGCCCGGGCCCGTCGGGCCGCGCGGAGACGAACAGAAGAAAACTCTTGGAGGAGAATTTCCGTCCCTGTCCGAAACAGCGGGAAAATTCGGGACTCTTGCGGAGGCGGCGTTCCCTCGGCCAGGTCAGGCGGCTAATCTCTGGCGCCCCTTCTGGCGGCGGCGGCGCAGGATGGCGCGGCCGTTCTTGGTGCGGGACCGGACGAGGAAGCCGTGGGTCCGCTTCCTTCTGGTCTTGCTCGGCTGGTAGGTTCTCTTGGACATATGGGTGCTCCTCGTGAGATGAATTTTGTTATAGTGAACAAGGCTGAACAAAGCCATATAGCCCTTGATCGCGTCGCCGTCAAGGACCGTCGGCCCGCCCGGGGCGCATCCCGCCCGATGCTTCCCGCCGCCCGTGTTCTCTGCTACCTTCCATGCCCATGAGCGGGCCTCGCGTCAAGCACCTGGGTCTTGCGGCCATCCTCAAGGACGAGACGCCCCACCTCCGGGAATGGGTGGATTTCCATCTCCTGGCGGGGATCGAACGCTTCGTTCTCTATGACAACGGTTCCGCCGAGCCCGTGGCCGAAACCTTGGCCCCCTACGTCCAGGCCGGGCTGATCCGGGTGCTCGACTGGCCCGGGGCCTTCCGCCAGATGGACGCCTACCGCCACTGTCTGGCCGAGTTCGGGGACGCGTTCCGCTGGCTGGCCTTTCTGGACGCCGACGAGTTCCTTTTCGCCGTGGACCGCGACCTGCGCTCCCTGCTCCTGGATTTCGAGGACGTCGGCGGCCTGGCCGTGAACTGGGTGCTCTACGGCTCCGGCGGCCACGAGTCCCGGCCCCCGGGCTTCCAGATCGAGAACTACCGCCTGCGCCCTCCGCTGGCCGCGTCGGTGAACCGGCACGTGAAGAGCCTCGTGCGGCCGGAGTGCGCGGCCGGGCCGCTCTCGGTGCACCATTTCGCCTTCCGCGACGGGCGGCACTGCGTCACCGAGCGCCTGCTGCCGACGTTCGGGCCCTACGCCCCGCACAGCATCGAGCGGGTGCGCGTGAACCACTATTATTTCCGGTCCCGCGAGGATTTCGAGGCCAAGATCGCGCGCGGCATGGCCCATCCCATCCGGGGCAGGGACGGTTACGTCTTCGAGGAGTTCGACCGGCAGGCCGCCTGGGTCTGCGAGGAGGACGATTCGGCCCTGCGCTTCCTGCCGCGCCTGCGTTTTCTCGGGCGTCAGGACGACGCCCGGGCGGCGGCGGACCTGGCCGACCGCTGGGCCCAGCTCCCGGCCCACGAGGCCCTGGAGCTGGCCCGGACCCAGGCTTCCCGGGGCGATGCGGACGCGGCCGAGGAAACCCTGCGGATTTCACTTTTCCATCATCCTGAAAACACGGCCCTGCGCTTGGCCCTGGCCGCGGCCCTGCGCGGCCAGGGACGGCCGGAGGAGGCCCTGGCCTGCGTGCGCAAGGCCCTGGCCCTGGGCGCCACGCCCGAGGCCTACCTCGAGCTGGCCCGGGTTGAGGCGGCCCGGGGCCGGGACGCGGCGGCCGCGAACGTGCTGGCCTTCCTGCGCTGGAGCCTGGAACGGGAAGGGCTCCTGGACGGAGAATGGCTGTCCCGCCTGGAACGCATCTGAAGGAGACGGACATGCGCGAACCCATCGACAAATACTGGTCCCGGCGTCTGGACGACGTGAGCGAAGCCTTGGAGGACAACGGTTTCGACGTTTTCCGCGCGGAGGGCGAGGAGGACGTGCGGCGCATCGCCCTGTCCGAGATCCTGCCCGCGCTCTCGCCCCGGACCGTCAGCTTCGGCGGCTCCACCAGCGTGGTGTCCAGCGGCCTCTATCAGGCCCTCAAGGACGTGCCCGGCTGCGACGTGCTGGACGTCTTCGACAAGACCCTCTCCGAGCCGGACAAGCTGGAGCTGCGCCGCCGGGCCCTGACCTGCGACCTCTTCGTCACCGGCACGAACGCCCTCACCGAGGCCGGGCAGCTGGTGAACCTGGACATGATCGGCAACCGGGTGGCGGCCCTGGCCTTCGGCCCCCGCAACGTGCTCGTGGTCTTGGGGCGCAACAAGCTCGCGGCGGACCTCCCGGCGGCCATGCGCCGGATCAAGGACTACGCCGCGCCGGTGAACGCCTCCCGGCTGGCCAAGAAGACGCCCTGCGTGAAGACCTCCCGCTGCATGGACTGCAACAGCCCGGACCGGATCTGCAACGTCTGGACGATCACCGAAAAGTCCTTCCCCAAGGGCCGGATCAAGGTCATCCTGGTGAACCAGGACCTGGGATTCTAGGGTGAAGGACTACACGCGGGTCGGCCGGGACTACCGCGAGTCCGTGGCCCCGGACGCGGGAGAGCGGGCCTTCCAGGTGGTCATCGAGGAGTCCGACCTCTTCGTGGTGGCCCGACGCGACCTCTCGGCCGGGATCGCCGACTTCCTACGCGGCCTGCGCGGGGAACTGAAGAGCCACATCCTCCTGCGGCGGGACTTCCTGCCGAGCCTGACGCCCCTGCCGGCTCCGGCCGGAGCCCCGGAGATCGCCCGGCGCATGTACGAGGCGGCCCGGGCCTGCGACGTGGGGCCCATGGCCGCCGTGGCCGGGACTGTGGCCCAGATGGTCTGCGAGCGCTTCGTGTCCGAGAGCCCGGACATCATCGTGGAAAACGGCGGAGACATCTTTCTCTGCTCCACGCGGGAGCGGGTGGTGGGCCTGCTGGCCGAGCCCGAGTCCGGGACGCGGCTCGGGCTGCGCATCCCGGCCGGGGAATTTCCCACCAGCCTGTGCTCCTCCTCGGGCCGCATCGGCCATTCCCTGAGTCTGGGCCGCGGCGACCTCGTCACGGTGCGGGCCGACTCCGGGGCCCTGGCCGACGCCGCGGCCACGGCGCTCTGCAACCGGCTCAAGACGGCCCGGGACCTGGAGGCCGTGCTGGCGGGCGCGCGGGAACTGGCTCCGGCCGGGGTGCTCGGGGTCTTCGCCCAGATGGGGGGGCAGGTGGCGGCCTGGGGCCGGGTGGAGCTGGTGGCCCTGTAGACCCTCAGTCCTTCTTGGTCATGACCTTTTCGAGGAAATCCGGGTCCAGGATGCGGATGACGCGCTTGGCCACGTCGTGGTCCGGCGCGCCGATGCTCAGGTGGCCCTGCTCGGCCAGGTGGCCCAGGTAGCCCTCCACGGCCGCCGGAGAGGTCACGAAGGTGTCGGCCAGGGTGCGCACGGCCGCGTCGTAGCCGATCTCGGCCTGGCCGTTGAGCACGAAGAGGTTCAGCACCCGGCAGATGCCCAGCGGCACGTTGGGCACCTTGAGGGCCTTTTTCGTGGTGGCCTTGAGGCGGCTGACGAGCACTTGGAGGATGGAGGAGATGACCTGCGGGGCCTTGGAGAAATACTCGTCCAGGTCGTCGCGGGTGATGATGACGAGCTTGGTGTCCTCCAGGGTCATGGCC
Source organism: Desulfovibrio aminophilus (assembly GCF_023660105.1). NCBI lineage: Bacteria > Pseudomonadati > Thermodesulfobacteriota > Desulfovibrionia > Desulfovibrionales > Desulfovibrionaceae > Desulfovibrio > Desulfovibrio aminophilus. The sequence continues at coordinate 179,500 of NZ_JAMHGA010000044.1, read as the reverse complement.
GTGGCGGTGCGGGTCTGGTCGTCCAGGAAGAGCGCCATCTCGCCGAAGATCGACGGCGGCTTGAGCACGGCGAAGACCTTCTTGCGGCCGTCCACCGAGCCCGAGATCTCCACCTCGCCCTCCATGAGGATGTAGGCTTGGTCGCCCCGGCTGCCCTCGACGAAGACGATGTTGTGCTTGAGGAAGGTCTTGACCAGAAAGCCCTTGGAAACCCGTCGCATGAGCGGGAGGCTGGACATGGCCTACCTCGTCACCGCGCCTTCGCTGGCGAAGAACGGATGTTTGGCGTTCTTGGGCTTGTCGCGGGATTCGGAGAGGAGCATGCGGTAGCCGAAGGAGACGAAGACCGGGCCCTTCTTCACCGCCGCCTCGTCCATCAGGAAGTCGAAATGGAACACGGCGTTGGGCTGGAAGGGGCCGGGCAGGAACGGCTGCTCGCTCTCCATGAGCACCTCGCCGTATTCGTCGGAGAGATAGGCCGTGAGCCGCATCTCGTCGATCCAGCGGGCCCACTCGGGCACCCGGTCCATGACCGGGGCCGCCTTGCCCTTGACGCCGTATTTCCCGTCGATCTCCACGGTTTGGTAGTCGAAGCGCAGGAAGGCCATCTTGATGGTCTGCGGGGAGTCCATGCGCCAGGGCTGGCGGTCGAGATGGACCACGCTGCGATGGGCGCAGGCCGTGAGCGCGGCGAGCGTGAGCAGAAGGAGCAACGGGAGGAAACCGATTCTTTTCATGGGCGGTGGAACCATCCGTTACCCATCGATTAGCATAAGATTTTCATGATGCAAAGAGTGAGCGCATCGCCGTGAGGTGCCGGGCCGCCAAAAGAGGGCGGGGGAGTGATTCGATGAAATATTGCCGTTTCTTGGCCGCATGCGCGCCGGTTTCCGTTCGCGGTGAGCTGGGGGGCGGCTTCAGGCCCGTACCCCTTCATGCAGTTCCAACGCCTCGGGGAGAGGACTCCCCGCCGTGGAGGCCGGAGCCCCGGATCACCCGGCGGCGGCCAGGGCCGAGGCCGCGCCCAGGCCGAGCTCTTCGAGCCGGGCCTGGACCTGCTCGTCGTTCAGGCCGCGCAGGTAGGTCAGGTGGCTGCGTACGTCGAGGGGGTTTTCCCGGCCCCGGGTGCAGGTCCGGCAGGCGGCCGGAGGGTTGCCGGAGTTCACGCGGCGGCGGAAGGCCTGCATGGCCTTGCCGTTCCAGACTTTGTGGAAGCCGTCGGTGAAGAGGTTGCCGATGCCCGAGGCCCCGCCGCAACAGACCGTGACCACCCCGTCCTTGGACACGTTCATGTGCTGCCACGGCCGCGCGCACGGCCCGTCGGAGTCGGTCGGCCGCCAGTCGAAGAAGGTGGGCTGGTGGTTGAGCAGGATGCCCAGCTTGGCGGCCTTGAGCTTGGCGTGCAGCACGAAGTGGTCGTAGCGGTCGCGGTGGAAGATCACGGCCTCGTCGTCCAGCTGGTGGGCGGCCGTGGTCACGAGCAGGTAGTTCACCTGGATTTCCTTGGCCCCCACTCGGTGGGCCAGGTCCACGTAGCGCGGCAGCTCCTGGATGGTTCGGCCCATGGCGCAGAAGACCAGGGTGAGCCGGAAGCCGGGGTTGATGCGCCGGGCCAGGAGCTTGAGGTGCATGAGGTTGCTCAGCACCCGCTCGTAGTCCGAGCCGCGCATGATGCCCTCGTAGGTCGCGCGTTCGGCCCCGTGAAAGGAGCACCAGACCGATTGCAGGCCGTTGGCCAGGAGGAATTCCGACATCTCCGGGGTCAGGGCGTTGCCGTTGGTGAAGACCTGGAACGGCGTGCAGTGGGCGCGCATCTTGCGCACGAACTGCTCGATGCCGGGATTGAGCAAGGCCTCGAAGGAGGAGAAGATGCCCATGTTGATGTAGGGCAGCAGCTCGTCGAAGTGGTCCAGCCATTCCGGGGCGCGGAAGGCGTCCGCGTCGGAGCTGAGCTTGCGCCCGCTCTCGGCCAGGCAGAAGATGCACTTGATGTTGCAGGCGCTGGAGATGTCCAGTCCGAGATTGAGGGGGCGCGAGAGGCAGATCGGCAGATTATTGGCGCACTCGATGGCGTTGACCTGCTGGTTGAGCCGCCGCAGGGCCATGCTTTTTTCCAGCGCGTTCGATCTGTTGCATGATTTGTCGGACATGTTGAGCCCCCCATGGCTCGCCGCCGCGTGGCTTTGGACACGGAAAAAACGTCCGGCGGCGGGATCGCCGGGGCACGATGCAAATGTGGTGCCGGGGAGGGGTCAGGCCCCGGCGGCGACCCGGCGGCCCAGGGCGGCGATTTCCTCCGCCAGGCCCGGCTTCGCCAGGGCGTCGCCGGGATCGTAGACGCCGCAGGCCCGCACGAGGTGGGTGGCGGCGAAGCCGAACCAGGTGAAGAAGTATTGATAGCGGGGGTAGATGTCCGCGAAGAGGTCTTCCCTGGGATGCCCCTGGGCGATGAGGAAGACCAGGGTCTTGCCCGGGGCCAGGCGGGAGCGCTTCGTCTTGTCGCGGGCGTACTCCGGGGTGAGGAAGGAGAAGGTCCGGTCGATGAAGGTCTTGAGCTGGGCCGAGACCTCGCCGAAATAGACCGGCGTGGCCAGGACGAGCACGTCGCAGGCCCGGACCGATTCCAGCACCGGGGTCAGCCCGTCCTCCAGCACGCAGGTCTCGGAATTGCGTTTGCAGCCATAGCAGGCCTGGCAGCCCCGGGCCTCCAGGCCGTTGAGATGCACGCTCTCCACCTCGGCTCCGGCCTGGCGCGCGGCGTCGCAAAAGACCCGGGCCATGTCCGCGCTGTTGCCCTTCTTGCGGGGGCTGCCCAGCAGGCAGAGGACCTTCTTCATTGTCCGCCTCCGAGCTTCTCCTCCACCGAGGCGACCTTGGCCTCCATGCGCGGGGTGTCGCCGCGCTTCCAGTCGGCCTTGAAGGTCAGGTAGACTCGCTCCGAGTCCTTCTGGAGTTCCTTCATGCAGGCCGAGACCACGGCCATGACCTGGTCCCAGTCGCCCTCCACGCAGGTGCCCATGGGGTTGAGCCGATGGGGCAGGCCGGAGGCCTCGATGACGGAAAGGATGCGGGCCACATAGGGCGACAGGCTGCCGCCGGTCTTGTCCATGGGAAAGATGGAGAGTTCCACGATGGCGCTCATGTCCGACCTCGCAGGGCGGGATTTTTCCGCCGGTTGACACGCCCGGGGGCGGGTTTTACAACGTGCGCGGCCCGTTTCGGCGGGTCGCGGAGGACACATGGAATACTACATGCCCGGCCCCGAGGACACGCTCTGGCGCAAGTTCGTGCGCTGGCGCAAGCACCGGCAGCTTCCCAGGCCGCGCTTCCCCCGGGCCATCCAGATTCAGACCGACAGCCGCTGCAACGCGGACTGCGTGTTCTGCGGCTGGCATCACACCAAGGGCAGCCAGCCCCAAGGCCGCATGGACGAGGCCCTGTTCCGCAAGCTCGTGGACGAGTGCGGCGGCCACTGGATCGGCCGCATCAGCCCGTACCTCATGAACGAGCCGCTGCTGGACCCGAATATGCCCGACAAGATCGCCTACATCAACAAGCGCCGGAAGTTCGTCACCAAGACGAAGATCAACAGCAACGGCGCGCTGCTCAGCGAGGGCATGAGCGAGGGGCTCGTCGACGCGGGCCTGCGGCACCTGTGGATCAGCGTGCAGGGCTATTCCGAGGAAACCTACAAACAGAGCATGGGGCTGTCCCTCTCCAAGGTTCTCGGGAACATCGACAAGTTCCTGGAGATCAGGTCGCGCAAGAAGAAGGACCTGCCCAAGCTGACCATCACCACGCTCAAGACCACCATCGTGGAAAACGAGCTGGAGTACGCCAAGAAGTATTGGGCCGATCGGAACGTGCGCTTCAAGATCCATCAGGTGGACAACCGTTCGGGCCAGGACATCTCGCACCTGGGCACCGTCGCGCCGAAGCTGCGCCGCAACTGCGACCTGTTCCTCAAGCAGGCCTATGTGCTCTACAACGGCGACGTGATCATCTGCTGCCACGACTGGGAGCGCACCGTGGTCCTCGGCAACGTGGGTGAGCAGTCCCTTTATGAAATCTGGAACTCGCCGCGCTTCTTGGAGCTCATCCGCCAGTATCAGGCCGGGAACTTCCGCAACCTGAAGATCTGCGCCTCCTGCACCGTGACCTGATTCAGCGGTCGGTGAAGCGCGAGGCCAGCTCCAGGAACCTGGAGAGCATCTCGGGGCCGGGCACCTGTGGAAGGGGCCCGGCCTCGTTCGTTTTTTCCAGGAGCAGGCAGAGGGACAGGGGCAGGGCGCGGGTGGGCCGGGCGCGGGCCCCGTCGAAGGCCGCCAGGGCTCCGGCCAGGTCCATGGGCTGGCGCACCTCCTCCAGGCGCACGCCCGGCTCGAAGGGCCGGGCGCAGAGCGCCGGGGCCGAGGTCACGGAATACTGGCGGCAGATGACCGGCCGCGCGGGGTGGATCGAGCAGGAGCCGTTTTCCAGGAAGGGGCAGGGCAGGGCCAGGGCCCAGTAGTCCCGCTGCAGGCGGGACAGGACGCCGTGCTCGTGGATGCGTTCGGTGAAGTCCCGCGCGAGGCGGTCGAGCAGCCCGGCCTCCTCCAGCGCGGCCACGGTGCGTCGGAAGCGGTCCGTGACCTCGCGGCGACGCGGTCCGGGCAGGGCGCGCACCGACCGGGCCAGGGCCAGCCCCTCCTCCCGGCTCACGGGTACGAGCTGGTTGCAGCAGGCTTCGCAGCCGGGTCCGCAGGAGATGGTCCGGCCGTCGCGGGTCGCGGTCTCGGTCCCCCGGGCGAAGACCGCGTCCGCCATGAGCCGGATGGGCGGCAGCATGTCCAGCAGGTCCACCGGCCCCTCGGGAACGGGCAGGTCCAGGCGCAGGGGGCCGCCCTCGGCGAAGTCGAGCAGGTATGTCTGCCGGGTGGCGCGGCGCGGGTCGCTCGGATCGGTCATGGCCATCCTCCGGGTCTCATTATTATAAGATAATCGCCCGTCAGGAAAGGTGTTGGGCATCTTTTGTGACGATCCGATGACTGCCGGCCAAGGGTTCCGAACCGTATTCAGGGTGGAGCACCCGCTTCTTGGCTTTTTTTTATTTTCCCCGGTTGATTTTATGTGAAATGTCAGGTATGTTCACGGTGCTTTCTGCATCCATCTGTTCTCTTTCATAAGTATCTGAAAATATGACAGAAATAGCACGAAACCAAAATTCGTGTTACGCTGCCTGCAAGGGGGTGCGTGAGGGCGCTCTCACGGCCCGGTGCGCCCCTTGAGGAGTATCGACGTTTCCAGCGTCTTCAATCTTCTTTCATTCTTTTACGGAGGTGTTCTATGAAATTTTACGTAGGTCATGGCAGGGACGGGGCCGAGGAACGGCTGCAGAATCGCGGCGTCTCGCGCCGTGAGTTCATGAAATTCTGCGGCACCGTGGCCGCTGTCATGGGCATGGGCCCGGCTTTCGCTCCGAAGGTCGCCGAGGCCCTGACGGCCAAACGCCGTCCGTCCGTGGTCTGGCTGCACAACGCCGAGTGCACGGGCTGCTCCGAGTCCATCCTGCGCACCGTCCAGCCTTACATCGACGAGCTGATCCTGGACGTGATCTCCCTGGACTACCAGGAGACCATCATGGCCGCCGCCGGTGAGAAGGCCGAGGAGGCCCTGCACCAGGCCATTTCCGCCCCCGAGGGCTTTGTCTGCGTGATCGAGGGCGCGCTGCCCACGAAGAACGGCGGCGAGGCCGGCAAGGTCGCGGGCCGCACCATGCTGGAGATCAACCGCGAAGTGGCCGCCAAGGCCAAGGCCGTCATCGCCTACGGCACCTGCGCCACCTTCGGCGGCGTCCAGGCCGCGGCTCCGAACCCGACCGACGCCAAGGGCGTGAACGACGCGCTCAAGGCCCAGGGCGTGAACGCCATCAACATCGCCGGCTGCCCGCCGAACCCCTACAACCTGGTCGGCACCATCGTGGCCTACCTCCAGGGCAAGAAGATCGAGCTCGACGACTACAACCGTCCGCTCATGTTCTTCGGCGACTCCATTCACGACAAGTGTCCCCGCCTCAAGTACTTCGAGAACGACCAGTTCGCGAAGTCCTTCGGCGACGAAGGAGCCAAGAAGGGCTACTGCCTGTATAAGGTCGGCTGCAAGGGCCCCTACACCTACAACAACTGCCCCACGGTGAAGTTCAACCAGACGAACTGGCCCGTGGAAGCCGGCCACCCCTGCATCGGCTGCTCCGAGCCGAACTTCTGGGACGAGATGAGCCCCTTCTACGTCGAGAAGTAAGCGGGCATTTGTCAACGGCATTCAACAGAGCAGACGCACAGACTCTTTAAGGAGGAGACAATATGTCCGGTTGCAAAGCCAAAACCGCCCCGGTCATGGCGACGCCCAAGAGCAATTACACCGGGCCCGTCGTGGTCGACCCGGTAACTCGTATTGAAGGTCACCTGCGCATCGAGGTGCAGGTGGAGAACGGCGTGGTCAAGGACGTGCGCAGCAGCTCCCAGCTGTTCCGCGGTCTGGAGATCATCCTCAAGGGCCGCGACCCCCGCGACGCCCAGCACTTCACCCAGCGCTCCTGCGGCGTGTGCACGTACGTCCACGCCCTGGCCTCCACCCGCTGCGTGGACAACGCCGTGAAGGTGAAGATCCCGGACAACGCCCGGCTCATGCGCAACCTTGTGCTCGCCGCCCAGTACATGCATGACCACATCGTCCACTTCTATCATCTGCACGCCCTGGACTGGGTCAACGTGGCCAACGCCCTGAAGGCCGATCCGGTCAAGGCCGCCAAGATCGCCAACAGCATCTCGCCCCGTCCGACCACGGCCGAGGGCCTGAAGGCGGTCCAGGACAAGGTCGCCGCCCTGGTCAAGAGCGGCCAGCTCGGCATCTTCACCAACGCCTACTTCCTGGGCGGACATCCGGCTTACTACCTGCCCGCCGAGGTCGACCTCATCGCCACGGCCCACTACCTCGAGGCCCTGCACCTCCAGGTCAAGGCCGCCCGCGCCATGGCCGTCTACGGCGCCAAGAACCCCCACACCCAGTTCACCGTGGTGGGCGGCGTCACGAACTACGAAGGCCTCAAGCCCGAGCGCTTCGCCGAGTTCGCGGCCCTGTACAAGGAAGTGAAGGCCTTCATCGAGCAGGTCTACATCCCCGACCTGATCGCCGTGGCCGGCTTCTACAAGGACTGGGCGGGCATCGGCGCCGGCTGCAAGAACTACCTGTCTTGCGGTGACTTCGCGGATGTCGAGGGCAACCTCGACAGCAACTGGATGCCCCCGGGCGTGATCCACAACGCCGACCTGACCAAGATCGACAAGATGGACGGCACGAAGATCACCGAGGCCATCAAGCACAGCTGGTACAAGGGCAATTCGGTCCTGCATCCCTCCAAGGGCGTCACCGATCCCCAGTACACCAGCCTGAACGACAAGGAGCGCTACTCCTGGATGAAGGCGCCCCGCTACGACGGCAAGCCCATGGAAGTGGGCCCGCTGGCCCAGGTCCTGGTGGCCTACGCCAAGGGCGTGCCCGAGTTCAAGGCCGGCGTGGACCTGGTGCTCTCCAAGCTCGGCGTGCCCGCCTCGGCGCTCTTCTCGACCCTGGGCCGCACCGCCGCCCGCGGCGTTGAGTGCTTCGCCATCGCCCAGAAGACCCAGGGCATCCTGGATCAGCTCATGGCCAACGTGAAGAAGGGCGACACCAAGCTCTACACCGAGTGGAAGATGCCCAAGGAGGCCGAGGGCGTCGGCTTCGTCGCCGCCCCCCGCGGCCACCTGTCCCACTGGATCAAGATCAAGAAGGGCAAGATCGAGAACTTCCAGCTCGTCGTGCCCTCCACCTGGAACCTCGGTCCCCGCGACGACAAGGACGTCATGGGCCCGGTCGAGCAGGCGCTCATGAACACGCCCGTGGCCGATCCCAAGCGCCCCGTGGAGATCATCCGCACGGTGCACGCCTTCGACCCCTGCATCGCCTGCGGCGTGCACGTGATCGACGCCAAGACCGGCGAAGTGAGCAAGTTCCGCGTCCTGTAATCAGGGCGGATTGACGCAACAACGGCGGGAACCCGGATTCTCCGGGTTCCCGCCCTTTTTCAGAAGGTCGCGATGTCCGATTCCCCCAAACGCATCCTCGTGCTCGGCGTGGGCAACATCCTCTACACCGACGAAGGCGTGGGCGTGCGCGTCGTGGAGCACCTCCAGGAGCGCTACTCCTTTTCAGAAAACGTCACCCTCATGGACGGCGGCACCTTGGGCACCCGGCTCATGGGCCCCATCCTGGAGTCCGACTTCCTCATCGTCGTGGACGCGGTGCTCGGCGGCGATCCACCGGGCGCGATCTACCGCCTCACCGGCGAGGATCTGCGCAAGTCCCTGGCCTTCAAGGATTCCATGCACCAGACCGACCTCGTGGACACGCTCATCTACTGCGGACTGGTGGGCAACCGCCCGGACGCCGTGGTGGTCGGCATTGAGCCCGAGGACTACCAGTCCATGGCCGTGGAGCTCTCGCCCACCCTTGCCAAACGCGTCGAGGACATGGCACAGGTAGTGCTCCGGGAGATCGAACAGGCCGGGGGCTCCCACACCCCTTCGGCCGCCTAGGAGGGCCCATGTGTCTGGCTGTTCCCGCTGAAATCATGGAGATCAACGACGGCGTCGCCACCTGCCGCGTGGGCGAGGGCCAGACCACGGTCCAGGCCTCGCTCATGCTTCTGGAGTCCGAGCCCAGTCTCGGCGACTACCTCATCATCCACGCCGGATTCGCCCTGCGCGTCCTGGATCCCCAGGAGGCCCGGGAGAACCTCAAGCTCCTGCGCGACGTGATCCAGGCCGCCAAGGAGGCGGGCGTCGAGCAGGACGTGCTCTAGCCGGGGCGTCCGGCCCCGGCTCCCCCGCCTTCCGCGCCGAGCGCGGCTTCCGGGCCTTGTGCCTCTTCCCCGGCTGGGATAGGATTCCGGCCACGAGAGAGGAGGTTTCCCATGGCCGACGACAAGACCTGCGGATGCGGCGAGTCCTACATGGAGGGCATGCCGCTGCCGGACATCACGTTCTCCACCTTTGTGCTCTCCTTGAGCTCCCAGGCCCTCATGCACCTGGGCGAGGAGCCCGACCCGGACTCGGGCGAGACCCAGTTCCGGCCCCATCTGGCCAAGCAGACCATCGACATCCTGGCCATGCTCCAGGCCAAGACCGAGAAGGGCCTGGACCCCGACGAGAAGAAGCTTCTCTGCGGGCTGCTCTACAACCTGCGCATGCAGTACGTGAACAAGGTGAAGTAGCATGGCCGCGAAAATCCGCGTTGGTCTGGTGGGCGTCACCGGCTACACGGGCATGGAACTGGCGCGCATCCTGGCCTCCCATCCCTCGATGGAGCTGGTCCGGGCCACCTCGCGCTCCGAGGCCGGGCAGCCCCTGGAGGCCCTGTATCCCTTCCTGCGCGGCACGGGCCTGGGCGGTCTGATCGTCAGCGAGCCGGACCCGGCGGACCTGGCCAAGGCCTGCGAACTCTGCTTTCTGGCCGTGCCGCACAAGGCGGCCATGGAGACGGCCGACGCCCTGATCCGCGCCGGTCTCAAGGTGGTGGACCTTTCGGCCGACTTCCGGCTGCGCGACAAGGCCGTGTACGAGGCCTGGTACAAGACCGGCCACACCCGCGAGGCGCTTTTGTCCGAAGCGGTCTACGGGCTGGTGGAGCTGTACGCCGAGGAGGTGCGCCGCGCCCGCTTGGTGGCCAACCCGGGCTGCTATCCCACGGCCTCCATCCTGGGCCTGGCCCCGGCGCTCTCCGCCGGGCTGGTGGAGACGGGCGACATCGTCATCGACGCCAAGTCCGGGGCCTCGGGCGCGGGCCGCAAGGCCGCGGTGGCCACGCTCTTCTGCGAGACCCACGACAGCTTCCGGGCCTACGGCCTGCCCACGCACCGGCACACCCCGGAGATCGAGCAGGAAGTCTCCCGGCTCGCCGGTTCGGACATCACCGTGTCCTTCAACACGCATATCCTGCCCATCGACCGGGGCATCCTGGCCACCATCTATACCCGGCTCAAGCCCGGCGCGGACGCGGACACGGTGCGCGCGGCCTATGAGGACTTCTGCGGCGACAAGCCCTGGGTCCGGCTCTTCCCGGCGGGCACCCTGCCGGAGACGCGCTGGGTGCGCGGCACCATGTACTGCGACCTGGGCCTGGTGGTGGACCCGCGCACCGGGCGGCTGATCATCATCTCGGCCATCGACAACCTCTGCCGGGGCGCTTCGGGACAGGCCGTGGCCAACGCCAACCTCATGCTCGGCCTGCCCGTGAACACGGGCCTGGACCTGGCGCCCATGATGCCGTGAGCCGGAAGGCCTGCTTCGCCGCGCTTCTGGTCCTGGCCGGGGTTCTCTGCCTGACCGCCTCGGCCGAGGCCCGGGGCCGGTTCTGCCGCTCCGACGGGCAGCCGGTGTTCTACGAGGATCGCGGCGCGGGCCAAAACGCCATCGTCCTGATCCACGGCTGGTCCTGCGAGCACGGCGTATGGGCCATGCAGATCCCGGGTCTGGCTCGGACGTGGCGGACCCTGGCCCTGGACCTGCCGGGGCATGGCCGCAGCAGCGCCATCGAACGCGGGTACGACCTGGAAACCCTGGCCCGGGCCGTGGACGCGGTGGTGCGGGACAGCGGGGTCCGGCGTGTGGTTCTGGCGGGCCACAGCATGGGGCTCATGGTGGCCTATCGCTATGCCCTGGCCCATCCAGAAGCCGTGGCCGGGCTGGTCAACGTGGACGGGGCCTTCGTCCGCATGCCCGAGGACCGCGAGCCCGTGGCCGGGTTTCTCAAGATGCTGGACGATCCGGCCGTGACCCGCGACTGGCGGGCCTTCGGCGCGGGCTTCCTGAAGGACATGTACGCGCCGGGCACGCCCGAGACGCTCAAGCGGTGGGTTCTCTGGACGGTCTGGGGCACCAGCCCCCAGGTTTCGGAAAGCGCTTTGCGGCACTTCCTGCTGGAGGGCGAGTTCACCAAGCCCCTGGCCGTGCCGTCCCTGGCGGTCTATGCGGCCATGTCCGTGGTCACCCCGGACAACGAGGCCTATCTGCGCCGCTTCTGTTCCGGGCTTACGTACGTTCAGTGGGACGGGGTGGGGCACTTTCTCATGTTCGAGCGCCCAGACGAGCTCACCCGGGCCATCGGCGATTTTTGCCGCTCCGTGAATCTTTCCGGCTCCTAGAATCCTCCCCCCATTTTTCTCGCGGAACGATCGGTTGAAAAAAAGGCTGGCTTTTCAGCCGGCCTTTCGCATGGCGGGGAAGGGCGTTCCGAGCCTAGCAGACCCCGTGGAAGGTCACTCGGTCCTGGTACTCGGCCTGCTTGCCCTTGTTCCAGCGGGACACGGGGCGGTAGTAGCCCACGATGCGGGTGTAGATCTCGGTCTCCGCGCCGCACTCCGGGCAGGCCTCCTGTTCGCCGCGCAGATACCCGTGCTCCTTGCAGATGGAGAAGGTCGGCGTGATGGACAGGTAGGGAATCTTGGTCATGCTGAAGGCCTTGATGATGAACTGCTTGAGGGACTCCAGGTCCGTGGCGGACTCGCCCAGGAAGGTGTGGAAGACCGTGCCGCCGGTGTACAGGGGCTGGAGCTGGTTCTGGTGCTCCAGGGCCATGATCACGTCGTCGCAGAGGTGCACGGGCAGGGCCGTGGAGTTCGTGTAGTAGGGCGTGCCGTTGCCCTCGGCCTGGATCTCGGAATAGAGGCTCTTGTCGATCTTGGCCAGGCGGTAGCTCGTTCCCTCGGCGGGCGTGGCCTCCAGGTTGTAGAGGTTGCCGGTCTCCTCCTGGAAGCGCGAGGTGAGGTCGCGCAGGTGGTTCAGGGTGCGGCGCATGAACCGGATGCCCGTCTCGGTTTCGATGCCCTTGCCCAGGAGGTTCAGGCAGGCCTCGTGGCCGCCCAGGATGCCGATGGTGGAGAAGTGTCCCTTGTACCCGTTCTTGAGGTAGCGCCGGGACCAGGGGAACATGCCGTTCTCCAGGTTGTTCGTGATGAGCTTGCGCTTGTACTCCAGGGAATTGCGGGCCAACTCGGCGTACTCCGTGAGCAGGTCCAGGAAGTCCTCCTCGCTCTGGGACAGGTAGGCCAGCTTGGGCAGGTTCAGGGTCACCACGCCGATGGAGCCGGTGAGGTCGCCCGCGCCGAACAGGCCGCCGGTCTTCTTGCGCAGCTCGCGCAGATCCATCTGGAGGCGGCAGCACATGGAGCGCACGTCCTCGGGCGAGAGATCGGAGTTGATGAAGTTCTGGAAGTAGGGGACGCCGTACTTGGCCGTGAGCTTGAGCAGCAGCTCGCCGATCTCCGAATCCCAGGGGAAGTCCTTGGTCACGTTGTAGGTCGGGATGGGGAAGGAGAAGATGCGGCTGTTGTAGTCGCCCTCGAACATGACCTCCAGGAAGGCGCGGTTGATCATCTCCATTTCCTCGGCGTACTCGCCGTAGGTGGAGTCCTGGAGCTTGCCGCCGATGATCACGGCCTCCTTGGCGATGTGCGAGGGCGGCACGAGGTCGAAGGAGAGGTTGGTGAACGGGCTCTGGCCGCCCCAGCGCGAGGTGGTGTTCAGGTTGAAGACGAACTTCTGCATGGCCTGGCGCACTTCGTCGTAGGAGAGCTGGTCGTGGCGCACGAAGGGGGCCAGATAGGTGTCCACGTTGTTGAAGGCCTGGGCTCCGGCCCACTCGTTCTGGAGCGTGCCGAGGAAGTTGACCATCTGGCCCAGGACGGAGTCGAAGTGCCGCGCGGGACCGGCCGAGGAGCGGCCCTCCAGGTTGAAGCCCTCCAGGAGCAGGTCGCGCAGGCTCCAGCCCGCGCAGTAGCCCGCCAGGCCGAAGGAAAGATCGTGGATGTGGAAGTAGCCGTGCTCGTGGGCCAGGCGCACTTCCTCGGGATACTTCTCCAGGGCGTAGCGGGCCTGCACCGTGCCCGAGAGGTGGAGCATGAGGCCCTGGAAGGAGTGGGTCATGTTGGCGTTTTCGGACACGCGCCAGTCGGCCTTGCCCAGGTAGTCGTCGATGATCTCCTTGATGTCCAGGTAGGCTTCGCGCTGGTTGCGCAGCTGGCGGCGCTTCTCGCGATAGAGCACGTAGCGGCGGGCCACGGTGTAGAGCCGGGACTCCATGAGCACCTGTTCTACCATGTCCTGGACGAACTCCTGCTCCGGGATCTCGATGCCGTCGAGCTTGCCCTCGACCTTTTTGCCCAGCCGTTTGGAGAGAAGGGGATCCTTGATCCCGCTGGCCTGCAGGGCCTTGAAGATGGCCTGTGCGATCCTATCCGTTGACCACGTTTCCAACCGGCCGTCGCGCTTCATGATCTGCGTGGGCATGTGCTCTCCTCGGGGCTCTGTACGTTTGCAGCGTGAGTGTATGTCCAGCGGGGAGGTAACCCCTTGCGGTCTCGATGTCGTCGCCGGTCAGCCCGGGCACGCGGGTCAGGCGGAAGGAGAAGGCGCCGGGACGGCGCTCGGCCAGGGCGAAGACGGACTCCAGGTTGGTCCGCGCCGCCTCGGCGGTGACGCAGCCCCCGCTCAGGGCGGGATATTTGGCGTAGGGGCCCTTCACGTCCACGGCGCAGTGCGCGGCCAGTCCGGCCTCCAGGGCCTCGGCCAGGACGTCGGGGCGCATGCCGTTGCTGTCCAGCTTCACGGGCAGGCCGATCTTGTGGATCGCGTGGAGCAGTTCGCCCAGGCCCGGGGCGCAGGTGGCCTCGCCGCCGGTGATCGTGACCCCGTCCAGCCAGCGCTTGCGCTCGGCCAGGAAGAGCAGGAGTTTGGAGCGGGCGAACAGGGGCTGGCTTTCCATGTTCCAGGCCAGCTCGAAGTTGTGGCAGGTGGGGCAGCGGAAGTTGCAGCCTCCGAGGAAGATCACGCAGCAGGAGCGGCCGGGCCAGTCGCAGAGGGAAAGGCGCTGCAGACCGCGCAGATGATTCCATATGGAGGCGTGTTCTTCCATGACCAGCCGGGGCGCGAGACGCGCCGGTTGAGGGGGCCGGAGCGGCGATGACGGTTTTCGGCGGGGAACCCCGCGAAGCTCCGTCCCGTTCCGGCGGAGAAATCGGCCGACGGCCGAGACAGCGAAACAGCACAGCGAACGTGGGCTCCGGTATACGCCCGGAGGTATTTTTTGTACAGGGGGAGCAGCCGAAAAAAAGGAAGGCTTTGGCTGAATTAGAGTTATATGGACGATGAGCGGCGATTATTGGAAAACAGGAAAAGTTTTCAACAGATGCTTGAAGTGATATTCGCCGGAAATACTGGGCCTTTTCTAGACATAGTTTAGAAAAAAATATGGACTCGGGGGCAACGAGGATTTTTCGACAAGGACGGGGTGAAGGGGACGGCAATACAGGGGGTTAGGTTGTCGTGTAAAGAAACCGTAACACGGGCCCTCCCGTTTTGTAAACCCGGCACGGGAAAAGCCCGTTTCGCAGACCACGAAGCCGCGCCGGGAGCCCGCCCGCCAGCGGCCGATGAGCCGCGCCGCCGGGTGCGCGGGGAGCTTTATACTTGGCAAAAGTGTTGCAATCATTGTATGGCTTCAAGAGGCGGATGGGTGAATCGGTTCTCCGGCCCCGCCGGTTCTTTTCGATGAGGTAGGTTGTCGAACGTGGATACCGTCAATATCGCCAAGCCTTTCGTCACCGCCACGGTGGGCGTGCTCTCCATGATGGCCATGATCTCGCCCAAGGCGGGCAAGCCCTATGTCAAGCGCGACTCCCTGGCCAAGGGCGACGTCTCCGCCGTGGTGGGCATCACCGGGGCCAAGAACGGAACCATTTCCCTTTCCTTTGAGAAGTCGTGCGCCGTGGCCATCGTCAAGAACATGCTCGGGGACGCGGTCACGGACATCGTCAGCGACGTGCGCGACGCGGTGGGCGAAATCACCAATATGGTCTCCGGGCAGGCCCGCAGCGGGCTGGCCGAGATGGGCATGGTCTTCCAGGCCGGGACGCCCACGGTGATCATGGGCGACAACCATGTGATCTCCCACATCTCCTCCGGGCCGATCATGGCCATTCCCTTCGAGACCGAGCACGGCGGATTCACCCTGGAGTTCAGCTTCGAGAGCTGAGGCGGGGCGCCATGCGTTTTGTCGAGTATATCCGGGACCAGGGCTACCGGCGCTTCCGCGGCAGCGTGGACCAGTCGGTGTACCTGGGCTTCAGCTGTCCCGATCCGGCCAAGGCCGTCTGGTACTACAAGGACGGCAGCTACCAGTGCACGGGCTGCCGCGAGCAGTGCGAAACCGACAGCCCCGAGGGGTTCCAGACCTTTCTGATCCCGGAGTGAGCATGCGCGCCATCCTCGTCCTCATCCTCGCGCTCTGCCTGGCCATTCCAGCCCAGGCCCAGCAGGCCGGCCCCGACGACATGAACCTCTGCCTCTGCTCCTCGGCCCTGTCGCGGCTGCTGTGCAAGAAGAAGAACGAGCTGGCCTTCGTGGCCAAGATCGGCGACGGCGTCTACCTCTACACCGTGCACTACGGCGCC
This sequence comes from Desulfovibrio aminophilus, assembly GCF_023660105.1. Classification (NCBI taxonomy): domain Bacteria; kingdom Pseudomonadati; phylum Thermodesulfobacteriota; class Desulfovibrionia; order Desulfovibrionales; family Desulfovibrionaceae; genus Desulfovibrio; species Desulfovibrio aminophilus. Next base: position 163,977 of record NZ_JAMHGA010000044.1, on the reverse strand, counting down.
CGGGACACGCGCTTCACCTGCCGCGTGACCGCCGACGCCATCCTCGTGAGCGGGGAGACCACGCCCGCGATCCTGCGGACGATCCCCTATGTGTATGATCCGGCCAAGATGAGCGGGGTCTTCCGCCTGAGCGAGCCTGACTGCGCCATCGGCGGCCAGGCCCGCTGCGTGGGCAAGAAGACGGCCAAGCAGCTCACCATCGAGAAGGAGAACGCCTTCTGGGACCGGCCGATTCCGACCATCCTTCAGGACGAGTTGCGCGCGGGCACTTTCGGCAACGCCACCAGCCCGGAGCCTGCCCCGGCTACACCTTCCGGGTCCACGCCACCAGCCCAATGAGGGCCACGGCCGGGGCCAGGGCCCGCCATTCCCCGGTGACCGCGGCGAAGAGGCCCGCGGCGGCCAGGATCAGGGCGTAGACCCATGCCTCCGCCCCCTTGAGCAGCAGGCGCCGGAGCATGGCCGACACGGGCTGGACGCGCATGGGGCTGAGCGGGCCCCGGTTTTCGCCGTTTTTCCCGGCGCCGGGGGTGTGGAGGCCTGACTGGAGCTTGCGGCCGCATTCCTGGCAGAGGAGTTCGTCGTCCTCGTTGGCCGCGCCGCAACGGGTGCAGATGATCATGGCCCCTTCTGACCCAGCGGGACAAGCGCGTCAAGACGTTCTACGCTTCACCCACCCCTTGACTTTCTTCTCGTTTTCCTGACACTGAGTGCTCTTTTCCTTGTCCCTGGAGTGATGCATGCCGGAACCGACCGAAGCGCCCGAAACCCAATCTCCCGCCCCCCAGGCTCCCGACGACGGCCAGGCCCCGGACCGGAGCCAGCGGCTCGCCGCCTACGTGGACAAGCTCGACCAGCTCAAGGAGCGCAGCTCCCTGCGCGAGGTCATGGAGCGGGAGCTCCTCCTGGAGTTCATCCGGGCCAACCGGGCCAACATCAACGAGTATCCCCTGCTGGAGACCCAGCAGAACAGCGTCATCAATCTCATCTGCCAGCGTGGCGGCGAGCACCCGGCCTACGAATATGTCCGCAAGCTCACCGGCAACTTCATCGTCCTGCTCACGCACTACGGCAAGAGCAAGGACGGCCCGGACCAGGTCCGGGCCGGGGAGTTGCGCGTCCAGCTGGAGAACACCGAGACCCTGCTCATCAAGTGCCTGCAGGGCGTGGTCTACGCCCTGGGCCTCATCACGGACAACTTCGAGGAGATCGTGCTCCGGCACTTCGGGGCCGGAGGCCTGGACCGTTACAACGCCCTGATCCAGCAGATGGAGCTGGACCAGAATTTCTGGCGGGCCTTCATCGAGCGCTTCGTGGCCCAGCAGGTCAAGGCCGCCTTCGAGGACATCCGCTCCGGCGACCGCTATTCCCTGACCCGCGAGGGGCAGCAGCTCTTCATCCGCTACGCCTTCGACGACGTGTTGGCCCGGCTCAACCCGCTGGCCCAGGCCGTGGAGAAGACCCGCATCCAGAGCGCCATCGAGCGCCTGGTCACGGACCCCGAGGAGCAGAAGACCTTCAAGGTGGTCCTTTCCTGCCTGAACAAGGGGCTGGCCTTCATCCCGGAGAACGTGCTCTCGCGGGCGGACGTGGAGTTCGTGGCCCGCATCGCCTGCATCGACGAGGCCATGCGCGAATTGCGGGACCGCTACCTGGAGCATCTTTGGGCCTCGCGCGAGGGGACCCCGGAAGGGGAGTCCCCGGAGCGGCCCGACCCCAAGGCGCTGCAGTTCCTCGTGGAGCAGGCCGTGGCCTCGGGCGTGGGCGCGGTCATCGCCGTGGGCGTGACCCGGGACAGCTTCGCCCAGGCCTTGAACGCCTTTTTCCCGGCGGCCCAGGAGAGCATCAAGGCCCTGGTGGGCGCCTTCGACTTCGACTCCCTGGAGCGGGTGCTCTTCTACCTGCTGGAGAACCAGTTCCTGCACCTGCTGCGCGACTTGGCCGCGCCCGAGGGCGGCAAGCTCTCGATCCGCTCCCTGCGCCTGCGGCGCACGCCCCAGGCCGGAGTGGACGCCCTGTTCGCCTCGGGCCTGACCAAGATCCGCAAGGCCAAGCTCTGGGGCCCGGATCGCGGGCGGCCGGACATGCTCCTCTTCCGCCAGCGCACGGGCCGCGAACTGGCCGCCGCCATGGGGCTGCTCCAGATGGAGGAGCCGCTCAAGCTGGCCATTCTCTCCCTCTGGGAAGGGGCCTCGGTGAAAGTCGAGGCCGTGGTCCTGGTGGATCTGGAGATGGTCGCGCGCACGACCACGAACATGAAGGCCAAGCTGGCCGAGATTCTCGGCCGCTTCGGCATCCGGCCCGGCCGCAAGGAGGAGGGGGAACCCTCCGGCGAGGGCCAGGGCGCTTAGCGCGGGGGCCGCATCCCTGTCCCTCGGACCGCCCGGGGACCACGCGGGCGGAATGAAAAAGAACACGGCCGGAGCGTCTTGCCAAGACGCTCCGGCCGCGAGTTTTTTCGTGCCGCCGTGCTTCAGCCGCCGAGGTAGGCCTTCTTCACCTCGGGATCGTCCATGAGCGTGTCGCAGGGGCCCTGGGCCACGATCTCGCCGGTGTCGATGACGTAGCCCCGGTGGGCGAACTTGAGCGCCAGCTTGGCGTTCTGCTCCACGAGCAGGATGGTCAGGCCCTGGCTGTTCAGCTCCTTGAGGGTGCGGAACATGTCGTACATGAGCAGCGGGGCCAGGCCCATGCTCGGCTCGTCGAGCATGATGAAGGTGCAGCGGGACATGAGCGCCCGGCCCACGGCCAGCATCTGCTGCTCGCCGCCGGAGAGGGACTCGCTGCGCTGCTTGCGGCGCTCGGCCAGGCGCGGGAAGAGTCCGTAGACCCGCTCGTAGTCGTGCTGGATGTCCGCGTCGGAATCCTTGCGGGCGTAAGTGGCCAGCTTGAGGTTCTCCTCCACGGTGAGGTTGCCGAAGATGCGCCGCCCCTCGGGCACGAGCACGGCGTGCAGCTCCGAGACGACCTTGTCCGGCGCCACGCCCAGGATGCTCTGGCCCTTGTAGCGGATGTCGCCCGAAACCACCTTGGGCCCCTCGGGGGGGAAGACCCGGCTGATGGAGAGCAGGGTGGTGGTCTTGCCCGCGCCGTTGGCCCCGATGAGGGTCACGATCTCCCCTTCGTCCACGTGGAAGGTCAGACCGTGCAGGGCCTCGATGTTGCCGTAGCGGACCTTGAGGTCCGTCACTTCCAAGAGCGTGCTCAAATCGTGTCGTCTCCCAGGTAGGCTTTGATCACGGTGGGGTTGCTCTGGATCTGCTCGGGCGTGCCCTCGGCGATGGTCGAGCCGAAGTCGATGACCTTGATCCAGGAGCACAGGCTCATGACCACCTTCATCTGGTGCTCGATCATCCAGATGGTGATCCCGAACTCCTTGTGAATCCAACGCACCAGCTTGATGAGCCCGTCCACGTCGGCGGAGTTCAGGCCCGCCGCGGGCTCGTCCAGGAGCAGCAGCTTGGGCTGCACGGACATGGCCCGGGCGATCTCCACCCGGCGTTGCAGGCCGTAGGGCAGGTTCTTGGGATACTCGTCCGCGTACTGGCGCAGGTCCATGGCCTCCAGCAGGTCCAGGGCGATGGAGTCGATGCGTTTTTCGTTCTCCCGATACCGCTTGGAGCGCCGGAAGGCGTCCAGCAGGCTGTAGCCCATGCGGTAGTGCTGGGAGACGCGGATGTTGTCCAGCACGGTCATGTCGTGCCAGAGGCGGATGTTCTGGAAGGTGCGGGCCACGCCCAGGGCCGTGACCTGATGGGGCCGCAGCCCCCTGGTCTTGGCCCCGTTGAGGACGATCGCGCCGTCCGTGGGCTGGTAGAAGCCCGAGACCAGGTTGAAGACCGTGGTCTTGCCCGCGCCGTTGGGGCCGATGAGGCCGACCAGCTCGCCGCCCTCGAGGGTGATGTTGAAGTCGGACACGGCCAACAGGCCGCCGAACTTCTGGGTCAGTCCGTTGATGGAAAGAAGCGTCATCTCGTTTCCGTCTCCGCCTGCTACTTGAACGTGAAGTACTTGCGCAACCTGGGGAACAGGTCGGACAATTCCTTGTTGCCCATGATGCCCTCGGGCCGGAACTGCATGAGCAGGATGAGGATCAGGGGCACGATGACCCACTTGTATATCTGCAGGGGCCGCAGGGCCTCCAGCAGGAGGGTGAAGACCACCGCCGAGATCACCGAGCCGGACAGGGAGCCCATGCCGCCCAGGTAGACCATGACCATGGCCTCGGTGGACTTGAGGATGTCGAAGGAGCCGGGGTTCAGGTAGCCGACCACGTGGGCGTAGAGGGCTCCGGCGACGCCCGCCAGCCCGGAGGAGACCATGAAGGTCACCAGCTTGATGCGGTTGGTGTCCACGCTCATGATCTCGGCCGCGATCTCGTCCTGGCACACGGCGTTGACGCCCTTGCCGTAGGTCGAGGAGATGTAGCGGCGGATGAGGAAGACCGAGCCGAAGCAGCCGATGAGGACCCAGATCATCATCCAGGGCAGGTTGATCACGTCGCCCATGGCCGAGATGGCCGGGCGCATGCCGGTGAGCCCCCTGGGCCCGCCGATGACGTCCAGGTTCTGGATGGCCGAGATGACGATGTAGTTCACCGCCAGGGTGATGATGGCCAAGTAGTCGCCCCGGGTCTTGAACGAGGGGACGGCCACGATGATTCCGGCCAGGGCCGCCACGATGCCCGCGCCCAGCAGGACCACGGGGAAGAGGAAGATGGCCGTGGCGGGCGGCAGGAGCGCGGCCCCGAAGAGCTTGCTGTTGGTGAACAGGAGCATGGAGATCAGCGATCCCACGTAGGCCCCGACGCACATGAAGCCGCCGTGGCCGCAGGAAAACTCGCCCATGTTGCCGTTCACCAGGTTCAGGCTGGAGGACATGATCACGTTGATGGCCATGAACATGATCACGGACTGCACGTAGAGGTCGATGGCCCCGGCCTGGGACAGGCCGATGATGATCAGGGCCAGGACGAGGAGTGAGGCGTTCAGCGCGTATCGTTGCATCGTCGGTTATCCGCTTGCCTAGATTTTCTGGTGCTTGGCCACGCCGAAGATGCCCGTGGGCTTGCGCCACATGATGAGCAGGAGCACCGTGAAGGCGATCAGGTCGCGCAGGGTCGAGGGGAACACGGCGGCCACGCCGATCTCCAGGAAGGCCAGGAGAAAGCCGCCGAGGAAGGCCCCGCGGATGTCTCCGATGCCGCCCACGACGGCGGCGATGAAGGCCTTCCAGCCGATGAGCGCGCCCATGTAGGGCTCCAGGACGGGGTAGGCCATGGCGAAGAGCAGGCCCGCCAGACCGGCCATGCCCGAGCCCAGGACGAAGGTGAAGACGATGATGCTGTCCACCGGGATGCCCATGAGCGGGATGGCGAACTTGTCCCAGGAGATGCCGCGCATGGCCATGCCGATCTTGGTCCTGGTGACGATGAAGTGCAGGACCGCGAAGGCCACGAAGGCGGTGATGATGACCACCACCTTGAGGTTCGTCACGGAGAGCCCGGCGAAGGTGTAGACCGTCTTCTCCATGAGCTCGGGGAAATACTTGCGGCTCGCGCCGAGCAGGGCCAGGTTGCCGTTCTCCAGCATCAGGCCGCACATCAGGGCCGTGATGACCACGTAGAGCCGGTGCGCGCCCTTGCGCCGCAGGGGCCGGTAGGCCACGCGCTCCAGCGTCACGCCCACGCAGGAGGTGAGGATCATGGTCAGGGGCACCGCCAGCACCAGGGTGGCCGTGGGGCCGAGGCCCATGGTCCCCAGGAGCAGGGTGGCCACGAAGTAGGCGATGTAGGCGCCGACCATGAAGATGTCGCCGTGGGCGAAGTTGATGAGGAGAAGCACCCCGTAGACCAGGGTGTAGCCCAGGGCGATGAGGGCGTAGAAACTGCCCCACTGCAGTGCGTTCAGGATGTTCTGGAAGACGAATTCCACGTCGGGTCCTCTTTCTGGTGTCCGGGCGGTGCAGGCTGCGGGGGCGGAAAACCTTTGCGCGCCTTCATGCCCTTTTTGCGCGAAAAATGCAAAGCCCTTGAAAAACGGCGGGGACCCTGAGGTCCCCGCCGCGATCAAAGGCTCTCCCTTACGGGCAGACGGACTCGGCGAAGGTGAACTGGCCGTCCTCGCTGATGCGCACGACCACGGCGCACTTGATCGGGTCGCCCTCGGCGTCGAACTTCATGGAGCCGGTGATCCCCTTGAACTCCTTGATGTTCGCGATGGCGTCGCGGATGGCCTTGCGCTCGGCCTTGACGTCGGTGTTGAGCTTGCCGGCGTCCTGGATGGCCTGGAGCACGATGCGGGTGGCGTCCCAGGTCAGGGCGGCCACGTCGTCCGGCACGTAGCCGTACTTCTGGTTGTAGCGGTCGATGAAGACCTTGGTGTCGCCCTGCGCGCCGGCGGCGGCGTAGTGGGTGGAGAAGAACTGGCCCACGCAGTCCTTGCCGCAGAGGGTCATGAGCTCGGCGGAGCCCCAGGCGTCGGCGCCCATGAAGGGACCCTTGTAGCCCAGGTCATGGGCCTGCTTCACGATCAGGGCCACCTGGTTGTAGTTGTCGGGCACGAAGATGAAGTCGGGCTTGGCGTCGATGATCTTGGTCAGCTGGGCCGAGAAGTCCTGGTCCTTGGTGCCGTGGGACTCGAAGGCCACCAGCGAGCCGGCGCCCATCTTCTGCTCCCAGACCTGCTTGAAGATGTCGGCCAGGCCCTTGGAGTAGTCGTTGGCGATGTCGAAGATCACGGCCGCGGTCTTGGCGCCGAACTGCTTGGCCGCGAAGTTGGCGGCCACGGGGCCCTGGAAGGGATCCAGGAAGGCGGCGCGGAAGATCCACGGACGGCCCTTGGTGGTGTCGGGGTTGGTGGACCAGGGCGAGATCATGGGCGTCTCGCGCTCGTTGCAGATGCCGCCGGCGGGCACGGCCTGCTTGGAGGAGTTCGGGCCGACGATGGCGACCACGCCGTCCTGCTCGATGAGCTTGAGGGCCGCGTTCACGGCCGAGTCGGCCTTGGACTCGTTGTCCTGGTAGATGAACTGGAGCTTGTATTTTTTGCCGCCGACCTCCAGGCCGCCCTTGGAGTTGATGTCCTCCTTGAGCATCTCGGCGGCGTACTTGGAGGCCTCGCCGACCTTGGGGATGTCGCCGGTGAGCGGGATGTTGAAGCCGATCTTGATGGTGTCCGGTTCTTTGCTGCATCCGGTGACCAGAAGCAAGGCGCCGAGAGCACAAGCCAGCGCCAGCAGAGACAGCCTGCTGAACTTCTTCATCGTCAACCTCCTCTCAATGGGGAAAAATGTTGGGTATCGGGCCCATGGAAATGCAGGAATGTTCCATAGCCCAATTTCGGCCGGAAAAAAAGGAATTTCTGCAATGGACGCGGTAATCGGCATTTTTGTCATACGAAGTGGCGGCGAGGCTTTGCATTGGCCGATTTGAGCCGGATTTCCCCGATTGCACGAAATGGTGAAGTACAGTACACGGGGGCCGTGCAACGACACCGAGGGGGATCGAGCATGTCCGAGAAGGCCTTGGCCAAGGTTCGTGAACACGCCCGCAAGGGGCTTGAAATACGTGAGAAATTTTTCGAGGAGCGTTCCGAGCAGCTGGTGGAGCTCGCCCGCGCCATGGCCGTGTGCCTGGCGCGCGGGGGCAAGATACTCTTCTGCGGCAACGGCGGCAGCGCCGCCGACAGCCAGCACTTGGCCGCCGAATTCGTGAACCGCTTCGTGCTCGAACGGCCGCCGCTGCCCGCCCTGGCCCTGACCACGGACACCTCGATCCTGACCGCCATCGGCAACGACTACGGCTTCGACCGCGTCTTCGAGAAGCAGGTCCAGGCCCTGGGCAACCGGGGCGACGTGCTCGTGGGCATCAGCACCTCGGGCACCAGCCCCAACGTCCTGGCCGCGCTGCGCGAGGCCCGCCGGCGCGAGCTGGTCACCGTGGGCATGACCGGCCAGCAGGGCGCGGAGATGCAGCCCCTGTGCGACCACCTCATCCAGGTCCCCGGCCGGGAGACCGCGCTGGTCCAGGAGGTGCACATCGCGGCCGGGCACATGCTCTGCCACATCGTGGACCACTTCCTGTTCGAGTCCGTGCTCGAACTGGACCCCTACCTCACCGGGGGCGAGTAGGCCCGCCGTGTCCCGCCCGCGCGTGCTCATCGTGGAGGACAACGCGGTGAACCGCGAGTTCCTCCTGGCCGTGCTCGGCCGCCACGGCGACTGCGAGGCCGCGATCACCGGCGAGGAGGCCCTGGATCTGTTCCAGGCCGCCCTCCGGGACGGGCCGCGCTTCGACCTCGTGTTCATGGACGTGCTGCTGCCGGGAATGGACGGACTGCAGACCCTGGAGCGGGTCCGCGAACTGGAGCGGCGCGCCGGGATTCCCGATGGCGAGGGGGCCCGGGTCATCGTGGCCACGGCCCTGGACGACGACCAGCACGCGGCGCGGGCCTTTTTCCAGGGTCGGGCCGTGTCCTACATCACCAAGCCGCTGTCCGTGGACTCGATCCGCAACGAGCTGCGGGGCTTCGGCTTCCTGTATTGAATTTCAGGGGTCCGCGCGCTTGATGCGCACCGCGAGCCCCTTGTTCCCCATCCTCGCGGCCAGGCGCGCGGCCATCTCCCGGCTGTGCAGGGTGGCCAGCACGAGCTGCGCCCGGTTCGTCTCGTCCCAGACCCAGACATGCTCCGGCACGAGGATGCCGCTGGCGGACACCGCCTCGCGCAGGCGGGCGCGGGCCTCGTCCCGCTCTTCAAAGGAAAGGCCCTCGAAGGAATCGCCATAGGCCAGGACCCACCACACCGGGGGCAGGGCCGGGGCCCCGCCGTGCTTCCAGGCGCGCACCCGCTCGCGGAGCGTGGCCAGGGTCCGCTCCAGCATGTCCAGGCGTTCGTTCACGGGGGCTTCAGGCGCGTCCGCCGGAGCGGGCCGACGGCAGCAGGGTGGAGAGGAAGAAGGCCAGGGCCGCCACGGCGATGATCGCCGCGCCGGAGGTGATGTCCAGGGAGTAGGCCAGGGCCAGCCCCGTGACGCAGAACACGGCGCTCAACAGGCCGGAGATGGCCATCATGGCGCCCAGGGATCGGGCCCGGCGCTCGGCGATGAACGGCGGGATGGTCAGCAGGGCGATGACCAGGATGAGGCCCACCACCCGGATGATCATGACCACGCAGAGCGCCGTGAGGGCCAGCAGGAGCACGTGCAGGGCGGCCACGGGCAGGCCTCGGGCGCGGGCGAATTCCTCGTCGAAGGACAGGGCCAGGAAGCCCCGGTAGCAGGAGAGCACCGTGGCCATGACCACGGCGGCCAGGGCGGCCATGAGCCAGAGGTCCTGGCGCGGCACGGCCAGGATGCTGCCGAAGAGGTAGCTCATGAGGTCGGCCTTGTAGCCCGGGGTCAGGTCAACGAGGATGATGCCCAGGGCCATGCCCGAGGCCCAGAGCACGCCGATGACCGTGTCCGCGCGTTCCCTGGCCTTGAGCGTGACCGCGGCCATGATCAGGGAGCAGAGCAGGGCGAAGGCCGCGGTCAGGGGCAGCACGGGCAGGCCGAGGAACAGGGCCAGGCCCACGCCGCCGTAAGCCGCGTGGGCGATGCCCCCGGAGAGGAAGACGATGCGGTTGACCACCACGAGGGTGCCGATGACGCCGCAGATGCAGCTGGCCAGCAGCCCGGCCAGCAGGGCGTTGCGCATGAACTCGAATTGCAGGGCCTCGACCATCCGCCTCTCCGATGCGAAATATTGATCAATAATATCGAATTAAATCATCAGTTAAAATAAAATGATTAGTGCTGATCAACAATGATCACCGGTCATTCGGTGATTTCGCCCCGGGCCACGGCCTGGACGTATTCCAGGGGCATCATGGTCTTTCGGGACGCCTCCTGCTCGCTGCCCTCGGCCAGGGCCCGGCGCACCACCACGAACATGGGCTCGGCCACCTCCACGAGATGGCCGCAGGGGTCCAGGACGCGGAAGCAGCGCTGGCCCCAGGGCTGCTCCACCATCCCGTGGACCAGGGGCGCGGAGGCGGCGCGCACGCGCTCCAGCGCGGCCTCCGGCTCCGGGCATTCGAAGTACAGCTCCAGTCCGCCCGGCTCGAAGGAGAAGGCCGTGCCGGCCTTGCCGAAGATCATCTCCCGGGCCGCGTCCTTCTGCCAGAGGCTGAACTCTCCGGCGAAGACCATGTACACGCCGAGGTCCATGACCACGGTCTGCCCGAGCACGCCCTCGTAAAACGCGCGGGCGGCGGCCATGTCGGGGACGAAGACGGCGGGGGCCTTGTAGCGGACGCTCATGAATCCTCCTTGATGGGGATGCCGCCCAGGGTGCAGCGGCCGGCGCAGCCGTGGGTCACGAGGTCCACGGGGCAGCCCGCCGCCTCGTCGCCGCCGTAGGTCATGCGGAGCATCTCCGGGGTCAGGGCCGGAGCGGCGTGCGAGTGCAGGGCGCGGTTCACGCAGGCCACGGACTTGACCCCGCGCGCGAGCACGGACACGTCGTGGCTGACCATCGCGATGGTCATGTCGCGGTTCAGCTGGACCAGAAGGCGGAACAGGTCGTCGCGGGCGCGGGGGTCCACGCTGGCCGTGGGCTCGTCCAGGAGCAGGAGGCTGGGCTCGTCCACCAGGGCCCGGGCGATGAGCGCCCGCTGCTTTTGCCCGCCGGAGAGCGCGGAGATCTGCCGACCGGCCTGGTCCGCGAGCCCCACCCGTTCCAGGGCCAGGAGGGCCCGGCCGCGGTCCTCGCGGCGCGGCAGCAGGCCGCGCACGCCGGTCAGGCCCGGCCGCACGAGCCCCAGGGTCACGGCGTCCAGCACCGTGATCGGGAAGGCGCGGGAAATCTGGGTGTGCTGCGGCAGGTAGCCGATGCGCGCGCCGGCCTGGCCCGGGGGCAGGCCCAGGACGCTGATGGAGCCCGAGGTGGGCGTCAGCAGGCCGAGCACGAGCTTGAGCAGGGTGGACTTGCCCCCTCCGTTGGGCCCGAGGACCACGAGGAAGTCGCCCTCGGGCACGCTCAGGTCGACGTTCTCCAGCACCGGAGAGCCGTCGTAGGAAAAAGAGACGCCGCGCAGTTCGATGGCGGTCACGTCCACCTCGCCCTCAGCGCAGGGCCGCCCGGATGCGGCGGGCCGCGCGCAGAAGATTGTTTTCATAGTCCCCGTCCAGGGGATCGGCCGGAAAGACCTCGGTCTTGAGGGTCAGGGCCAGGGTCCGGGCCGCCTTGGAGCCGCAGCGCGGACGGTCGATCACCTGCCGCACCCCGCGCCGCTTGGCCTCAAGCCAGACCTCCCGCTTCCGGGCCGCGTCCGGCTCTGCGCCGAATCCGCTCACGGCCAGCTCCTCCAGGCCATATGCCGCCGCCAGCCAGGTCCAGTCCGGCCGTCCGCTGATGAAGAGCCGCCTGGTTCCCGCCGGAGCGAACAGCTCCGCGAGCCTGGCGTCCAGGCGGTCCAGGCGTTCCTCCAGGGCCGCCAGGTTGCGGTCGTAGGTCCCGGCTCCGGCCGGGTCGGCCGTCCGCAAGGCCTTGGCCGCGTTGCGCGCCAGCGCCTTGGCCTGTTTCGGGTCCAGCCAGATCCCGAACAGGCCCCGGGCGCGGATGTCCGCCCCCTCGGAACCGCCGAGCTCGGCCAGGCCCTCGGCCATGTCCACCAGCCGCAGGCCCGGCTTCTCGCGCAGGAGCGCCTCGCGCCAGGGGCGTTCGTACTCCGCTCCGAGGAGAAAGACCAGATCGGAGGACGCGGCCCGCCGGATGTCCTCGGGCCCGGGCCGCCACGTCTCGCAGGCTCGCTCGGGCAACAGGCTCCGCACCTCGGACCGCTCACCGGCCACTTCCCGGACCAGCCAGGCCAGCGGAGCGACCCCGGCCGTGAGGCGCAGGGGCGCGGCCCCCGCAGCGGCGGGGAGCAGGACGAGCAGGAGGGCGAGGATTGTCGGGAACCGGAGCGGCAAGCGGGCCTCCAGGGTTCGGAAATGGTACAACATCATGGTTGCCTGTCAATGGCCGTTGGGATAGATCGGGCGCACGACGCCCGAAAGCGGGGAGCGGAGGCGACATGGACCAGACATGGATCGAGGCCGTCGGACTGGCCGCCGGGGCGCTGACCACCCTGTCCTTTCTGCCCCAGGTGCTCAGGACCTGGCGCACCCGCGCCGTGCGCGACCTCTCCCTGCGCATGTACCTGGCCCTGACCGCCGGCGTCTTCCTCTGGCTGGTCTACGGCCTGCTCAAGGGCTCTCTTTCGATCATCCTGGCCAACGGCGTGACCTTCGTCCTGGCCCTGTCCATCCTCGTCATGAAGATCCGCTACCGGGGCGAGTAGCCGGTTCAGGCGTTGAACCAGAACCAGGCCCAGGCCCAGGCCGCCGGAAGGAGCGCCAGGGCCGCCAGCTCCATCGTCCGCCGCAGCCAGGCGGGCGGCTCCACCGCCCGGCCGAGGACCCCGGCCGCCAGCCCCAGGACGAGTCCAACGGCGAAACCCATGAGGTGCGCGCCCAGGTCCGTGTGCTCCCCGGCCGAGCCGAGCATGGCCAGGATGCCGAGCCCGGCGGCCACGGGCGCCACGAAGCCCCGGAACTCCAGGCCGCCGCGCGCCGCGCGCAGGCCGGAGAGGATCGCGGCGGCCGCGAACACGGCCGTGGAGAAGCCGATGGAGGCGTGCTCCGGGGGCTGGATCAGGGCGTTGCAGATGTTGCCCAGCACGCCCCCGGCCAGGATGAGGAACCAGCCGATCCCGTTGCCCAGCTCCCGGCAGGCGAGCGCGATGAAGATGCCGCCGATGACCGCGTTGGAAAACGCATGGCCCGCGTCGGCGTGCAGGGTCAGGGCCGTGGCCGCGCGCCACCACTGGCCGCCCAGGATGAGGGCCGCGCGGGCGGGGCCCATGTCGAAGCAGAACAGGCGGAAGAACCCGAGTTCCGGCAGGCGGCTGGTGACCAGGGCGTGAAAGGCCAGCAGGGCCGCCATGGCCAGCCAGGTGGGCAGGTCGTCGGCGCGCGGCCGGGGCGGAGGCGGCGGGGGCGGCTCCGCCGGGCGCGGGTTCTCGTTGATGTACTGGCGGATTTCCCGCTCGGCGCGTTCGGCGTGCCAGACGGGGACCTCCACCAGCCAGGCCCGGCCCAGGCTGCGCACCCGGTGGGGCACCCGTCGGGACTCCAGGGCCAGGGACCAGGTCCGGGCCTCGTCCCGCGCAAGGGGCGGCGCGTCCGCGCCGCGCACCAGGGCGGCCAGATTCTCCCAGGAGGGCCGGAAGACCCGGCGCAGGAGGTTGGGCGGTCGGCGCGGCGGCAGGGGCATGGGGGCAGTGTAAGGGAAAAGCCCCCGGCCTGGAAAGGCGTTATTCCTTCTCGCGGCTGACGACCCAGGCCCGCCAGGGATTGAGCGGGGCGCAGCAGCCCCGGCCCTCGCGCAGCTCGGTGAGGTCCACCCCGGGCCGGGGATCGCGGATCAGGAGGCAGACGTAGCGGCCCTCGGCCTCGTCCCAGAAGAGTTCCGGGCAGCGCGGCAGGTAGCCGTGCAGGCCGTGGGACACGCCGCACTGGGTGTCCAGACAGCACCAGCCGCAGCCCACGCAGGGCAGGCTCATGGGAAGGGGAGCGCGGACGACATTCGGGGCACGCCGGTTCCTCGCGGCTGGACGTTGCCCCGGAACGGACGAGGCGGGGCGGAAAGCGGCCCGAGCATACGCCCGGAGGGCGGGAAGGCAAGCGGAATCGGCCCTCGCCGGGCTTGGCAGCCTTGGCGGCCTCTGCTAGCGTGCGGAAAAGACAGGGGGAATCCCATGCAGCAGGCCTGGATCGCGAGCGCCCTGGAGTGGGCGGGCTTTTTCGGCATCACCGTGGGCATCATCCTGGTGATCAAGCACTTCACCCTGGACACCCGCCTGGGCGACATGGCCCGGCATGCCACCATCCGCTGGGTGCGGCTGGGGGCCTACGTCCTCCTTCTCGTGCTCGGGCTGGTCGCCCAGCACCTGGCCCGGGTGCTGACCGGAGGCCCGTCATGAAGTCCCACCGCCAGGAACTCTGGTTCAACGTCCCGTCCCGGCGCGGCTTCCTGAACATCACGCCCGAGGTGGAGGCCAGCCTGGCCGAGAGCGGCATCCGCGAGGGCCTCTGCCTGGTGAACGCCATGCACATCACGGCCAGCGTGTTCATCAACGACGACGAGTCCGGCCTGCACCACGACTACGAGGTTTGGCTGGAGAAGCTCGCCCCGCACGAGCCCGTGGGCGGCTATCGCCACAACGTGGGCGAGGACAACGCCGACGCGCACATGAAGCGCCAGATCATGGGCCGCGAGGTGGTGGTGGCGGTCACGGACGGCCGCCTGGACCTGGGCCCCTGGGAGCAGATCTTCTACGGCGAGTTCGACGGCAGCCGGAGAAAGCGGGTGCTCATCAAGATCATCGGGGAGTAGCGCCCCGCCTCCAGCGCGTGAACACCGCCGCGCCGATGAGGGCCGTGAAGGGCGCGGTTGCCACCAGCCCGAACGATCCCACCAGGGTGTTGAAGACCTCGGCCGCCACGTAGTTCAGGTTGAACAGGTTGGCCATGGGCACGCCCTGGGCCATGAAGACCATGAGCAGGGTCATGTAGCCCCCGGAATAGGCCAGCAGGAGCGTGGTGGTCATGGTTCCGGTCACGGCCCGGCCCACGGCGAAGCCCGAGCGCAGCGCCTCCCCGAATTTCAAATCCGGTTTCTTTTGCAGCACCTCGTTCTGCGAGGCGGCCACGTCCATGGCCAGGTCCATGACCGCGCCCGTGGCGGCCAGGCAGATGCTGGCCAGGAAGATGCGGGTCAGGTCCAGGTGGCCGAAGCCGGTGTAGAGCAGGGTCTCGGAGAAGGGCTTCACCGCGCCGTTGAGATGGAAGGACGGGGCCAGGAGCAGGGCCGTGGCCCCGGTGACCAGGAAGCCCGCCAGGGCGCCCAGGAAGGCCGCCAGACTCTTGCGCGAGAGCCCGCCCACCAGGAAGATCACCGCCGCCGTGATGGCCGTGGTCAGGGCCAGCCCGATCCAGACCGGGTCCAGGCCCCGCAGCATGGCCGGGATGAACAGCTTCCAGATGGCCAGGGCCGTGAACAGGAACGAGAGCAGGGCCCGGGCCCCGGTGAATCCGGCGAAGAGCACGAGCAGCCCGGCGAAGAGCGCGAACAGGAGCGCCTCCACGCCCAGGCGGTAGTGGTCCTGGGGATTGACCCGGGATATCCCGCCTTCCGGCGTGGTGGTGATCACGGCCAGGGCCGTGTCCCCGGGCTGGAAATACTTGTCCATCTCCAGCTTGCCCAGGAGCTGGTTGTCGCCCTCCACCACCTGGCCCTGGAACGGGCCCTCCAGCAGACGCATGGTCAGGGTCTGCCAGCCGGTCTTGAGCACGCCGAAGCGCAGCACGCGGGAGTCGTCCACGCTCAGGACCTCGGCCTTGGCCCGCAGGGCGGTGGGGTCGCCCCGGTCCTCGAAGCCCGTGGGCAGGAACCAGAGCGCCGCGGTGAGCGCGAGGAACACGATGGAGAGCCAGATGTCGCGGCGCAGGCGGGAGCGGTCGGGCATGGGGATTCCGTGGGAGGACCGGGGCGGCGTTTCCGCCGCCCCGGGTTCGCGGTGGGCTAGTTCTTGGCCAGGAGCGTGGGCTTGGCGTCGAGGCCCATGGCGGCGGCCAGTTTCTTGAAGATGTCGGTGTTGTCGTAGTATCCGGCGAAGAGCTTGCCGCCGGGGCCCTGGGCCGCCGTGGCCACGGGCACGCCGGTGTGGGAGTAGGTGGTCCAGCCCAGGCCCGCCTTCTGGTTCAGGAGGTGGGTCACGGTCACGGTGAGCGGGTCGTAGCCGCCGTAGAGCAGGTAGCCCTGCTCGTCCTTGGAGGCCTCCTTCTCGCCCGCCAGGGTGCGCTGGAAGGCCTCGCGCAGCTGGGCGACCTCGTAGTCCTTGAGCACGAGGCGGTCGGTCTTGGGATCGCCCGCGAACTTGAGCCCGAAGTGCTGGGTGATGAGCGGCTGCACGTCCTCGAAGCGGCACTTGGACCCGCAGGAGGCCGTGAGCGGGGCGAGCACCTCGTCCCTGAAGGCCTGGAAGGAGGTCTTCTGGCCGTCGAGCACGGTGAAGTAGTTGGCGTACTTGGTGCCCGCGAAGCCCACGGTCAGGCCGCCGGTTTCATGGTCGCCGGTGACCACGATGAGCGTGTCCTTGGGGTGGGCCTCGGCGAATGTCCGGGCCTCGGCGATGGCCGCGTTGAAGGCCATCATGTCGGCCAGGGTGGTGGCGGCGTCGTTGGCGTGGCAGGACCAGTCGATCTTGCCGCCCTCGACCATCATGAAGAAGCCCTTGGAGTTGTCCAGGAGCCGGATGCCCTTGGCCGTGAACTCGGCCAGGGTCACGTCCGGGTTCTTCGTGTCGATGGCGTAGGGCATGGCCTCCTCGTCGGGCAGGCGCTTGTTCATGGCCACGACCTTGCCGGACTTGGGCCCCAGGGCCTCGAAGCCCGCGCGGTCATCGACCACGGTGTAGCCCGCCTTCTTCACGGCCTCGACGACATTGCCTTGGGGGGCCTTGGACTTCTTGCCCTCGGGGTCCAGGAAGCCGCCGCCCGCGAAATAGTCGAAGCCGCTCTTGGCCAGCTCGTGGCCGATCTCGTGGTAGGAGCGGCGCGACTCCTGGTGGGCGTAGAAGGCGGCCGGGGTGGCGTGGTCCAGGGACACGCTGGTCACGATGCCGACCTTCATGCCCTTGGCCTTGGCCAGCTCGGCGATGCTCCGGTAGGGCTTCTTCTGGGCGTCCAGGCCCAGGCCCGCGTTGTAGGTCTTGACCCCGCAGGCCATGGCCGTGCCCGCGGCCGCCGAGTCGGTGATCGGCGATTCGGAGGAATAGGTGGTGGTGATGCCCTGGTAGGGCATGCCGGTCATGAGCAGTTTGCTTTCGCCCGCCTTGCCCTCCTTGGCGGCGTAGTAGTACTGGGCCGCGCTGATCTGCGGCAGGCCCATGCCGTCGCCGATGAAGAGGAAGACATACTTGGGCTTGCGTTCGGGGGCGTCACCGGCCGAGGCGGGACCGGCCAGGACGGTGCACAGGGCCAGGACGGTCAACAGGACGACCGCCGCGCGTGACAAGGAAGGCTTCATTGCCGATGACCTCCAGAAAAGTGTTGAAGTTCGGTCAAACCCCGCAGAGTATTATGAAACTCGGTGACGGACGTTTGCCGGTCCCGTGACGGTTGCGTGTCGAACCGAGGCCTTGAAAAATGGAGGCGGATCATGCGGTTTTCGAGTTCATTGCGCTGTCTGATTGTGACGATGGTCCTGTCGTGTCTGTTGCCGTTTTCGGCGGTTCCAGGCTGGGCCGATTCCCGGCCCAGCCTGGAGCAGATGGCCGGGCAGATGCTCCTGGTGGGCTTTCGCGGCCTGGAACTGACCGGGTCGGAGCCCATCGCCCGGGACGTGGCCGAGGGCCGCGTGGGCGGCGTCGTGCTTTTCGACTACGATGTACTGCTCAAGCAGCCGGGGCGCAACATCAAGAATTCCGGGCAGGTGCGGCGTCTCACGGCCGCGCTGCGGGCCCTGGCCCCGCTGCCGCTGTTCGTGGCCGTGGACCAGGAGGGCGGCCGGGTGCAGCGTTTCAAGGCCCGTGACGGTTTCGCGGACACGCCCTCGGCGACCGAGATGGGCTCCTGGAACAACCCGGGCCGGGTGCGGACCTCGGCCGAGGCGATGGGGGACATGCTCCGGGACCTGGGGGTGAACCTGGACTTCGCGCCCTGCGTGGACGTGAACGTGAACCCCAAGAGCCCGGCCATCGGCGCGCTGGGCCGGAGCTTCTCCAGCGACCCCGAGCGGGTGGCGCTCAACGCCGAGGCCTTTCTCCGGGGCCTGGCCGACGCCGGGGTGCTCGCCTGCCTGAAGCACTTCCCGGGCCACGGCAGCGCGGCGGCGGACAGTCACCTGGGCTTCACGGACGTAAGCGTCACCTGGCGCGAGGCCGAACTCACGCCCTACCGCCTCCTGCTGGCCCGCGACCGGGTGGACATGGTCATGACCGCCCACGTCTTCAATTCCCGCCTGGACCCGGATTTCCCGGCCAGCCTCTCGCGCCGGATCACCACCGGCTTGCTGCGCGGGGGCCTGGGCTTCACCGGGGTGATCGTCACCGACGACCTCCAGATGAGGGCGGTGACGGAGAAGTACGACCTGGAGGCCACGGTGCGGCTGGCCTTGGAGGCCGGGGCCGACATCCTGCTCTTCGGCAACAACCTGGCCTACGACCCGGAGCTTCCGGCCAGGGCCCAGGCGGCCATCGTCACGCTGGTCCGCGACGGAGTGGTCCCCGAGAGCCGGGTGCGCGAATCCTACGAGCGGATCATGGCCTTGAAGAGCAAGTTGCATCAGCAACAATAGGCGCAAAAAAAGGCCGGACGGAATTCCGTCCGGCCTTTTCGCCGTTCAGATCGTGGGGCAGTCCTTGAGCGCGCTGTCGATGTCCGCCTGGGGCAGTTCGAAGTTGGTCAGCTCGCCCTTGAGGTAGGCCTCGTAGGAGGCCAGGTCCAGCAGGCCGTGGCCGGAGTAGAGGAAGGCGATGACCGAGCCGGGCGCGGCGGTCTTGGCCAGGTCGATGGCCGCCTTGATGGCGTGGGAGGTCTCCGGCGCGGGCAGGTAGCCCTCGGTGGCCAGGAAGAGCTTGGCCGCCTCGAAGCACTCGTTCTGGTAGTATGCCCGGGCGTCCACCAGTCCGTCGGCGTGCAGGTTGCAGACGATGGGCGCGTCGCCGTGGTAGCGCAGACCGCCCGCGTGGATCGGCGCGGGCATGAAGGCGTGGCCCAGGGTGTGCATCTTCATCAGCGGGGTGAGCCGGGCCACGTCGCCGTAGTCGTAGCGGTAGTCGCCGCGGGTGAGCGTGGGGCAGGCCTTGGGCTCGGCGGCCACGAAGGTGATCTTCTCGCCCTGGAGCTTGCGCGGCAGGAAGGGCAGGACGAAGCCGCCGAAGTTGCTGCCGCCGCCCACGCAGCCCACCAGATAGTCCGGCTTCTCGCCGGCCATCTCCAACTGCTTCTGGGTCTCCTGGCCGACCACGGACTGGTGCAGGAGCACGTGGTTCAGCACGCTGCCCAGGGTGTACTTTGTGTCCTCGTGGGTGGCCGCGTCCTCCACGGCCTCGGAGATGGCCAGGCCGAGGCTGCCCTTGCAGCCCGGGTCCTTGGCCAGCATGGCCCGGCCCGAGTTGGTCCGGTCCGAGGGCGAGGGGAAGACCTCGCCGCCATACATGCGCATGAGGATCTGGCGGTAGGGCTTCATCTCGTAGCTGACCTTGACCATGTACACGGTGCAGGTCATGCCGAACATCTTGCAGGCGAAGGACAGGGCCGTGCCCCACTGGCCCGCGCCGGTCTCGGTGGAGAGCCGCTTCACGCCCTCGATCTTGTTGAAGTAGACCTGGGGCACGGAGGTGTTCGTCTTGTGCGAGCCCGCCGGGGAGACCGACTCGTCCTTGTAGTAGATGCGGCACTTGGTGCCGATGGCCTGTTCCAGGCGACGGGCGCGCTTGAGCGGCGTGGGCCGGAAGAGGCGGTAGATGTCCAGCACCGGCTCGGGAATCTCGATGAGCCGCTTGGGGCTCATCTCCTGCTCGATGAGCGCGTTGGGGAAGATGACCGAGAGCTGCTCCGGGGTGACGGGCTGCTTGGTCTGCGGGTCCAGCGGCGGGGCCAGGGGCGTGGGCAGGTCGGGCAGGGCGTTGTACCACTGCCGGGGCATCTCGCTTATGGGCAGGATGATGCGGTCTTCGGTCACGGCGTATTCCTCCTCGTTTTTCGCCGCCGCCTCCCGGACCGCCCTTTTCTCCTTCTGGATGCGAAAGGGCCGCGGTCTGGAAGCCCGCGGCCCTTGAATCGTTCAAGTCAGCGCTTGCGGCTTCAGTCCCTCTGCCGCCAGCGCCACCAATACCCGATCGTGTGCATGACTTGCGTCTTCATGACCAACCCCCATAGCGCGGCGAAGGGCTTCCGTCAAGCGGGGACCCACTCCGGGCTCTTGCCTTCGCTCCCGTGACCGGCTATCGATTCGGGAAATTTTCTCCGAGGAGGGCTGAGCGTGGGCGAGAAGACAGTCTTTTTCATCGAGGGCGACGGCATCGGGCCGGAGGTCTGGAAGGCGGCGCGGCCGGTGCTGGACGCGGCCGTGGCCAAGGCCGGGGGCGGCCGCAAGCTGGTCTGGAAGGAGCTGCTGGCGGGCGAGAAGGCCTTCCGGGAGACGGGGCGGCACCTGCCCGAGGCCACCATGGAGGCCCTCAAGACCGCCGAGCTGGCCATGAAGGGCCCCCTGGGCACGCCGGTGGGCAAGGGCTTCCGCAGCCTGAACGTGACCCTGCGGCAGGTCTTCGACCTCTACGCCTGCATCCGGCCCATCCGTTACTTCCAGGGCATCGAGTCGCCGGTGAAGCGGCCCGACCTGGTGGACATCGTCGTTTTTCGCGAAAACACCGAGGACGTCTACGCGGGCATCGAGTGGGCCGCCGGGACCCCGGAGGCCAGGAAGCTCATCGCCTTCCTGCGCGACGAACTGGGCGCCAAGGTGGACGAGGCCGCCGGGGTGGGCATCAAGCCCATGACCGAGAAGGGCTCCAAGCGCCTGGTGGAGAAGGCCCTGCGCTTCGCCGTGGAGCAGAAGAAGCCCAACGTGACCCTGGTGCACAAGGGCAACATCATGAAGTACACCGAGGGCGCGTTCCGGGCCTGGGGCTACGACCTGGCCAAGGAGAAGTTCGGGGACGTGACCATGACCGAGGCCGAGGCCGCCGAGGGCGGCGCCAAGCCCATCGTGGTCAAGGACCGCATCGCCGACGCCATGTTCCAGGAAGTGCTCATCCGGCCCGAGCAATACAGCGTCATCGCCACCACGAACCTGAACGGCGACTACATCTCCGACGCCCTGGCCGCCCAGGTGGGCGGGCTCGGCCTGGCCCCGGGCGTGAACATGAGCGAGAAGCTGGCCTTCTTCGAGGCCACCCACGGCACGGCCCCGGGCATCGCGGGCCAGGACAAGGCCAACCCCGGCAGCCTGCTGCTCTCCGGGACCATGCTCCTGGAGCACGTGGGCTGGCACGACGCGGCCGCGCTCATCCACGCGAGCGTGGAGAAGGCCATCGCGGCCAAGCGCGTGACCGTGGACTTGGCCGCCCAGATCCCCGGCTCCACCGCTGTGGGCTGCGCCGAGTTCGGCGAGATACTGCTCGAGAACCTGTAGTCCGGCGCGACGAGACCGACGGCCGGGGAACCGCGAGGCTCCCCGGCCGTCTTTTTTTTCGTCAGGCCGGGCGCACGACCCGGGCCACGGCCCGCGCCAGACCCTCGGCCCCAGCGAGCGAATATTCCCGATAGAGGGCCTCGGCCGTGAGCTGGGAGAAGGCGTAGTTGCGCAGGGCATTGAACTTCGCGCCCGCGAGGTCCGCGCCGCCCAACCCGTACTGTTTTTCGGCCACCCCGCGCAGGGCCGCGATGGTCCACTTGGCGGCGGGCACGCTGAAGACGAAGTCGTGGTCGCCCAGATGCACGACGAAACCCTCCACGCGCCGGGGCAGGGGCAGGGTCTTGCCGTCCGGGGCCAGGAGCCCGGCCCGCGCCGGGTCCGTCCCGGCGAGGATCGCCGCGGCCGAGAGCCAGCCGACCACCTGGGCCTCGTCCTTTTCCGCGCCCGGGTGGGTGTGGGCGCAGGCCTGGGCCACGACCACCTCGGCGGGCAGGCCGCGCGCGATGCTTTCGGCCACGCCGAGCACGTGGTGCTCGCCCGTTCCGGCCAGCGTCTTCTCCGCGCGGCTCTCGCCGGACGCGTCCCACTGGAAGACCCAGGGCTTGTGCAGGTCGTGCAGGAGCTGGGCCGCGAGCACGGTGTCGCGGTCCGGCGCGAAGCCGGAGACCTCGGCGTAGGCCTCCAGGATGGACAGGGAGATGCGCACGTTGGCGGCGGTGTGGGTGACGAGTCCGCCGGGGTAGGAGTGGTGGCTCTGGTAGCCGCTGCCCGGGGCCGAGAGGAAGGGCTGGGGCGCGCGGCGGGCGTCCCGGGCCGGGGGCAGGAAGGTGTCCGGGCCGTCCTCGCGGTCCTTGAGCCAGCCCTTGGCCGTGAGTTCCTGGAAGACCTCCGAGCGGGCCTGGGAATCCAGCCGGGCCAGGAGCGTGGGCGCGGGGTCGTCCAGGACGGCCATGACCCTGGCCCGCAGGCCGGGATTCTTGATGGTGGCGGCGGTGGCGCGCAGGTGCTTCCAGGCGCGGGCCACCGGCGCGGAGCGCTCGGCCATGTCCCGTGGGGCGAGGGCCAGGCACTCTTCCAGACCCACGGGCCGGGCCTTGGCCCAGGCCGGGCCGGGCAGGACCGCGGATGCGGCGGCCACCGCTCCGGCTGTGGCCATCAGGCCGAGAACGCGTCTGCGGTCGGCGGAAAACTCCATGATTCGGACCTCCTGCTTGGGGGATGATTGCCCCTTGTCCTAGCAGGCGTCCGTGAAGGGACGGCGGCGGAGAGGTGACGGACGGGTGACGGCGGGGATCAGTCCGCGTCCTCGTCCAGCTCGATGAGCCCCAGGCGCGCGGCGTGGCGCACGAAGGCCAGCGGGCTCTTGATGCCGAGCTTGCTCATGATGGAGTAGCGGTGGTTCTCCACGGTCTTGCGGGTGATGAAGAGCTTGGCCGCGATCTCCTGGGGCTCCAGGCCCTCGGCCAGGAGGCGCATGACCTGCTGCTCGCGGAAGGAGAGGCTGCCGTAGGAGGCGTCCACGCTGCGGGCCTTGCGGGTGGAGAGGTCGTTGAGCTTGCGCACGACCTTGGGCGAGAGGGTGCTGTCCAGGTATTGGCCCCCGGCGGCCACGCCCTCGATGGCCTGGAGGATGCGGTCCGCGCCGGACTCCTTGGCCACGTAGCCGTCGGCCCCGGCCTGGAAGGCCGCCGCGATGAAATCGATCTTGGAGTGCATGCTGACGATGACCATGCCGATGTCCGGCAGGAGGCGGCGCAGTTCGCGGGCCAGTTCGATGCCGCTGCCGTCGGGCAGGGAGATGTCCAACAGGGCCAGGTCCGGCTTGAGCTTCTTGGCCAGGCGCAGGCCTTCCAGGAAGGTCCCGGCCTCGCCCACGGTCTCGAAGCCCGCGTGCCGGGCCAGGAGGGCCTTCAGGCCGTCGCGGTAGAGCGGGTGGTCGTCAACGATCAGAATGCGTTTTTTGGCCGCCACGCGTCCTCCTCAGGCCGGGCACCTCCACCAGGATGCGCATGCCCGCGCCGGGCTTGGTGCGGAAGTTGATCTTTCCGCCCAGCAGTCGCGCGCGCTCGCGCATGCTCCAGAGTCCCATGCGTTTCTCCCGGCCCGCCTTGGCCAGGCACTTCTCCAGGTCCGCGCCGCGCCCGTCGTCCTCGATGCGCAGGATGAGGTTCGGGTAGGAGGCCAGGAGGCGGATGCGCACCGCGCTGGCCGCGGCGTGCTTGCGCGTGTTGGACAGGGCCTCCTGGATGAGCCGGTAGACGTTGATCTGGGTGTCGAAGTCCATGCCCACGCCTTCCAGGCCGTCGGCGAAGACGTCCACGGCGATGCCGTGGCGCTGGGAAAATTCCTCGCAGTGGCGCAGCACCGTGTCCACCAGGCCCAGCTCCGTGAGCCCGGGGGGCAGCAGGCCGTAGGCCAGGTCGCGGATGGCCGCGATGGCCGCGCCCAGGCGCTCGGTGATCTCGGCGGCCTGGGCCGAGTGGTTCTCGGCCGGGGGCTGGGCGGTCCAGATGCGCTCCAGGCCGGTCTTCACCAGCGAGAGATCCTGGGCCAGGTGGTCGTGCAGTTCGCGGGCGATGCGCTGGCGCTCGTTCTCCTGGGCCTTGATGAGCTCGCGGGAGAGGGCGCGCATCTGCTCCTCCACCCGGCGGCGCTCGACGATCCGGCCGATGAGGTCGGCCACGGCGTCGATGAGGCGGCGTTCCTCCTGGAGGAACGGGCCCTCGCCGCACTCCGGCCGGGGCTCCAGGTAGCGGACCTCCACCTCTCCGGCCGTCTCGCCCTGGATGCGGATGGGACTCGACTGGCGCGCTCCGGCCCGGCGGTAGCCCGAGGTCGCGTAGCGCTGCCCGTCGAGGGTCACGGCCGCGCAGGCGATCTCCGGGTACTGCCAGGAGACGCGCACGAGCTCGGCGGTCTCGCGCAGCAGGTCGTCCTGGGGCAGGTTGCCCTGCTGGGCCAGCCGGGTGATGCCGTAGAGGCAGTCCAGCTCCTTGACGCGTTCGAGCAGGGCGCGCTCGATGACCTCCCGGTCGCCGGTCCGGGCGGCGTCGGCGGTCTTGGGCGGCAGGTCGTCGCGGCGGTCTGGCGTGTCGCTCATGGGCAGGTACCTCGGCTGGACTCCGGGACGGAGCCCCGTTCCGTCTAGCACAGGTCGCCCCCGCCCGCCAGGGCGGACGGGGGCGTGAAAAAAGGCCCCGCCTGGCGGGGCGGGGCCTTTTTCGTCGTGATCAGGTCAGCAGGAGAGGATCTTGCGGGCGATCTCGTCCTGGACCTCGGTGATGAAGGGCACGCCCGTCTCCCGCGCGGTCTCGCGGTTGGCCGAGGCGATGTCCTCGCGGCGGATGTCGGCGACGGAGAACTTGCGCACTCCGGCCAGGAGCTGCTGGAGGCCCGCGCCGAGCTTGTCGGCCAGGGTCCAGGCGGCGATGGCGCCGTAGGGCACCTTCTTGATCTCCTTGGCGCCGATCTTCTTCTTCAGGCTGGAGTAACCGGCGAAGATCTGCTCCGGGTTTTCGCCCAGGTCCTTGATGTGCTTGGGCAGGGTCTCCCAGTTGCCGTGCACCTTCTCCCGGCGCTCGGGGTGCAGCGCGCCCTCGATGTTCGAGCCGAGGAAGCCCGGGATCATCAGGGCCCGGCCCATGCACACGAGCTTGACGAAGGGCGCGCCCAGGGCCAGGGCCTTGAAGATGTGGTCCTCGCGGGCCAGACTCCCGGCGAAGGAGAGGTCCACGACCTTCTTGCCCCTGGAGGCGAGAATGGTGGCGTATTCGTAGGCCTTGGAGTGCAGCAGGATGGACGGCACGCCCCAGGTCTCCATCATGTTCCAGGGGCTCATGCCGGTGCCGCCGCCGGAGCCGTCGATGGTCAGCAGGTCGAGCCCGGCGTCGGAGGCGTAGCGGATGGCCATGGCCAGGGCCTCCATGCCGTAGGAGCCGGTCTTGAGCGAGATGCGGCCGAAGCCGAGCTTGCGCAAGTAGTCCACGGTGGACATGAAGTTCTCGCGCACCGCGTCGACCGAGCCGAGGTCGGTGTAGCCCAGGCGGCTGTGGCGGGCGAAGCCCTTGATGCCTCCGGCGGCGAAGGCGGCGCGCACTTCGGGCAGCTCGGGGTCGGGGTCCACGAGGTAGCCGCGCTTCTTGAGGAACAGGGCGTAGTCCAGGTTGTTCACCTCGATCTCGCCGCCGATGTTCTTGGCCCCCTGGCCCCACTTCAGCTCGATGACCACCTTGTCGCCGAACTTGTCCACCACGTACTCGGCCACGCCGTTGCGGGCGTCCTCCACGTTGAGCTGGACGATGATCGCGCCGTAGCCGTCGTGGTAGCGCATGTAGGTCTCGATGCGGCGGTCCAGCTCCGGCGACTCCTTGATCTTGCCCTTGGTCATCTTGGATGCACGGTCGATGCCGGCCACGTTCTCGCCGACCACGATCGGGATGCCCACCAGGGCGCAGCCCACGGCGAAGGAGTCCCAGTACTTGGCGGCCACGAAGGTGGAGCCCAGCGCGCCGGTCATGAGCGGCAGGCGGACCTTGGTCTTGGTCGCGTTGCCGAAGGAGCTCTCCAGATTCACGTTGGTGAACAGGCAGTGGTCCGGGCTGTTGGTGTGGCCGTTGGTCATGCCGCGCGCGCCGTAGTTGTACCCCTGGATGCGCAGGGCGTTGTAGTTCACGCCCAGGTGGGTGGTGTTGGCGCTGCCGGCCGTGACCAGGCCGAAGTCGCGGGGGTAGAGCATCTGGCGGCCCCGCAGGCAGGAGGCCCAGGTCTCGCACCGGCCCGCGCAGTCGGCGCGGCAGAGGGTGCACAGCCCGGATTCGGCGGCGTTGCCGCGGTTCGTGGTGCCCAGGACATCATTGCTTTTGTTCCATTGCATGTTCTTTCCAACTCCCTCGCTGGCTGAAAGTGTCCCGTGATCGGGAAAACCCCAAAAAAAGGCCGCGGACTCAAGCGTCCACGGCCATCTTGTCCTTGAGCGTCTTCAGGTCTTGGCGCAGGGCCCGCACCAGGGATTCCAGCGAACTCACCGACTCGCGGAGCAGACGCAGTTCCGTGTGCACGGACTCGTCGCGCCACCTGGCCTTCTTCTCCTCCAGGAACGTCCGTTGGGCGTATTCGGCGTCGGCAGGCATTCGGTCCCCCTTGTTTTTTGCGCGAACTCCCCCGCCCGGGGCCGAAGGGCGGCCCGGCCGGACGGCGTCGGGTTCGTCGCGGATGTACTCGGGTGATGCGCGCGTCCCGGACCGGGCTCCCGACCGGCGAAGGGACGACGACCACATTGCCCTATTCCGGGACGTCATTCCTGTCGATAGGTGCCCGGCCTGTTTTTCTGGGGCGAAACCAGGCGGCGGATGGGGGGATTCCCCAAAAATTGGGTGAAACCCCCAGCGGCGCGGGAGAGGGGGGCGGACGGTCCGGGATCAGTGGGCGTCGGCCCAGGTGCGGCCCGTGCCCAGGTCCACCTTGAGCGGCACGTCCAGCCGGGCCACGTTCTGCATGATTCGGCGCAAGCGGGAACCGGCGGCCTCGACGTTCGCGGCCGGGGTCTCGAGCACGAGCTCGTCGTGGATCTGGAGGATGAGGCGGGCGTCCAGGGCGCGCAGTTCCTGGTCGGCGGCCACGGCCAGCATGGCCATCTTGATGATGTCCGCCGCGCTGCCCTGGATCACGGTGTTGATGGCCTGGCGGCGGGCCTGGGAGGCCAGCTGCTGGTTGCGCGAGGAGAGCTCGGGCAGGAGCCGGCGGCGGCCCGCCAGGGTGGTCACGAAGCCGCTGCGCCCGGCCTCCTCCACCAGGCTCTCGTAGAAGTCGCGCAGGGTGGTCAGGCGGGCGAAATAGCGCTCGATGAACTCCTTGGCCTGGTTCATGGAGATGGACAGTTCGCGGGCCAGCTTCTGGGGGCCCATGCCGTAGATCAGGCCGAAGTTGATGGTCTTGGCGTTGCGGCGCTCGTCCGGGCTCACCTGGGCGGGCTCCTTGTCGAAGAGGATGGCCGCCGTGCGGGCGTGGATGTCCTCGTCGCGGGCGAAGGCCTCGATCAGGTTGCGGTCCCTGGAGAAGTGCGCCAGCACGCGCAACTCCACCTGGGAATAGTCGGCCGAGGCCAGGAGCCGGTCCGGCCCGGCGGTGAAGCAGGCGCGCATGCGCTGGCCCTGGGGGCCGCGCACGGGGATGTTCTGGAGGTTCGGCCCGGAGCTGGAGAGCCGTCCGGTGGCCGTGGTCAATTGGTTGAAATGGGTGTGGATGCGCCCGTCCTCCCCGGCCAGCTTCGGCAGGGGCTCCAGGTAGGTGGAGCGCAGCTTCTCCAGCATGCGGAACTCTAGGATGGCGTCCACGATGGGATGCTGTCCGGCGAGGCGTTCCAGCACGTCGTTGGAAGTGGACAGGGCCCCGCCCGGGGTCTTGCCCGCGGGCTTGAGCCCGAGCTTCTGGAAGAGGATCACCGCCGTCTGCGGGGAGGAGCGCAGGTTGAAGGACTCCCCGGCCAGTTCCACGATGCGGGCGGTGAGGGCCTCGATCTGGCCGCCCACCTCGTCCAGGAAGCGGGCGAAGGCCTCGCGGTCGATGGCGATGCCCGCGCGTTCCATGTCCACGAGCACGGGCACCAGGGGCAGTTCCAGGGTCCGCATGAGCCGGTCCAGACCGGCGGACTCCAGGCGCGGAGCCGTGTTGCGCCGGAAGGCCAGGGCCGCCAGCCCCTGGGACTCAGGGTGGATCTCCTCGGCCTGCACGTCCTGGTTCAGGGACTGGCGCAGGCGCTCCCAGGAGTAGTTGCGGTCCTCGGGATTGAGCAGGTAGGCCGCCAGGGAGCAGTCGAACCAGGCCGCCGGGGGCACGGCGCGCCAGGCGTCGTCGGCCCGCAGCAGGTCCTGGAGTCCGGGAACCGCCAGGCTCCGGGCCCGGGACAGGATCGGGGCCAGCTCGGAGGCCGGGCCGGGGCAGAAGTATTCGTGGCCGTCCAGGCCCAGGCGGAAGCCGCCCTCCACGGGCACGAGGCCCAGGTGCTTGCCGGTGCAGGACGGCAGGGCCTTGGGCGCGCGCTCGGGCGCCTCCAGGGGCGGCCCGGCGGGCTTGGGCGCGGGCGCGTCGAAGAGCGAGAGTTGCTGCTGGCGGGGCTTGCCGGGCTTGGGCTGGTCCTCCGGCAGGGGCACGGCGGCGGGTGGGATGCCGTCGTCGCGGGGCAGCTCGCGGAGCATGCTGCGGAACTCGTATTCCCGCAGGAATCCGGCGAAGGCGTTCAGGTCGGCCGGTTTCGGGGCCAGGTCCTCCAGCCGCGCCCCGGGCAGGACGTCGGTCTTCATGCGGGTCAGTTCGCGGTAGAGGAAGAGGTCGTCCAGGCGGCCGTCCACCTTGGCCCGCAGCTTTTCCGGCAGTTCCGCCACATGGTCGCGCAGGGCCTCCAGGGTGGGGAAGTCGGCCAGGAGCTTGAGGGCCGTCTTGGGCCCCACGCCGGGCAGGCCGGGGATGTTGTCCGTGCTGTCGCCGGTGAGGGCCTGGAAGTCGGGCCACTGGTCCGGGACCAGGCCGGTTTCGGCCAGCAGGTCGGCCCGGGTCGTGACCTTGTCCTGCTTGGAGGCCGGGTCCCAGAGGACCACGTTTTCGTCCAGGCACTGCTTGAGGTCCTTGTCCGAGGCCACGATGACCACCGGCCGTCGGCTTTTGAAGGCGGCGGCCAGACTGGCGATGCAGTCGTCGGCCTCCACGCCGTCGGAAACGGCCGGGGCCAGGCCCATGAGCTCCAGGGCCTTGAGCAGGGGCGGAATCTGCTTCGCCAGGGGCTCGGGCATCTTGGGCCGGTTGGCCTTGTAGGCCGGGAACAGCTCGTGGCGGAAGGTGGGCTTGGGGCCGTCCAGGAAGAAGCCGACGTATTTCGGCTTCTCCTCGCGCAGCAGGCGCAGGAGCACGCGCAGCACGCCGTAGAGGGCGTTGGTGGGGAACCCGTCGGAACGCTTGAGGTCCGGGTTGGCGTGATAGCTGCGGTGCAGGAAGGACGAGCCGTCGATGAGGAAGACGGGGTCCGTGTCCAGGCGCAGGCGTTCCTTGAGGGGCATGGCCTAGATGCGCTGCACGTTCTGGGTTTTGCCCCGGCTGAGCTTCTTGACGATGAAGCTCTCGGGGTCCTTGCCGTCCAGGGCGGCCAGGTCGAACTCGGCCCGGGCCGCGCCCTTGTGGCCTCCGGCCGAGCCGATCTCGCCGAAGAGGGAGGCGGCCGTCTTGCCCACGTCGCGGCGCACGCCGTCGCCCCGGAAGATGGCCACGATCTTGTCGTTGTATTCGCCCGAGACCACGTTCCAGGACACGCCGTAGACCCGGGTGAAGAAGTCGGCCACGATGACCAGGATGTCCGGGTTCTCCACCTTGCCCATGTGGGCGTAGAGGCCCTGGCCGATGCGCCGGAGGTTGTAGAAGGCCCGGGAGAAGTAGCGCATCCAGTCCAGGAGGAAGTCGCTGCGGGCGATGCGGTTCAGGATGGCCGGGTCGGCGTGCTTGGTCAGGTACTTGAAGGCCGTGACGTCGGCGTCGATGAACGAGCGTTCGAAGCCCGCCGAGTCGGCCTTGATGGCGTAGAGCAGGGCCGTGGCCAGGAGCTTGGGCGGCCGGATGTGCAGGTTGTAGAGATATTCCGTGAGCATGGTGGCCGTGGCGCCGTACTTCGGGCGGATGTCCACGAAGGGGGCGTTCACGGGCTTGTCCGGGAGGATCGGGTGGTGGTCGATGACGATGGAGAACTGGAACTGGTCGAAGGCCGGGTTGTGGTGGGGCTGGGAGTCCACCATGGCGAATTTATCGTATTGCGCCGCTAGGTTGGGAATGATCTTGCGCGTGGGGATGCGCAGGAAGCGGATCATGGAGAGGTTGTCCGGCCGCTTGATCTCGTTGATGTGGCCGATGCCCACGTCCAGGACGCGGCGTTTGAAGATGTGCCGCAGGGCCAGGGCCGCGCCCAGGGCGTCCGGGTCGGCGTTGATGACGATGAGCCAGCGGTCGTCCTTGTTGAGCAGGGCGAGCATCTGGCTGATCTGTTCATCGAGCTGTCGGAAGAGGGCCATTTTCCGCCTTTTTCAAAGTCAGGGGCAGCCCGGCCACGGTAACGATCACCGCGTCGGCCAGGGCCGCCACCTTCTGGTTCAGGCCGCCCAGCTCGCGCACGAAGGTCCGCGCCTCCGCGCCGGCGGGCAAGGGACCGAGACCGATCTCGCAGGAGACCAGGATGAGATTCCCCCCGTGCCATCCGTCCAGGACATCGAGCAGGGCCGGAACCCGATCCAGACCCTCCTCGCGGCAGGCGAACAGCCAGAAGTCCAGGCTGTCCACCAACACGGACGGATGTTCGCTTTTAGCCCGGATCATACGCTCTGGCAAGTCCGTCCCCACCTCGGTCACCGGGATGTCCGGGTCGCGGGATTCCCGGTGGGCCAGGATCTGCCGCCGGAAGCTCAGGTCGCGGGCGCGGCCCGTGGCCAGGAGCAGGCCGGAGCCGTCCATGTTCTTCATCAGGTCCAGGGCATAGGCGGATTTGCCCGATTTGTTGCCGCCGAGAATCAGGGTGATCATTTCGTGCGCGACCAGCGCCCGGCGCAGCGCGCCAGGAAATCCAGGGATTCCTGGAGTTTTTGTGCATGGAACAGCTCCAGGAGCAGCGTGCCTCCGGGAGCGAAACGGGCCAGCAGAAGCCGGAGCGTCTCCCGCCCCGGCGCGTCCAGGCGGGCCAGGCTCTCGTGGCGTCCGCCCGGGCCGGGCGCGCAGAGATGCAGGAGCCGCGCCCGGTTCCAGAATCCCGGCAGGTCCGGGATGGCGTCCTGACCATACGCCAGGAGGTGCCCGAGGTCCAGGCAGGCCGAGAAACCGGCCCCGGCCGCCTCTTCCCAGACCTCGGAGAGGCAGCGCTCACGGGTGTTCTCCAGGAGCACGTCCCCGGGCGGAACCCCGGCGCCCGCGAAGGCCCGGGCCAGCCGCTCCAGGGAGACGCCCGGCGGGGGCGGATGCAGGACGTAGGCCCAGGGGGACAGCCCGGCGACCTTCTCCAGCAGCCCGGCGAGATCGGCCCAGACGGCCTCGAAGCCGCGTTCCCAGGCCAGGTCCAGGGGCAGGTGCACGTGGTAGGAGAGCTCCGGGAACTCCCCGGGCCGGGGCAGGTCGCCGGGGCCGTAGTCCAGGCAGGCCCGGGTCTCGAAGAGGAGCAGGGCCACCTCGGGGAAAAACTTGCGCAGCCATGCGCAATTCTCGCGCGCCGTGCCGGGGGTCACGAAGGAGGGCGCGGCCACGGTCCAGGGCGGGGCGGGCAGGCCGTGGCGGGCGAAGGCCTCGGCCGTCGAACAAGCGACGCCGAAGGCGGCAGGGTTTTCCGGCTGCCCCGGGACGTCCCCGGAACGGCCGGAGCCGGTTCCCGTTTTCAGTTCAGGCATGAGGGTTGCAATGTTTCACGCGCCGGGGCCGCCCCGGCAAGGAGCGCGTCATGGACGCCATCAAACGACATCTGCAACACCTGCTCAACCCCCTGCATCTCTTCTGCCGCCTGCGTCAGGCCGGGGTTTCCGGAGCCCTGGCCCTGCGTCTCTGCCGGGTCTACGAGATCGGCCTGTACAAGGTCTTTTTGGGCTAGAAGATGGACAGCTTTTTCAAAAAAAGAGTAAGCGTTGTGTCTATTGGTCGCCAACAATTGGCCATACTATTGGGATGCTGAAGGTTACCTTGGATTGCGATGCCGAGGATGCTTCTATTCCCATACCTCCTCCTGCACTCAAACCTAGCACTTTTATTTTCCCCCCGCCTCCTGTTTGGGTGGATTCTTGAACGCTAACAGCTAGATTAAAAGAAATAATTTGAGCAAGTTGTGGCCCATGCCTCATGGTTGTTACTGTGAGTGAATCTTTTGGCGTGCGGTCCCCGAGAATTACGTTGGGGTTTATGATGGCACCTGTTTCTTTGGTTGCCTGCTGCGCGGTTTTTATGCCTGAGATAATCTGGGTTAACGCGGAGGAAACGAATTCTTCAATATTCATTACTGCCTCAGTGGTAAGGTCCGTTGGTTAGTCGAACAGGGTCATCTGTTTTTCCTTCTTCACGGTGTGGGCCGCCATTTGGGAGCGGGTCATGCCCTCGGCGGGCAGCTCCCGCAGGAAACGCGAGGGCGGCAGCCGCAGGGTCCGGCCGTAGAGCGTGCGCTGGGCCGCGTGGCTCAGGTACAGCTCGCGGCGGGCGCGGGTCAGGCCTACGTAGAGCAGGCGGCGCTCCTCGGCGGCGTCGGGCATGGCCTCGGGCGCGGTGATTTTGCCGGTGAGCATGTCCGTCCCGGCGAAGGGCAGGATGCCGTCCTCCAGGGCGGGCAGGAACACGGCCTCGAACTCCAGGCCCTTGGCCGCGTGGATGCTCATGATTTGGACCTTTTCGGCCGAGCGCCGGACGTTTTCCAGCTCGCTCTGGAGGTGCACCCAGTTGATGAGCCCGCCCCAGCCGCCGCGCAGGGAGAATTCCTTGCGCAGTTCGCGGAAGGGCCGCGACTGCCAGAAGAACTGGTCGAAGGGCGGGGCCTCCTGGAGGAAGGAGGCCAGCCCGTCCGGGCCCAGGGTCAGGATGCGCTCCGGCAGGTCCGGGCAGTCGCCCTCGAAACCGCAGGCCATGCCCAGGGCCCGGCCCACGGCGCCGAGGATGGCGGCCACGCGCGGCTCGTTCCAGAAGGCCTCGGCCTCGGGCGCGGAGCAGGGCACGCCGAAGCGGTTCAGGGCGTTTTCCAGGGCCGGGATGAGCCCCCGGAAGCGCACGAGCACGGCGATGTCGCCCGGGGCCAGGCCGCCCGCGCCGGCGTCGGCCAGGCTGTGGCTGGTGGGACCGAGCAGGCCCTTGATGCGCTCGGCCAACCAGGCCGCCTCGCGCGGGGCGTCCGGGGCCTGGAAGAGGTGGACGCGGCAGTCCGCGTCGCGCCGGGCCAGCAGCCGGGGCGTGTCCGGAAACAGGGCCCGGGCGCAGTCCAGCACGCTCTGGCCCGAGCGGTAGTTGTCGGTGAGCGTGATTTCCGCGAGCCCGGGCCAGAGCGCGGCCAGTTCGCCCCGCACGTCGCCCGCCGCGCCCCGGAAGCCGTAGATCGACTGGTTCGGGTCGCCGATGGCGAAGAAGCCCTTGCCCTCGGCCCCGGCCAGGGCCGTGACCACGGCCAGCTGCAGGGGCGTGAGGTCCTGGATCTCGTCCACGAGCACGTGGGAGTATGGCGAGACGAAGCCCTCGGACTGGAACTGCTGAAGCTGGAATTCCAGGAGGTCGGCGTAGTCGGCCTGGTTCCAGGAGTCCTTGCGCCGGGCGTAGCGGGCCCCGGCCTCGGCCAGGTCGTCGGGCAGGGGCTTGAGGCTTTCGCGGGCTAGGCAGCAGCGGTCGAAGGCCTGCCCCCCCCGGCCCTCGGCCAGCTCCGGGTTGACCTCCAGGAAGACGCGCCGGGCCGAGGCGTCGTCCAGGACCACCGGGGCCTCGCCGTGGACGTGCTTCCAGTATTCGTAGCCGTGGGCGTGCAGGGTCCCGGCCTGGGGCAGGGGCGCGCCCTCCTCGTTTTCCAGGCCCAGGAGCCGCAGCAGGCGCTCCTTGAGTTCGCGGGCCGCCCGGCGGGTGAAGGTCAGGGCCAGGATGCGGCGGGGGTTTTCGCCCTCGTCCAGGAGCCGCTCCACCCGGCCCATGAGGGTCTGGGTCTTGCCCGTGCCCGGTCCGGCCAGCACGAGCACCGGCCCGGGACCGGCGGCGATGGCCTGTTTCTGGGCCTCGTTGAAACTCGTCTCCCGGGGCTCTTCCGAGGCCTTGGGCACGGGCGCGGCCTCGGGCAGGTCGCGGGCCTTGGCCTTGCGCGGCGCGGTCTTCACCAGGCGGCCGCCGTGGCGGAACTCCCGGCGCTCGACATCGGTGAACACGCGGATGACCCCGTACTCGCCGTCATAGCCCGGGGTGCGCAGGACCTTGCCCTCGCGCATGCGGGCCACACCCTCGGCCAGGGTCGGGGAGTGGACCTTGAGGTCCTCCACGTCGGCCTTGATGAGCACGTTCAGCTCCGAGCCGAAGTCGCGGATGAGCCGGAGATAGAATTCGTTGACCTTCTTGGTGGCCGGACCGGCGTCCAGGATTTCCCCGACCAACTCCTTGAGCGGGATGAGCGAGGTGAAGCCCGGGGCGTTCTGGGGCTGGCGCGGGGCCTCGCGGTCGGCCAGCTCGCGCACCCGGGAGAGCACGCCGAGGGTCACGGGCTTGCCGCAGACCGGGCAGATGCCGTTGCGCGAGCGCGTCTCCTCGGGCTCCATGACCACCTTGCAGGCGCGGTGGCCGTCCAGGTGGTACTTGCCCTCCTCGGGGAAGAACTCCACCGTGCCCAGGAACTTCTGGCCCAGGCCCTCGCCGCGCAGGGCCCGGTAGATGCCCTCGTAGGAAATCTCGCCCCGGAAGAGGTTGCACTCCCGGCCGAGCTTCTCGCCGGAGTGGGCGTCGGAGTTGGAGATGAGCCGGATGCGGTCCAGGGCGCTCCAGAGCCAGTTCATCTCCGGGTCCGAGGAGAGTCCGGTCTCCATGGCGAAGATTTCACCCGAGAGGTCCTCGAAGCAGGCCTCGATGGAGTTGAAGCCGGACTTGGAGCCGAAGAGCGCGAACCAGGGGGTCCAGATGTGCGCGGGGACCACGAAGCCCAGCGGGTTGGTGGCGAGGACCATTTCCAGGAGATTGCGGCTGTCCAGGCCCAGGATGGGGCGGCCGTCGCTCTTCAGGTTGCCCACCTGGCCGAGCTTCTCGTTGAAGGCCCGCACCGCGTCGAGGCTGGGCAGGAAGACGAGGTTGTGGACTTTGCGGACCTTTCCGGCCTTCTTGTAGATGGAGCTGATCTCGGCCTGGAGCATGAAGCGGGTCTGGCCCGGGGGCATGGCGTTCAGGCCGGGGATCAGGGCGTCCACCCCGGCGGGATCCTTGAGGACCAGGAGGCCGCTGCCGTCCTCCTTGAGGGTCTCCTCGATCTCCTCCAGCCAGCCGGGATGGGTGAAGTCGCCGGTGCCCAGCACGGTGAGTCCCTTGACCCGCGCCCAGGCCGCCAGGGAGCGGATGGTGAGCTCTTTGCTGGTGGCCCGCGAGAAGCGGGAGTGGATGTGGAGGTCGGCGGCGAATCGTTCCATGAGGGCCTCCCCGGGCGGATCGCGTCTTTGGGCTGTGCTTCGAGTTCTAGACTCTCGAGGCCGTGTTGGCAAGGCATCGGCACGGCGCGGCCGGGTCGGCGTCGGAGCGCTTGACGGGCTTTACCGTTGCATATACAACGGAATCATGGACGCGAAATCATTCCGCCTGGAGGAGTCCCTGGGCTACTTGGCGCACCGCGCCTCGCGGGCCCTGGCCAACGACCTCGGCCGACGCTTCGAGCAGGCCGGCCTGGGCCTGACGGTGGAGCAGTGGCGGGTCATGACCCTGCTCTGGGGCCGTGATGGCCTGACCCAGCAGGAGATTTCCGACGGACTCCTGCAGGAGAAGACCGGCATCAGCCGTCTGGTGGACGGGCTGGAGGCCCGCAGCCTGGTGGTCCGCTCCCAGGACGGGCGCGATCGCCGCAAGCGCCGGGTCTACCTGACCATCGAGGGCAAGAAGCTCCGGCGCGGCTGCATGGCCGCGGCGCTGGAGACCCTGGAGAGGGCCGCGGCCGGGCTTTCGGAGGAGCAGATGGAGGCCTGCCGGGAGGCGTTGCGCCTCGTGGCGCGCAATCTGGCCCCACGGGAGGGGGAGCCGGAAGGCTAGAACTCCAGCACGTTGACGTCCATGCGGACCTTGCCGCCGAGGGCGTCAAGAGGGTTGCCGTCGCCGCTCCTGTCGCGCTCCACCCGGTCGCCGGTGACCGGGTTGGTGCGTTCGTCCGTGCCGAAGGAGAAGTGGACCGGGGAGTCCTTCTCATCCTTCTTCTTCACGTCCTTCTTTTCGCGCAGGAACGGGTCGCTGGAGTAGTGGAAGTCGCTCAAGGGGTCCAGGCGGTATTCCTGTTTTTTCGGAATGTAGTCCGGCCCCAGGGTGCCGTTGCTGGTCAGCTCGCGCACGATCTCGTTTCCGGCCCCGGCGGCCGTCGCGGTCCAGGCCGCGGCCAGGATCAGTCCGAGGAACAAGGCGATTCGTTTCATGATTCCATCCCGGTCAACGCCGTCGTTTCCGAAGCGTCACGTCCGTGAAACAATCATTTAAAACGGAAATCGGCCCCTGGCAAGATTTCTTCTTGGTAACGATCTAGAATCGCTCTAGATATTTCTCGATACGGGCCATGCCTTCCTCAATGTTTTCCAAGGAGTTGGCATAGGAGAAGCGCAGGTAGCCCTCGGCTCCCTGGCCGAAGTCGATGCCCGGAGCCACGCCCACGTGGGCCTGCTCCAGGATGTCGAAGGCCAGCTTGAGCGAGCTGCCGCCGAACCGGGCGGCCAGGTGCTGGGCGTTGGCCAGGACGTAGAACGCGCCCGTGGGCTCGGCGCCGAGGCCGAAGCCCAGCTCCCGCAGCCGTTTCACCATATGACGACGCCGCTCGTCGTAGATTCGTTTCATCCGCTCCACGTCCGGCCAGGCGTCGCGCAGCGCGGCCACGCCCGCCCACTGGGACACCGAGGAGGCCGAGATGAAGAAGTTCTGGCACAGGCGCTGGATGGGGCGCACGTAGCGCTCCGGGGCGATGAGGTAGCCCAGCCGCCAGCCGGTCATGGCGAAGAGCTTGGAAAATCCGTTGAGCACCACGGCCTCGTCCGTGAACTCCAGGATGCTCTGTTCGCGGCCCTCGTAGACCAGCCCGTGGTATATCTCGTCCGAGACGACCACGGCCCCGGCCTCCCGGGCCATGTCCGCCACGGCCCGCATGCGCTCGGCCGAGAGCAGGGTGCCCGTGGGGTTGGCCGGGGAGTTCACCAGGATGGCCCGCGTGCGGTCGGTGAGCGCCTCGCGGACCTTCTCCGGTCGGTACTGGAAGGCGTCGTCCTCGAAGACCGGCACGCGCACGGTCTCGGCCTCCACGAAGCGGATGAAGTTCGGGTAGCAGGCGTAGCAGGGGTCCGAGACCACGACCTCGTCGTCGTGCTCCAGGAGCGCGGCGAAGGTCAGGAGCATGGCCGGGGAGGTGCCCTGGGTCACGATCACCCGGTCGGGGTGGACAGTCGCGCCGTAGCGCCCGGCGTAGTGGGCGCAGACCGCCTCGCGCAGCTCCAGGAGCCCCAGGCTGTGGGTGTAGTGGGTTCGGCCGTCGCGGGCGGCCTTGGCGGCCGCCTCCTTGACGCACTCCGGGGTGTCGAAGTCGGGCTCGCCGATCTCCAGGTGGACCACCCTTTGGCCGCAACGCTCCAGGCGTTGCGCGGCCTCCAGGATGTCCATGACCAGGAAGGGGGCGATGCAGTCGGTGCGTCGGGGGATCATGGCGCGCCTCGGCCCGGCCCGGGAGCCGCGCCCCCGGGCCGGATCGGGAGTCAGGCGATCTTCACCAGGGCCAGCTCGAAGGTCAGCTCCTTGCCGGCCAGGGGGTGGTTGCCGTCCAGGGTCACGGTCTCCTCGTCCAGGGCCGCGATGTGTACGTGGGGCGCGCTGCCGTCCTCCATGCGGATGGAGAGCATCATTCCGAGCTCGGGGGTGATGCTCGGCGGAATCTGGTCGCGGCGGACCTCGAAGGTCAGCTCCTTGTGGTAGTCGCCGTAGGCCTGTTCCGGCGGGATGACCACGGTCTTGGTCTCGCCCACGGCCATGCCGCCGACGGCCGTGTCGAAGCCCTCGATGACCATGCCCGCGCCCACCTCGAACTCCAGGGGCTCGCGCTCCAGGGAGGAGTCGAACACGGTGCCGTCGGACAGCCGCCCGGTGTAGTGGACCTGAACGGTGTCGCCTTTCTTCGCCTGGGTCATGTGTCGCTCCTTCGTCCCATGGGTGTCAGTCGAACTGGAAATTGAGCAGGTTGCGGATTTCGCGCATGGACTCGACGGCCCTCTCGCGGGCCCGGGCGTTGCCGTCGTCGAGGATGGCGCGCAGCCGCTCGGGGTCCTTTTCCAGGGCCGCGCGGCGCTCGTGGATCGGGGCCAGGAAGCGCTCCATGGACTCCAGCAGGACCTTCTTGCAGTCCACGCAGCCGAAGGCCGCCTTCGTGCAGCCCTCGCGGATCTCGGCGCACTTCTCCGCCCCGGTCATGAGCTTGTGATAGGGGAAGAGGTTGCAGACCTCGGGATCGCCGGGATCGCTCTTGCGCAGCCGGTTCTTGTCCGTGAACATGGTCTTCACCTTGGGCGCGATCTCGCTCATGGGCTCGCCCAGGGAGATGCCGTTGCCGTAGCTCTTGCTCATCTTGCGGCCGTCCAGGCCCGGGAGCTTGGCGTCCGGGGTGAGCAGGTCCTTGGGCTCGGGGAAGAACTCGCCGTTGAGGTGGTTGAAGCGGCGGGCGATCTCCCGGGTCAGCTCCAGGTGCGGCAGCTGGTCCTGGCCCACGGGCACGGCGAAGGGCCGGTACATGAGGATGTCCGAGGCCATGAGCACGGGGTAGCCGAGGAAGCCGTAGGTGGCCAGGTCCTTCTGGCCGGACAGCTCCTGGGCCACCTCCTTGTAGGTGGGGTTGCGCTCCAGCCAGGACAGGGGGGTGATCATGGACAGCAGGAGGTGCAGCTCGGCGTGCTCCTTGATCCGCGACTGCTGGAAGATGACGCACTTCTCCGGGTCCAGTCCGGCGGCGACCCAGTCCAGCACGAGGCCGGGCACGAAGCCCTTGATGCGTCGGGGATCGGCGTACTCGCTGGTCATGGCGTGCCAGTCGGCCACGAAGAAATAGCAGTCGTACTCTTCCTGGAGCTTGAGCCAGTTCACGAGCACGCCGAAGTAGTGGCCGAGATGGAGCGGTCCGGTGGGCCGCATGCCCGAGACGATGCGCTTGTTGGGTGTGGTCATGGGGGTGTGGGGTTAGAAGGTCATGGGCACCCGCAGGAGGCCGGCCCCGGTCTCCACCACGGGCAGAAGGAACCGGCCCAGCAGGTTGATGTCCAGGAGGTCGCCCAGCAGGATCGCGGCCAGGATGACGAAGACCCCGTAGCGGCCGAAGGAGAGGTAGCGGTAGGCCGCGCGGCGGGGCAGGACTCCGGCCAGGATGTTGCTGCCGTCCAGGGGCGGCACGGGCAGCAGGTTGAAGGCCCCGAGCACGAGGTTCACGAAGACCCCGGCCTGGGAGATGAGCGTCAGCGGGACCAGGAGCTTGCCCAGCAGGTCGGCCTGGTGGGCCACGGCCAGGGGCAGCAGCCCGTGGTAGAGCATGGCGAAGAGCACGGCCAGGAGGAAGTTGGCCCCGGGTCCGGCAAGGGCCACCAGGAGCATGCCCTTGAGCGGGTTCTTGAAGAAGCGCGGGTCCACGGGCACGGGCTTGGCCCAGCCGATGTTGGCGATGAAGAAGACCACCGTGCCCAGGGGGTCCAGGTGGCGCAGGGGGTTGAGCGTCAGGCGTCCGGCCCGCCGGGCCGTGGGATCGCCCAGGGCGTAGGCCGCCAGTCCGTGGGCCAGTTCGTGGCAGACCAGGGCCAGGAGCAGGGGGACGGCGAGGATGCTGACGGTGACGATCTTGTCGGCGAGGAACTCAGGCATGGGCAAAGCGGCTAGCACGAAGCGCCGGGCTGGGCAAGGGGAAAGAGTCCGCCCCAGGCGGCTCCCCCGGCCCGCCCCGGTCAGGCCCCGGCCTTGGCCAGGGCCAGCTTGACCTTGTTCTTCAGCTCGGTGAGGTCCACGGACTTGACCACGTAGAAGTCGGCCGCGATGGACTTCAGGTCGTGCTGGAAGCTGTCGTAGGCCGTGGACAGGATCACGGGCAGGTCCTGGTGCTTGCCCCGGATTTCCTGCAGCAGGTCCAGGCCGGAGCGGTTGACCCCGAGCTTGATGTCCAGGACCACGATGAGGGGCTTTTCCCGCTCCACCACGTCGAGGATGGGTTCCTCGCCGTCGGACACGGCCACGTCGTAGCCCTCGACCTGGAGCTCTTCCTGATAGAGCATCCGAATATGCTTTTCGTCGTCCAC
The DNA here is from genome assembly GCF_023660105.1 of Desulfovibrio aminophilus. Taxonomy (NCBI): domain Bacteria; kingdom Pseudomonadati; phylum Thermodesulfobacteriota; class Desulfovibrionia; order Desulfovibrionales; family Desulfovibrionaceae; genus Desulfovibrio; species Desulfovibrio aminophilus. The sequence continues at coordinate 123,755 of NZ_JAMHGA010000044.1, read as the reverse complement.
GACGAGAATCTTGGGCTTGCTCATGACGCACTCCTTGGAATGGGGATGCCCGCTAGTTTGAAGATACCCATTTTCGTATCCGGGTCAACCCGGGAAATGTCCTGAAAATCGGGCTCGTCGCCGGACACTTGAACCGCGCGGGCCGCCGGGCTATGTTCTTCCACCCGGCGCCTCCGGGAAAAGAGGAGACCCATGATCACCGTGCGCCTGGAGCCGGGCGGCGAGGTGAAGACCTTCGACCGCCTGAACACCGTGCATCAACTGTTGAACCGCCTGGGGCTGCGCTTCACCGAGGCCCTGGTCATCCGCGACGGCCGCCTCCTGACCCAGGACCTGAAGCTCAAGCCGGGCGACGCGATCACCGTGCGCGTGGTCACGTCCGCCGGTTGAGAATCCCCAAGGAAACCCCATGAAATGCCGACGCTGCAAGGCCGAGGCCGAGGTGGCCCTGCCGAGCCACAACACGGCCTTCTGCCGGGACTGCTTCCTGCTCTATTTCAGCCGCCAGGTGGACCACGCCATTCGCCGCCACGCCATGTTCACCCGCGCCGACCGGGTGTTGGTGGCGCTCTCCGGGGGCAAGGACTCCCTCTCGCTCATGCTCGAACTGGCCAACCTGGGGTACAGCGCCACGGGCCTGCACGTGGACCTGGGCATCCCGGTGTCCTCCCAGCGGGCCCGCAAGCGGGTGGAGGACTTCTGCGCCATGAACGGCCTGGATCTGAAGGTGGTCGAGCTGGCGGCCGAGGGCCTGGCCATCCCGGAGGTCAAGGAGGCCGTGTACCGGCCCGTGTGCTCCATCTGCGGCAAGATCAAGCGCCACTATTTCAACCGCATGGCCCTGGAGGGCGGCTACACGGCCCTGGCCACGGGCCACAACCTGGACGACGAGGTGGCCCGGCTGTTCGCCAACACCCTGCGCTGGGACGAGGCCTACCTCTCGGACCAGGGCCCCTGCCTGCCGGACGAGGGCGGCTTCGCGCGCAAGGTCAAGCCGCTCTACAGGCTCTCGGAGTTCGAAACCGCGGCCTACGCCTTCCTGCGCGGCATCGAGCACCACAAGGACGCCTGCCCCTACAGCCCGGGCGCGAGCTTCACGGGCCACAAGAAACTCTGGGGCGAACTGGAGTGGAAGAGCCCGGGCAGCAAGGTCTCGTTCTACGAGGGCTTCCTGGAGCGCGGGCGGCCCGCCTTCGCGGCCCGGGACCGGGAGAAGGGCTTCGAGCTGCGGCCCTGCGCCTCCTGCGGCTCGCCCACGTCCCAGGAGCTTTGCGGCGTCTGCCGGGTGCGCGCGGCCGTGGCGGAACGGCGGGGCGGCTGAGGTGTCCGGCCCCAAGGTCTCCGTTGCCCTGCCGTGCTTCAACTGCGCGGCCACGCTCCCGGCGGCCCTGGACAGCCTCCTGGCCCAGACCCTGGGCGAAATCGAAATCCTGGCCGTGGACGACGGCTCCACGGACGGCACGGCCGACGTGCTGCGGGACTATGCCGCGCGCGACGGCCGGGTGCGGCCGCTCTCGCTGCCCCACGGCGGCATCGTGCCCGCGCTGAACGCCGCCCTGGCCGCCGTCCGGGCCCCCCTGTTGGCCCGCATGGACGCCGACGACCTCTGCCTGCCCGAGCGCCTGGAGATCCAGGCCCGGCTGCTGGACGAGCGGCCGGAGCTGGGGCTCGTGGGCTGCCGGGTGCGCTTCGGCGGAGACCGCGCGGCCCGGGGCGGCTACGCCCACTACGTGGACTGGATCAACGGCCTGACCGCGCCCGGCGACATCTACGTGAACCGCTTCGTGGAGTCGCCCTTCGCCCATCCGTCCATCGTCTTCCGCCGCGAGCTGGCCGAGCGCCTGGGCCCCTACCGCGCGGGCCTGTTTCCCGAGGACTATGAACTGATCCTGCGCTTCCTGGAGGCCGGGGTGCGCATGGCCAAGGCCGAGGCCGAGCTGCTGGTCTGGAACGATCCGCCGGAGCGGCTTTCGCGCAGCCACCCGAGCTACGCCGTGGACGCCTTCTACCGGCTCAAGACCGGCTTCCTGGCCCGCTGGCTGGCCGCGAACAACCCGCACCACCCGGACGTGCTCGTGCTCGGCGCGGGCCGCACCACCCGCAAGCGCGCGGACCTGCTCCTGGAGCATGGCGTGAACATCACCGCCTACGCGGACATCGACCCGCGCAAGATCGGCCGCGTGGTCAACGGCAGGCCGGTGCTCCACCGCGACCAACTCCCGCCCGCCGGGGAGTGCTTCTGCCTGTCCTACGTGGGCAGCCGAGGCGCACGCGACGACATCGCGGCGTTCCTGAACAGCCGGGGCTGGGAAGAGGGCAAGGATTGTTTGATGGTGGGGTGAGGTGCGGGGCGTCGCGCCTGTTTCTCGTCTATGCTTTCCACCCTTCCACATATCCCGCCTTCCGATCTCTCCTTCTTCTCAATTCGCTGGCGTAGTGCGCGCCGAGGGTGGCGGCGTTGGCGCGGGCCCAGTCCGTGAGCCGGGTTTCGCCCGTGGCCGGGGAGTCCGTGTCCAGGAGCCCGGCCATGAGGCCGCCGACCTCTTCCCAGGTCACGAATTCGTCTTGCTTGGCCCAGCCCACCAGGCGGGCCAGGGCGTAGCCCAGACGCGGCGACACGGGCACGATGGGCCGCGCCCGGCCGATGATCCCGCCCAGGGTCCGGGCCAGTTCGGCGTAGCCGAAGGATTCCGGCCCCACGGCGTCGATGGTGGCGTTGTCCCTGGCCTGCCCTTGATCCACGGCCAGCCGGGCCAGGTCGTCCACGTGGATGGGCCGCAGCCGGTAGTCGCCCCGGCCGAAGACCGTGAACACCGGAAAGGTCCGCAGGGCCCAGGCGATGTTGTTGATGAGGATGTCCTCGGGGCCGAAGAGCACGGCCGGGCGCAGGATGGAGTACGCCGTCCCGGACTCGCGCAGGGCGCGCTCCAGCACGGCCTTGTCGCGGAAATACTCGAAGGGCGAGTCCTCGGCCGGGTTGGTGATGCTTACGTGGACCACGCGCTCCACCCCGGCCAGCCGCGCGGCCTTAAACAGGGCCAGGGTGTTCCGCCGCGCCGCGGCGTGGCTGAAGGTCCGGTGGTTGAAGCGCACCCAGTAGGTGTTGTAGAGCACCCGCGCCCCGGACAGGGACTCGGCCATGGCTCGGGGATCGTCGAAGCGGTAGGGCAGGGCGTGGACCCGGTCGCCGAAGGGGCTGGGTCGGTCCGGCGAGCCGGTCAGGGTCGCCACCCGATGCCCCTGGTCCAGCAGGCGGCGGGTGATGTACTTGCCGGAGAATCCGAAGGCCCCGGTGACCACATGCAGCTGCCCGCTGTCCGCCATGACGCCCTCCCGGTCGAATCGCCATCTATTGATTATCTTATATAAATATGCCGCAATAATGACAGAGGCGGCCCGCCACGTCAAGCGCTTCGCTGGAATGAGCAGGGATCAAGGGCGGTTGCGTGACATGGGCGCGGACCAGCAGCCCGCCCTCCGGCCCTGGTTGCGCGAAGGCCATGCTTCAAGGTATTCCCGAAACAGGATATGATCATGGTCAGGCGCGGTTCCGGGAGAAGCGCCCCGGCGCACGGGGCCGCTCTCCGCACCAGCAACACACGGGCAGGCCGAGATGAAACACGACGCGAAGCCGCAAGGGGGCATCCTTTCCAGCCCTTCGTCCATGCGGTTCTTCACAGGGGAGCTGGACGAGAATCGGATCATCGACGTGCTGTCGGACCTGAAGCACCGCGTGTTCCCGCGCCCCTTCGAGCGGCTTTCCCCCTTGCGGGGCGCGCAGGGCCTGGTCGGCGCGGAAATCGGCGTCTGCGGCGGCGAACACGCCCTGTCCCTGCTCCGCACCCTGGAGCCGGACCGGCTCTACTGCATCGACCCCTATTCCATCTACGAGACCTACGACGAGGGCCGGAGCCACTACGGCATCGACCAGACCCCGCTGGACGAGACGGAGAAGAAGGCCCGGGCGCTCCTCGCGCCTCACGCCGACAAGATCGTTTGGGTGCGGCGGCTGTCCTCCGAGGCGGCGGTGGAGATCCGCGAACAGCTGGACTTCGTCTACATCGACGGCAACCACGCGGAATCGTTCGTCCGGGAGGACATCCGCGCCTACTGGCCCCTGCTGCGGCGCGGCGGGGTCCTGGGCGGGCACGACTACTACAACGGGTTCCAGTCCGAGCACGACGGGGTGATCGCCGCAGTCATCGAGTTCGCGGTGGACAACGGCCTCAAGCTCAAGGTCGAGCTGCCGGACTGGTGGATCGTGAAGTCCTAGCGGGGCGGTGTTTTTTTTGAACGGCCCGTAGGACCGCCTGGACGTGCGCGTTTTCCGAACTGGTCGCCGACGCAAGGGGGCATGCCCATGATCCCACGGCTCCTGGTTCTCCTGTCGCTTCTCCTGTCCGCCGCGCTCCCGGCCTGGGCGGGCGAGGTCCGCTTGGCCACCCTGGACTGGGAACCCTACATCGGCCGGAGCCTGCCGGATCAGGGCTACGTGGCCGAGGTGGCGCGGGAGGCCTTCCGGCGTCAAGGCTACACCGTGATTTTCGAGTTCATGCCCTGGGCGCGGGCGGTGGCCATGGCCAGAACAGGCGAGATCGACGGCTATCTTCCCGAATACGCCGGGCAGAACTTCGATGGAGATTTCTTTCTTTCCGCTTCATTTCCAGGCGGCCCGCTGGGCTTTTTCAAGCTGAGAAGCAGGGATATCTTCTGGAGCACCTTGGACGACCTGAAGCCCTACCGCATCGGCGTGGTGCGCGGCCGCGTGAACACGGCCGCCTTCGACGCCCGGCCGGACATGGTCAAGGAGGCGGTCACGAGCGATCTGCAGAACCTCCGCAAGCTGGCGGCCGGGCGCGTCGACCTTGTTCTGGCCGACCGCAACGTAGGGCTCTTTCTGGCCCAAAAATACATGGGCGCTGATGCCGAACGGATCGAGTTCATGCTCCCCGTGCTGGAGGAGAAGGCTCTGCATATCCGCTTCCCCATCGTCAAGCCCGACTCCTTGGCCCTGGTTCGGGCGTTCGACGCCGGACTCGCCTCCATGTTCGCCGACGGCAGCCTGGGGATGATCCAGGCGCGCCACGGCTTTTAGCCTCTTCCCGTTTCCCCTCCACTGCCTCCGGGCCCGCCCTCTAGTCTTTGGCCGGTGTGCTCCGGTAGGTGGCCCGGTTGCGGCGCAGCTGGTACTTGGCCACGGCCGCGTTGTGCTCCTCCAGGCTTCTGCTGAAGAAGTGCGTGCCGTCGCCCTTGCCCACGAAATACAGGAAATTGTGCTGTTCCGGGTTGGCCGCCGCCTGGAGCGAGACCAGGCCCGGCGAGCAGATGGGGCCCGGCGGCAGGCCGGAGATGCGGTAGGTGTTGTAGGGGTTGGCCCCGTCCTCCAGGTGCGCGCGGGTCAGGTCGCCGTCATAGTCCTGGCCCAGGCCATAGATTACCGTGGGGTCGGACTGCAGGCGCATGCCCAGGCGCAGGCGGTTCATGAAGACCCCGGCCACGCGGGCGCGCTCGCTCAGGTCGCCGGACTCCTTCTCCACCAGGGAGGCCAGGATCACCAGCCGCCGCAGCTCTTCCGGCGCGGGCAGGCCGTTCGGCCAGACCTTGCGCGCGTTCTTGCGGAACTCCTTGAACATGGCCTCGGCCAGCACGCGGCCGTTGTCGCCGGAGACCTTGGACACGAGGTAGGTCTCGGGGAAGAGGTAGCCCTCGGGCGAGTCCGAGGGGATCTCGTTTTTCGCCAACAGTTCGGGGTCGAAGGCGGTCTTGCGGAATTCTTCCAGGGAGGCCGCGCCGGCCTCGGCCACGGCCTCGGCCGTCTCCCGCCAGGACAGGCCCTCGCGCACCTGCACGCGCAGGAGGATGCCCGGGGAGCCGGTGAGTTCCTTGAGGATGCGCTCCGCGCTCCAGCCCGAGACGAGCAGGTATTCCCCGGCGCGGATGGACTGGGCCTTGCCCGCGTCGCGGGCCAGGGACTCGAAGCTCCGGGCGCTGCGCAGCAGGCCCTGCTCCGCGAGGTCGCGAGCCACGGTCCTGAGCGGGGAGCCGGGATTGACCCGGAAAACCACTTCCTGGCCGGACGGAAGAAGAGGCGCGGCGGGCTCCATGAAGGAACGCGCGAACCAGAGCGCCCAGGCCAGGATGAAGACCCCGGCCAGGGCCGTGCAGAGCGGGACGAGGACCCGGGGCGGGGTGGTCAGCCTGCCCGGTCCAGCCATGACCGCAGGATCTGGACCGCCGCCTGGCTGTCCAGGTGTTCTTTCCGTTTCCGGGCGCACAGGCCGGCCTCCTTCAGCTCCTCCTCGGCGGCCGCCGAGGTCAGGCGTTCGTCCTCGAGATGCAGGGGGATGGTCAGGCGGCGACGCAGGCTTTCCGCGAAGTTGCGGGCCTGGCGCGTGGTCAGGGTTTCGGAGCCGTCCAGGGCCAGGGGCAGGCCCACGATCACGGCCTGGACGCCCTGGGCCTCGATCACGGCCAGCAGGTCGGCGAAGAACTGGTCGCGTCCGGCGCGGAGGATGGCGGGCAGGGGCGAGGCCAGGATGCCCTGGGGGTCGCACACCGCGAGGCCCACGCGCTTGAGCCCGAAATCCACGGCCAGCACGCGCACGGCTACTCCACGATGAGGGTCTTGCCCCGGCGCTCCGCGCCGTCCAGCATCTTCCTGAGCGCGCGCCGCCACTTGGGCCCGCCCACGGCCTGGGCCAGGTACTCCGTGGCGTGCAGCACCGGGTTGTGGCGCTTCATCTGGATGAGCGAGCGGCGGATGCCGATCTTGCACGAGGGGCAGCCCACCAGGATGGGGCGCTTCCTGTCCGCGCCCTCCAGGTCCTTGTCCAACTGCTCCTTCTTGCGTTCGCGCAGCCGGTTGTAGATCTCCGGGCTGGTCAGCGCGCCCAGGCCGGACTCGCCGCAGCAGCCGGGAGAGAGCGCCACCCGCGTGTCGAGCATCCCGGCCAGGGCTTGGCGGTAGGCCTCGGCGGCCTTGACCTTGGACACGCCGGTCCACTCCGCGTGGCAGGCCGCGTGGTAGAGCAGTTCCTCGCCCGCCGGGAAGGGCCCGGGAAGCCGTTCCATGAGGAACTGCAGGGCGTCCAGGTGGCGCGGGGGCTCGGCCAGTTCGCGGTTGAATTCGTAGGTCTCCAGCGACTCGCGGCAGGTGCCGCAGGCCGTGACCAGGGTGGTGGCCATGAGGCCCGCCTTGCCCGTGGCCACGAGCACGTCCAGGAGCTCCATGAGGGTCCGGTGGCGGTTGGCCTGGTAGGCCTCCTGGCAGCCCGAGGCCAGCAGGGGGTAGCCGCAGCAGAGGTGCCGGGGCGGCAGGACCACATTGGCCCCGGAGCGCAGGAGCAGGAAGAGGGTGGCCAAGCCGATGGAGTGCGAGAAGAGCCCCGCGCCGCAGCCGGGGAAGTAGAGCACCGTGTCCCCGGGGTCGGCGCTCGGCCGCTTGAGGATGAAGCCCTGGTCGAGCTTGAGCTCCTCGGCCAGGTTCGTGAAGTCCACGTGCGGGCCCTGGCTCTGGAACAGCGGGCTTTGCATGCCGCGCAGCACGGCCCCGGGCACGAGCCCCAGGACCCGGTTGGCCGCGGTCTGGCCCAGGGAGAGGGCCTTGGCGACCTTGGGCAGGCGGCCGGAGGGGTCGCGGGCCAGCATGGTCAGCACCTTGGTCTTGATCGGGTGTCCGCCCTGGCCCTTGTACTCCAGGAAGGAGCGGATCTGGAGCGCGGCACCGGCGGAGTCGATCTTGATCGGGCAGACGGCCGTGCACTTGCCGCAGGCCGTGCAGTGCTCCATGATCCGGCGCAGCTCGGCCAGCAGGCCCGGATCGGGTTCGCCGCGCTGGATCTGGGAGTAGTAGATGGCCTCCATCAGCGCGCCCAGGCTGATGTTCTTGTTCCTGGGGTGGAAGAGCAGGCCGCGCTGGGGCTGGAACATGGGGCAGACCTGCTTGCACTTGCCGCAGCGGGTGCAGGTCTGGATGTTGCGCAGGAGCGCGATGAGCTGCTCCTTGTCCTTGAGCGCGGTCTTGTCCAGGTCCTGGATGAGGCGGTTGAAGGAGAAGGTGTACGGCTCGCTCGGCAGCGTGCGTTTGGTGAGCTTGGCCGGATTGAGCACGTCGCGTGGGTCCACCTTGGCCTTGTAGGCGCGCAGGGCCTTGATCTTCTCGTCCGAGAGATAGGCGATCTTGGTGATGCCGATGCCGTGCTCGCCGGAGACCTCGCCGTTGAGCTCCAGGACCTTCTCGAAGACGTCCCTGGCCGCCTCGTGGGCCTGGGCCAGCATCTCGGCGTCGTTGGAGTTCACCGGGATGTTCACGTGGCAGTTGCCGTCGCCCGCGTGCATGTGGCTGGCGATGGCGATGCGCCGGGCCTTGATCTCCTCGTAGAGGGCCTCGATCTCGCGGTCGAGCTTGGGGTGGCTGTCGCGCAGTTCCTGGAAGAAATAGCGGATCTCGGCCTGGAACTCCTCCTCGGAGATGTCCGCCGTGGTAGTCTTCTTCTTGAGGATGGACAGGGCCCGTTCCAGGGCGGCGTCCACGGCCGGGTCGTCGAAGGCCATGCCGGGCAGCTCGCGCACCTGGAGCAGGGCCTTGCGGTAGCGCTTGGCCAGGTAGATGAGGTTCAGGTTCTCCAGGAAGTCCGAGAACTGGGGAATGACCTCCAGGGGGATGACGATGTCCTCGTTGATCTTGAACCCGGAGGTGCGTTTGGCGATGGCCGAGAGCTTGTGGCGGTCCTCCCAGAAGTGCTCGGCCTCCTTCTCGTCGCGGGCGGCGAAGATGTCCACGCCCTCGTAAGGCTGGGCGATGGCCAGCAGGGCCCGCACGGCCTGCTCCAGGGCCTCCTCGTCGTCGGAGTCGAGCTGGACCAGGAGCACGGAGACGGGGTCGCCCTCCAGCTCCGTGGACTTCTTCTTGTACTCGATGGCCTGGACGTACTTGGGGCCCCATTCCTCCAGGGCCGAAATCTTCACCAGATCGCCCTGCTTGCGGATGGTGTCGCGCAGGCCCACGATGTCCTTGATCACGAGCATGGCGTTGCGCATGGAGCGGCCGTAGAACTCCAGGCAGAGCACGCGGGAATGGGCGGGTTTGGGATGGAGCGCGAAGCAGCAGTCCACGATGACGCCGTCCACGCCCTCCTTCTGCACCCCGGGCAGGCCGCCGAGGAACTTGTTGGACACGTCCTTGCCCAGGCCCTTGCCCCGGATGTCCGCGCCGCCCAGCTCGATGGTCTCCAGCAGCGCGCCCTTTTCGTCGAAGACCTCGAAGGTCGCGGTCTCGTTCTCGAAAATCTTGTGGCGGGGGTGGTTCTTGCGGCGGACCTCCACCAGTTCGCCCGCGGGCAGGACCATGCGGTAGGAGAGGATGTTGTCGATGGTCGTGCCGTACTCGAAGGCGAAGGGGCCGCCGGAGTTCTCGGAGATGTTCCCGCCCAGGCTGGAGGCGGCCTTGGAGGCCGGGTCCACGGTGAAGAGCAGGTTCTGCTCGGCGGCGGCCTTGATGGCGTCCAGGGTGATCACGCCGGCCTGGGCGCAGAGCATCATCCTGTCCGGATCGATGTCGGTGATCCGCTTGAAGCGGGCCAGGGAGAGGACCACGGCCCGGATGTGCATGGGAATGGCCCCGCCGGTGAGGCCCGTGCCGCCGCCCCGGGGGATGATGGCGAAGCCCATTTCGTTGGCCAGGCGCACCACGGCCTGGATTTGTTCCGGGGTCTCGGGGAAGAGCACGAACAGGGGCAGCTCCAGGCGCAGGTCCGTGGCGTCCGTGGCGCATTCCACCAGGGTGTTCGGCGCGTCGCCGATGCACTCGGCGGGCAGCAGGGCCTTGAGTCGGTCGTGCAGGGTTTTGCGGAAGGCCGCGTCGGCGTCGTACTGCTCCCAGAAGTGGCGCACGGCGACGTTCAGGATGGCCGGGTACTCGCCGGAGAGGGTCGGCCGGGCGATGTTCAGGCGGCGCTTGACGCTCTCGCGCACCAGGTCGGGGTCCACGAAGGGGTTGTAGCGCACCAGGAAGAGTTCGGCGGCCAGGCCCGCGGCCAGGTCGCGCACGTCGGCGGGCCACTGGGCGTAGCCCTCCAGGTCCACAAGGCCGAAGACGCGGCTCACCAGCTGTTCGTCGGAAACGGAAATATGGGGTCCCAATTGAGGCATGTCATGTCCTGACGGCGAAAGGTCCACCGGGTTGGTCGTTGGAAGGAGGTGAATATAGGGACCGCCGCGCGGCTTGGCAAGTGCGCGCCCCGGGGCCCGGATGGACCGGTCCCGCGGCCGTTCGCCATGGACTGTTGAACGTATGCGGGGACACGCTTGCTGCAATGTCCGGCAAAACCTTTTCTCGTGGGTGCATTTGGTGGGCGTCAGTGGAAAAGGCCTGTGACGAGACATTTTCACCGGCATACGTAAAATCGATCATTGTTCTTGTTGACAATCCAAGCCGGCCGCATGTCTAATCCGACCCCGACGCGAAACACCAAGTATCGGAGGATGATATGCGGCTTACGGTATCGTGGAAGCTCACCCTCGGATTCGGTTCCATTCTCGCGCTGCTGTGCGTGAGCACGTTCGTCCTGTCCCAGAACATCCAGAAAGTCCGCGAGGTGGCGGGCGCCATCCACAGCGAAAGCCTGCCCTTCGCCCGGGGAGCCGCCGAGATGCGGCTGGCCACGGCCTACGTGCAGCAGGCGTTCACCAACGTCTCGGCCACCCATTCCTCCAAGGCCTACGCCGAGGCCGAGGCCCAGGCCAAGATCTTCCGGGACAACCTCGCCAAGTTCAAGGGAGCCTTCGAGCGCGCCCAGGACAAGGCCCGCCTGGAAGACCTCGACCTCATGAGCAAGTCTTTTGAAACCATGTACATCATGGGCCGCCGCATGGCCGACGCCTATGTCAACCTGGGCGTGGAGGCGGGCAACTCCATGATGGAGGACTTCGAGGCCCGGGTGGATAAGCTCATCGAACGGCTGAAACCCCTGGGTGAGTCGCGCTTCGAGGACGTGGACGGCCAGGTGGGCCGGGTGGCCGCCGATCTGGAGCGGTCCCTCTTCATCCAGTTGATCCTGCTGGGAGTGTCCCTTGTCCTGGCCTTGGGCGTCGCCCTGTTCATCGCCCGGTCCCTGAAGCGCCAACTCGGGGCGGAGCCGGACGACGTGGCGGTCCTGGCCGGGCGCATCGCCGCCGGCGACCTGGAGGTGGGCGGCGCCCGTTCGGGCGCGGCCACGGGCGTGCTCGCGGCCATCCTGGACATGGCCGCCAAGCTGAAGGCCACCTTCGCCGAGGTCCAGGCCCGGCAGGCAGAGGCCGAGGAGAAGACGCGGCAGGCCGAGCAGGCCCGGAGCGAGGCGGAGCGCGCCCGCGAGGAGGCCCTCTCGGCCAAGTCCGACGGCCTGCGCGAGGCCGCCGGTCGCCTGGAGGACATCGTGGCCAGCCTGTCCCTGGCCAGCGAACATCTCTCCACGCGTGTCGTCCAGGTCACGCGCGGCGCGGAGGTGCAGCGGGAGCGCAGCGCCGAGACGGCCACGGCCATGGAGGAGATGAGCGCCACGGTCCTCGAGGTCGCGGGCAACGCCTCCAAGGTCGCGGAGGAGGCCGACGGCGCGCGGGTCCAGGCCCAGGCCGGAGCCGCCACCGTGGAACGGGTCAAGGAGTCCATCACCGAGGTCCAGAGCCGCTCGGAGACCATGAAGCAGGGCCTGGCCGAACTGGGCGCCCACGCCGAGGGCATCGGCCGGATCATGACGACCATCTCCGACATCGCGGACCAGACCAACCTCTTGGCGCTGAACGCGGCCATCGAGGCCGCCCGGGCGGGCGACGCCGGACGCGGCTTCGCCGTGGTGGCCGACGAGGTGCGCAAGCTGGCCGAGAAGACCATGACCGCCACCAAGGAGGTCGGCGAGGCCGTGGAGCGCATCCAGACCGCCACCCGGCGCAACATCAGCGACATGGACGGGGCCATGGACGCCGTGACCCGGAGCACGTCCCTGGCCGGAGAGGCCGGCGCGGCCCTGAGCCTGATCGTGGGCAAGGTCGAGCTGACCACGGACATGGTCCGTTCCATCGCTGCGGCCAGCGAGGAGCAGTCGGCGGCGGGCGAGGAGATCAACCGGGCCGTGGAGGAAGTCAGCCGCATTTCGGCTGAGACCGCCGAAGGCATGGGCGAGTCGTCCCAGGCCGTGGGCGAGTTGGCCGGTCTGGCCTCGCGGTTGCGCGGGCTCATTGACCAGTTGCGCCAGGGGTAGCCTCTCCGGGTTCTGGACAGCCGGGCGCGGCCGGGAGTATGAGGGTGGGCCGGGCCGACCGGCCCCCATTCCTTTCAGGAGGTTTCCCGTCCATGCAGGAGTTCGCCGACCTGACCCTGTTCATCACCGGCCCCACTTGGCTGCGCCCCGAGGTGCGGCGGGCCGGGATGCTCCCGGAGTTCGGCCATCGCGACAGCGAGGGCAACAAGCGCTTCGACCCCATCTTCGAGCACCTGCGGACCATGGCCCGGGTGGGCGAGGGCTGGGACGTGATGCTCTTCAACGGCTCGGGCTCCACGGCCCTGGAGGCCTCGGTCCGCTCCCTGGTGGCCGACGGCGAGACCGTGTTGAACGTCTCGGTGGGGGCCTTCGGCGACCTGTTCCACAAGATGGCCGTGCTCAACGGCAAGAAGGCCGTGCAGCTCAAGTTCGAGCCGGGCCGGGCCATCGACCTGGAGCGCATGGAGCAGGCCCTCGTGGAGCACCGTCCGGCCGTGGTCACCCTGACCCAGAACGAGACCTCCACCGGCGTGTGCAACGACATGGAGACGGCCTGCGCCCTGGCCCGCAAGCACGGAGCCCTGCCCGTGGTGGACGGGGTGAGCCTGTTCGGCGGGGCGGACGCGCGCATCCCGGAATCCAATCCGGTCATGTACGTGACCTCGACTCAGAAGGCCTTGGGCCTGCATGCCGGATTCGGCATCGCCTTCGTCTCGGCCGAGGCCCTGGACAAGGCCGCCCGGGTCCAGAACCGGGGCCATTCCTCGGACATCCTCAACCAGTTGAACACGGCCCGCAAGCACCAGACCCTGACCACGCCCAACGGCGGGCTGGCCAACCAGATGGCCGTGCAGTTGGACTACATCGTGAACGTGGAGGGCATCGAGAACCGCTACCGGCGGCACGCGGCCATGCGCGACATGGTCCAGGCCTGGGCCGCCCGGCAGTCCGGCTTCGAACTCTTCGCGCCGGAGGGCTTCCGTTCGCCCACCATGACCACCCTGCGGCCGCCCCGGGGCATGAGCGTCGCGGACCTGAAGAAGATCAAGGAGGCCGTGCGCTCCCGAGGCTATCTCTTCGACCCCGGCTACGGCAAGCTGAACACGGACCTGGAAGCCAAGGGGCTGCGGCCCGTGTTCCGCATCGGCCACATGGGCGACATCACCCCGGACATGCTGGAGCAGTACTTGGCGGCCCTGGGCGAGATTCTGGCCGCCCGCTGATTCCGTCCGACGGACACATGAAAGCCCCCGGCGCATCCGCTCCGGGGGCTTTTTTCATATTCGCCACGTTCAGTCGCGCAGCACCTGGACCAGGAAGCCCTTCAGGTAGTCGGTCTCGGGCATGGCCGGATGCACCGGGTGGTCCATGTCCTGGTGGCCCTGGCGGATGATCCGCACCCGCACCCGGGCCTCCTGGGCCGCGCGCTGGAGCACCCGGCGCAGATCGTCGCGGGAGAGGTGCTGGGAGCAGGAGCAGGTCAGGAACAGCCCGCCGTGCTCCACCAGGCCCAGGGCCAGGCGGTTGGCCTTGCGGTAGGCCGTCGTGCCGACCTCCACGTCCTTGCGGCGCTGGATGAAGGCCGGGGGGTCCAGGCTGACGAGGTCGAAGCGCCGCCCCTGGTCGAGCATCGCGGACAGGGCCTCGAAGGCGTCGGCCTTCATGCATTCCACCCGCCCGGCCACGCCGTTGAGCGCGGCGTTGCGGGCCACGGCCTCCAGGGCCGGTCCCGAGGCGTCCAGGCAGGTCACGGCCTCGGCTCCGGCCCGGGCCGCGGCCACGCCCAGGGCCCCGGCGTAGCAGAAGGCGTCCAGCACCCGTTTCCCGGCCGCGAAGGGCAGCAGGGAGGCCCGGTTGGCGCGCATGTCGTAGTACCAGCCGGTCTTCTGGCCCGAGGCCGGGGACACGGCGAAGCGCGCGCCGTTCTCCTCGATCTCGACCTCCTCCGACGCCTCGCCCCAGGCCACGCTCACTTCCTTGGGCAGGCCCTCCAGCTCACGGGAACGCGAGTCGTTCTTGAGCAGGATGCCCGCGGGCCGGACCACGCCGCGCAGGGCCTCCAATATGGCCTCGCGGGCGCGCTCCATGCCCGCCGTGAGGAGTTGGACCGAGAGCAGGCCGCCGAAACGGTCCACCACGAGCCCGGGCAGGAAGTCGGACTCGCTGAACACGAGCCGGTAGAAGGGTTTGTCGAAGCAGCGCTCACGCAGCTCCAGGGCGGTCCGCACGCGTTCCCGGAAGAATTCCGGATCCAGGCGGTCGCGGGCGTCCCGGCTGACGAGGCGGCCGCAGATGAGGGCCCCGGGATTGACCGTGGCCAGCCCCAGGGGACGGCCTCCGGCGGCCTCCACCCGGGCGCACTCGCCGGGCTCGAAGGCCTTCAGGGGCGTCTTGGCCGTATCCACCTCGTTGCTGAAGATCCAGCAGTGGCCCTCGCGGATACGTCTTTCTTCGTTTTTTTTCAGCAGGAGCGTTTTCATGTTTTTTTCCTCGCGTTCCATGCCCGGATGCGGGCATGGAACGCCGATGCGGGGTCCGGGGGGCCGCGGGCCCCCGGGCGGGGTGCGGGGCGGCGGCCCCGCTATATTTTCCCCAGTTGCAGCAGGCGGCGGCCGTACACGGCCTGGCCCAGGGAGATGCAGGCGTCGTTGGGCGGGAGCTGGGTGTGGACCAGGGGTTCCAGGCCGCGCTCCCAGAGGGCCCGGGGCAGCTCCACGGCCAGGGTCAGGTTCTGCATGACCCCGCCGGAGAGGCCCACGAAGGGCACGCCGAGGACCCCGGCGAACCCGGCGGCTAGGTCGGCCAGCCCCTGCACGAGGCCCAGGTGGAAGCGCCGGGCGATGCTCGGGACCGGCACGCCCGCGCGGAGGTCGTCCAGCACGTGGCGGAAGAGGGTCAGGGTGTCCAGCACGGCCGGGTCGTCGTCGGCCAGCATGGGGCAGGGGTAGGCCTCGGTCTCGGAGAGGTCCTGGACCTTCTCCAGGAGGATGGCGGCCTGGCCCTCGTAGCTGATGGCCGGGCAGAGCCCCAGCAGGGCCGAGACGCCGTCGAAGAGGCGGCCGCAGCTGGTGGTGATCGGGCAGTTCACCCCGCGCTCCAGGAGCTGGGGCAGGAAGTCGCTGGCCGGGCCGAAGGCCGCGCGCCAGGGCCACCAGGGCTCGGGCTCGCGCAGGCCCAGTTCCCAGAGCAGAGCCTGGGCGATGCGCCAGGGTTCGCGCACGGCGGCCTCGCCGCCGGGCAGGCGGAAGGTGGAGAAATGGGCCAGGCGCTGGTGCTCCAGCTCCGAGGGGTCCACGTAGAGGCATTCCCCGCCCCAGATGGTCCGGTCCTCGCCGTAGCCCGTGCCGTCCAGGGCCAGGCCCAGGGCGGCCTCCCCGTGGCGATTTTCGGCCAGCACGGCGTGAATGTGGGCGTAGTGGTGCTGGATCGCGGCCAGGGGCAGGCCGCGCTCGGCCGCGATCTCGGCGGCCAGGGTGGTGGTCATGTAGTCCGGGTGCTGGTCGCGGACCACGATCTCCGGGCGCACGCGCAGCACGTCCTCCAGGTGGGCCAGGACCTCGCGGTGGAAGGCCAGGGTCTCCAGGTTCTCCATGTCGCCGATGTGCTGGCTCGTGAAGGCGGCCGCGCCCTTGGTCAGGCTCAGGGTGGCCTTGAGCTCCGGGCCGACGCCCAGGGCCGTGGGGCCGTCCTGGGCCAGGAACACCGGCGAGGGCGTGAAGCCCCGCGCCCGGCGGATGAGGATCGGCTTGGCCGTGTCCGGGTGCAGGCGCATGACCGAGTCGTCGGTGCGCACGAGGATGTCCCGGTCGTGCAGGAGGAAGACGTCGGCGATGTCCGCCAGGCGGCGCAGGGCCTCGCGGTTGCCCAGGCAGATGGGCGCGGAGGAGAGGTTGCCGGAGGTCATGACCAGGGCCGGGACGCGGCCGGGGCCGACGGCCTCGGCGTAGTGGCGCAGCAGGACGTGGTGCAGCGGCGTGTAGGGCAGCATGAGGCCCACGAAATCCGTGTCCGGCGCGATGTCCGGGGAGAGCGGCGCGCCCTCGGCGCGGTGCAGGAGCAGGATGGGCCGCTGCATCCCGGTGAGCCAGGGCTCTTCTTCCGGCGAGACGCGGACCAGGCGGCGGGCTGCGTCCAGGTCCGGGACCATGATCGCCAGGGGCTTGGCCGGGCGGTGCTTGCGGCGGCGCAGCTCGGCCGTGGCGGCCGCGTCGCAGGCGTCGCAGGAGAGGTGGAAGCCGCCCAGGCCCTTGATGGCCGCGATGCGTCCGGCGGCCAGCTCGCGGGCCAGGAAGGGCAGGGCCTCGGGGCCCTCGGCCAGGCGGACGCCCGCGCGGTCCGTGAGCCATACCTTGGGGCCGCAGACCGGGCAGGCGTTGGGCTGGGCGTGGAAGCGGCGGTCGGCCGGATCGTGGTACTCGTGTCCGCACTCCGGGCACATGGGAAAGCAGGCCATGGAGGTGAACGGGCGGTCGTAGGGGATGGAGCGGGTGATGGTCCAGCGCGGGCCGCAGTTGGTGCAGTTGGTGAAGGGGTAGAGGTAGCGGCGGTCGGCGGGGTCGAATATCTCGCGCAGGCAGTCCGGGCAGGTGGCCGTGTCCGGGCTGATGAGCACGTTGTGGCCCTCGCCCGGGGCGCTCGCGGCGATGACGAAGCCCGCCTCGCCGTCCAGGCGGGCCATGTCCTCGCTGGACAAGGTGACGATGCGCGCCAGGGGCGGCAGCTTGTCCCGCAGGTCCAGGGCGAAGGACTCCACAGCCTCCAGGCGGCCCTGGATCTCCACGGAGACGCCCTCGGGGGTGTTGCGGGTCAGGCCGGTGAGCCCGTGCTCGGCGGCCAGGCGGAAGACGAAGGGGCGGAAGCCCACGCCCTGGACCTGGCCGCTGACGGTGAGTTTTCTGCGCACGACGCCGTTCATGTCTCCCCAGCAAATAGCCTCCGGGCGGCGTCGAGGCAAGGGGGAATCAGCGGCCGAGAAGGCTCCTCAGGCGTCCCCGGACAAGGCGCAGGAGCTTGAACTCGATGGGCTCCAGGGGGTCAGGCAGGAGAAAGCCGGAGGCGTCGAAGGCGTCCGGTTGCTCCAGGGGGAAGTCGATCTCCGCCGGGTCCGCGCCGGGCAGGCCCCGGCGACGGCATTCGCCCCAGAGCGGCACGCGTTCGGGGGTGAGCCCCAGAAGCCCGTAGACGGCGGTGTCCAGGGCCACGGGATCGGCCGAGGCCGCCAGCAGGCCCAGGGCGAAGGGGTCGCCCTTGATCGGGCCGGTGCGGTGCATGGGCACCACGGCGTCGAGGATCGTGGCCACCGGCGGCAGGGCGAGCATGACCTCGGCGATGAGCCGGGCGAAGAGGTCGCCGCTGTCGCCGATCCGGGCGTGGGCCAGGGCCTTGCGGCAGCCGGTCACGCAGCCGAAGAGGTTCTTCACCGAGGCCGTGACCCGCATCTGGGCGTGGGCCTTGAGCCGGGGCAGGTTGAGGATGGCGTCCTGCTCCAGGGCGTCGCGGGACAGGCCGATGCTCCCGCCGAAGGACAGGCGCAGGGGCTCGGGGCGGCGCAGGGAGCGCACCGCGAGGCCCAGGGGCCGCACGGCCTCGTCCAGTCCGGCGGCGCGGGCGACCTGGGCGGCGGAGCCGAAGGCCGGGGAGTCGGCCAGGGTGATTTTGAGTCCCAGGTCGAGGAGCGCGGCGCACACGGCCCGGACCACGGCCGGGCTCGTGCAGGACAGGCGGGCGTTGCGCGGGGCCACGAGGTTCGGCTTGAGCAGCACGCGGGACCCGGGCGCGGGCCGGAACGCGAGGGCCTCCAGCAGACGGCGCGCGGCCTCGTCCGGCGACCCGGGCGGCAGGGGCGCGCGCAGGAGAAAGACGGATTCGGGCATCTCAGGAGCCGGGCTTCTTGGCCGGGCGCGGCGCCTGGGCTCCGGCGGGAGGCGCGGGTTTCGGGGCGGTTTTCCCGGCCGCCGGAGGCGCGGTCGCGGTTCCGGGGCGCTTCGGCGCGGCTTCGGTCTGGGGGGCGGGCTTGGCCTTGGGCGCGGCCTTCTGCTCTGCGGTGGCCTGGGCCGCATCGGATTTGGCCTGCTTTGGCGGCGTGGCCTCGGCCTGGGCGGTAGGCGCGGCTTGTTGCGGAGAAGTGGCCTTGCCCTGGGCAACGGGCTTGGCCTGCTTCGGAGGAACAGCCTCGGTCGCGGGCGGAGCGGGAGCCTCGGCCGTGGATTGCGTCGCGGCTTCAGGCCGCGGCCCGGGAGCCGCCTCCCCGGCCTGGGGCGGGGGCGCTGCTTCGGGCTGGGCCTCGGGCGCGGGAGCCTTCTTCGGGGCTTCGGCCTTGGGCGCGGCCTCGGCCTTGGACGGGGTCTTCTCCGTGGGCCCGGGCTGTCCCGGCTCTTCGGGCGGCGGCATCGGGATCACGGGGTCGCGCAGGAAGGCCACGCCCAGGCCCGTGAGCAGGAGGTTGCCCCCGGCGCGCCAGAGCAGCCCCAGGGTCGCCAGGGCGCAGCAGCCGACGAGGAACAGGGACCAGCCCAGGGGGCCGGTCTGGGGCCGCACATATTCCAGGTTGTAGGCCGGTTCCAGGGCCTCGGACAGGAGCCGCCGGTAGAGGACGGCCGACTCGTCCATGCGCTTGCGGGCCAGTTCCGCCTCCAGGGTCCGGCAGAGCCGCCAAAGGTCGCGCAGGGCCGGACGTTCCGGCAGCCCGAGGCTCATGAGCACGGCCCGTCCGTCGCGGCGGTAGATGGCCTCGGCGTCGGCCAGTGCCTGGAGGGCGAAGTATTTGGTGTCCAGGTAGGGCACCTGGACACGGTCGCGGGAGGGCGCGACGTTGAAGCCGTATCCGGCGATGATCGCGGCGGCGGCCGTGGCTTGGCGCTGGTCCGGGAAGGCCAGGTCCAGGCGCAGGGACCGGCCGTCCAGGCCCCGGAGCCGGGCCTCCAGGTCTCCTGTGCGGGGGCCCTGGCCCTTGAGCCGGGAGAGGAGCAGGCCGTCCACGGTGTCGAGGAGGCTTTCACCGTCTCGGGCCGGAGCCAGCGCCATTCCGGCGAGCAGGGCCAGGGCCAGGACCGTGAACAGGGCCGAGAGGAGCAGGGGCCGGGCCCGGGAGCCGGTGATGCCCGCGCCGTGCCGCAGGGCCGTGAGGTTGCTGAAGAGCGTGATCTGGACCCAGAGGGCGAAGGCCAGGGGCACCATGAAGACGAGGAACCCGGCGGCGGCGTGGAGCGGGTCGTCCAGCCCGACGGGCAGGTCCGCGAGGCCCGCGCGGCGCAGGATCGCGGGCAGGGTCAGCAGCCGGTTGCAGAGCACGGCCAGGACCACGGCCAGGGCGAAGCCCTTGAGGTTCCCGGGGTCGATGAAGCGGATCACCGGCTTGGACAGGCGCAGGCCGGAGAGCAGGCCCAGGAGCAGGCCCGAGGCCACGGTGTAGATGAGCAGCCCGGCCGGGGCGTAGAAGGCCGTGGCCAGTCCGGCGGCCAGGCCGGTCTGGATCATCTCCGCGCCCACGGCCGGGGCCGGGGCGAAGCCCAGGAAGCCCAGCAGGGCGGGCAGGCCCGGGGCCCCGCCGCACGACCCGGCGGCGGCCAGGAGAAAGCCGGAGACGAGGCCCAGGCCCAGGGGGATGAGGGCCGAGACCGCGCCCTGGGAGGGATCGGCCGGATTCCGAAGCAGGGCCAGGAAGCCCTTCGGCCCGGCGGATGGTTCCGCCTCCAGGGTCTTTTCCGGCGCGCCGCCGCGCTCGCCCCCGGCCTCCTTGGGGCCGCGCCGCCGGGGCTGTTCCTCGTCCTCGGGCGGGGCCTTCTTCACCGCCCCGCCGCGCAGATGGCGCAGCAGGTCGCGGAGGGCCAGGGCGGCCAGCGCGCCCAGGGTCAGGATCTGGGCCAGGGCCATGAACAGGTCGCTTCGGTCGGGATTGTCCAGGTAGAGCCGCGCGGTGAGGAAGGCCCCGGCCGCCGCGCCCGGGAGCGCCCCCAGGCCCAGGAACAGGGCCAGCCGCCCGTGGAGCTTGCCCGAACGCAGGTGGTCCAGGCCGCCGAGCAGGCCGTAGAGGCCGAGGGCCAGCAGTTCGCTGCCTGCGGCGAGCACGCCGCGCAGGCCAAGGCCCATGAGCGCGGGCACGGCCAGGAAGCCGCCGCAGGCCCCCGAGGCGGCGGACACCGAGCCGCCGAAGAAGCCGAGGAGCAGGGCCAGGACGAAGAGGCCGGGGATTTCCGGGGTGGGCACGAAGGGGGAGGCCTCTCCGCCCAGGATCCGGGGCAGGTCCGGCGCGGCGGCCAGGACCAGACCGGGCAGGCAGAGGCAGAGGATGACCGCTGTCCGCCATGCGGCGGACAAGGATTTCCCGCTGGGAAAGTGCGTCGGGCCTCGCGATCCGGGCATTTTCCGGCCCCTTTGTTTGGTGGTCGGAAAAAATAGTAGCAGAGCCGGGAGGTTCCCGCAATGATTGCGGCGGCCGGGGGGTGGCGCTATACCGCTGGGCATGGGAAAAGCCGCCGGATCCCGTCTTCTGGTCCGCCTGGACGGCGCGGGCGTGACCCGCGAGGGCCGCGCCCTGCTGCGCGACGCGCATTGGCGGCCCGTCCCGGGCCAGCACTGGGCCGTGCTCGGAGCCAACGGCGCGGGCAAGACCACCTTCCTGCGCCTCGTGCGCGGCGACCTGGCCCCGGACGATCCGGGCGCCCGGACCTACCTCCTGGGCGGCAGGAAACAGGACACGCCCATCGGCCTGCGCCGGCGGGTGGGGCTCGTCACCTCGGTCCAGCAGGACTTCTACACCCTGGACGAGTCCGGGATCACGGCCCTGGACGCCGTGCTCGCGGGCTTCTTCGACACCCCGCTGCTCTACGAGGAGCCGACCCCGGCCATGCGCGCGGCGGCCCAGGAGGCCCTGGCCCTCATGGGGGCCGGACGCCTGGCCGCGCGGCCCATGCGCGGCCTGTCCCAGGGACAGGCCCGGCGGGTGCTTCTGGCTCGGGCCCTGGCCCCGAGGCCGGACATCCTCATCCTGGACGAATTCCTGGACGGCCTGGACCGCCGCGCCCGGACCCGGGCCCTGGAAGCCGTGGACCGGGCCGCCGCCCGAACCATGCTCCTCTGCGCCGCGCACCGGCCCGAGGACCTGCCGGACTGCCTGACCCACGCCCTGATTCTGGACCACGGTGAAGTCCTGGCCTCGGGACCGGCTCCGGAGGTCCTGCCGCTGTATGGCGCGGACGCGGCCCCGGCGGACCCGGGCCGCTGGCGCCTCATCCCCGCGCGGCCCCGGGAGAAGGTCCTGTTGCGCATCCGCGACGCCGAGGTCTGGCTCGACGGCGCGCCGGTGCTCTCGGACATCTCCTGGGAGGTGCGCGCGGGCGAGAATTGGGCCGTGCTGGGCCCCAACGGCGCGGGCAAGTCCACGCTCCTGCGCCTGGTGCTGGCCCTGGAGAGTCCGGCGGCGGTGAACGGCCCGTCGGGCACGGTGGAGCGCTTCGGCCTGGGCGAGGAGGAGGGGGTGCTGGCGGCCCAGGCGCGCATGGCCCTGGTCTCCCCGGCGCTCCAGGCGACCTATGCCTACGACCTCGCGGCCGAAGAGGTGGTCTGGTCCGGGTTCCGGGGCAGCATCGGGCTCTGGGAGGAGCCGGACGAGGACGAGCGGGCGCGGGCCGCGGAGGCCATGGAATTCCTGGGGCTCACGGCCCTGGCCGGGCGGCGACTGCGGAGCCTGTCCTACGGTCAGCAGCGCAAGGTCTTTCTGGCCCGGGCCCTGGTGGCCGCGCCGGACCTGCTCCTCCTGGACGAGCCCTTTTCCGGCCTGGACGCCGCCTCCCGCGCCGAGGCCCGGGCCCTGCTGGAGCGCCTGGCCGAGGCCGGACAGCGTTTCCTGCTCGTGACCCATCGTCCGGCGGACATGCCCCGGGCCGTGAACCGCGTGCTCGTGCTGGAGGAGGGGCGGATCGCCTTCAGCGGGACGCGGGCGGAGTTCGACGCCCGAGAGCGAGAAATCCGGGATTGAGCAAGGATTCCTTGTTGTAGAAGAAGCGGCGGCCGTCGTGCAGGGTCATGGTCCCGCCCGCGCCCTCGACCACGGCTTGCCCGGCGGCCGTATCCCACTCCATGGTCGGCCCGAAGCGGGCGTAGATGTCGGCCGAGCCCTCGGCCAGCAGGCAGAACTTGATGGCCGACCCGGCGGTGATGCGCTCGCGTACCGGCAGTTTTTCCAGATAGGCGTCCAGTTCCGGGGTGTTGTGCGAGCGGCTGGCCACGGCCACCAGCCCGGAGGGATCGGGCTCGCGCACGACCACGGCCACGGCCGGACCGTCGCCCTCGCGGCGGAAGGCCCCCAGGCCCGCGCCGCCGAACCAGGTCCGGTCCGGCGCCGGGGCGTGAACCACGCCCAGCTCGGGATAGCCGTCGCGCATGAGCGCCACGCAGACGCAGAATTCCCCCAACTCCTTGACGAACTCCTTGGTCCCGTCCAGCGGGTCCACGAGCAGGAACCGGCTCCAGGCGCGGCGTTCGGCGTGGGGGATCTCCCGGCCCTCCTCGGAGAGCACCGGCACGTCCGGCAGCAGGGCCGCCAGGCCCTCGGCCAGCACGGCCTGGGAGGCCTTGTCGGCCTCGGTGAGCGGGGAGTGGTCGGCCTTGTACTCCACGTGGAAGCCCCGGGCGCGGACCTCCATGATGGCCTGCCCGGCCCGGCGGGCCAGGGCGCACAGCGGATCGAACAGCGGGTTCACGGGCGTTCCTCCACGGTCAGGCGGACGTCGCGCTCCTGCCCGGCGGAGAGGGCGTAGGTCAGGGCCGAACGGGACACGGGCAGGCCGTCGGCCAGGACTTCCTCGATCCCCTCCCGGACCTCGGGCCCGCGCTCGGACAGGAAGCCCTCCAGGCGGTCGGAGCGCAGGGTCACGCCCCGGCGCAGGAGTTCGGGACCGGCCTCGTCGGCCACCATGTTGAAGAGCTTCACCAGGATCGCGGCGCTGCCGCCGCCGGCCTCCCCGGCCCTGGGCCTGGCGGCGATGGCCTCGCGGAAGGCCTTCACCGGGCTGCCCCGGCGCATGGCGATGCCCGCCAGCCCGGGCATGGCCGCGCCCAGGGCCAGCTCCGAGCCCTGGCGCACGGTCACGGCCTCGATGTCGTCCACCGGCGAGCCGTCCAGGAAGACCGTGAGCACGCGCCCGGCGACATAGTCCGGGGCCATGCCCAGGACGTCCTCCATGACCGCGCGCAGGCTCGCGCCCACGGGGGCCTCCACATCCACCCCCTCGCGGAGCAGGGGGGTGAAGAAGGCGACGAGGCCGGGGCGGACCCGGAGGGAGATGTGCGGAACCAGGGCCTGGCTCATGGCTGCTCCTCTTATGTCAGCGTTGACATAAATATCAAATATTCTTGACTTTTTATGCTCCGAACCTATGTTCTCCAAAAGCGGGTACGTCACCCGGCCCTGGAAGGCAACCCCTTCAACCAAGGAGCAGGATAATGTTGAAGATACTGCGCATCAACACCCGCACGCGGGAATACCGCTTCGAGGACCTGGGCGACTACGCCGGTCTCGGCGGCCGCGCCCTCACCTCGCGCCTGGTGGGCCGGGAGGTTCCGGCCGACTGCCACCCCCTGTCCGCGGCCAACAAGCTGGTCATGGCCGGGGGCATCCTGGCCTGCACGAGCGCGGCCAATTCCGGCCGCACCTCGGTGGGGGCCAAGTCGCCGCTCACCGGCGGCATCAAGGAGTCCAACGTGGGCGGCCAGTTCGCCCACAAGCTGCCCAAGCTGGGCCTGCTGGCCGTGGTCTTCGAGGACAAGCCCGAGGCCGACGCGCCCTTCGTCACCGTGCTGCTGAAGAAGGACTCCGTGGAGTTCCTGGACGCCTCCGACATCGTGGGCAAGTACAACTACGACGCCCATGACGTGCTCAAGGCCCGCTTCGGCGAGAAGGTCGTCACGGCCCTGGTGGGCCCGGCCGGCGAGCAGTGCCTCATGGCCTCGAACATCCAGTTCTCCGACCCCGACGGCCGTCCCAGCCGCTCGGCCGGTCGCGGCGGCCTGGGCGCGGTCATGGGCTCCAAGAAGATCAAGGCCGTGGTCCTCGACCCCGAGGCCAAGGACGCCGTGGAGATGGCCGACCCCGAGAAGTTCAAGGTCGCCCGCAAGCGCTGGACCGACATCCTCATGGGCCATCCGGTCACGAGCCAGGGCCTGCCCACCTACGGCACGGCCATCCTGGTGAACATCATCAACGAGGCCGGGGCCCTGCCGACCAAGAACTTCCGCACCGGCCGCTTCGACGGCGCGCAGAAGATCAGCGGCGAGACCATGACCGAGACCATCAAGGCCCGCAAGGGAGCCTACAAGCACGGCTGCCACACAGGCTGCGTGATCCAGTGCTCGCAGATCTACAACGACAAGAACGGCGAGTACCTGACCACCGGCTTCGAGTACGAGACCATCTGGGGCTTCGGGGCCAACCTCCTGATCGACGACCTGGACGACATCGCCACCATGGACCGCACCTGCGACGAGATCGGCATGGACACCATCGAGATGGCCAACACCATGGCCATGGCCATGGAGGCCGGGCTCGTGCCCTGGGGCGACGGCAAGGGCGTCATCAATCTGCTCAAGAAGGTCGGCACCAGCGATCCCCTGGGCCGCATCCTGGGCAACGGCACGGTCTTCACGGCCCAGGCCTTCGGCGTGGACCGCGTGCCCGTGGTCAAGAACCAGGCCCTGCCCGCCTACGACCCGCGCGCGGTCAAGGGCGTGGGCGTAACCTACGCCACCACCCCCATGGGCGGAGACCACACCGCCGGATACGCCGTGTGCCAGAACATCCTCAAGGTGGGCGGCGACGTGGACACCCTGGGCAAGGCGGGCCAGGTGGAGATCTCCAAGAACCTCCAGGTGGCCACCGCCGCCGTGGACTCCCTGGGCCTGTGCCTGTTCGTGGCCTTCGCCGTGCTGGACACCCCGGACGCCCTGCAGGTCATCGCGGACATGGTCTCCGGGCTCATCGGCAAGCCCTATTCGGTGGACGACATCGTGGCCCTGGGCGTGGACTGCCTGAAGGACGAGCTGGCCTTCAACAAGGGCGCGGGCTTCACCAAGGAGCACGACCAGCTCCCGGCCTTCTTCCGCAACGAGCCGCTGCCCCCGCACAACACGGTCTGGGACTTCAGCACCGACGAGATGCAGGCCGCCAAGGTGGGCTGAGCGCTCTCATCGCGACGATCGGCGGGGGCCCGGGGCGCATGCCCCGGGCCCCCTTTTCATGCCCGGCGCTTTTGACCAAACCGGGCGGAAACGGTAGGTGGGAGCCATGCACATCAGCGTGAGATGCTTCGCCCAGCTGGTCACGCACCAGCCCGAGAACCCCGAGCGCTTTCCCCTGGCCGACGGGGAGACCGTGGGCCAAGTCATGGAGCGCCTCGGCCTGCCCGAAGCCGAGGTCAAGCTCATCTTCGTCAACGGGGTCAAGGGCGAGACCGGAACCGTGCTCCGGGACGGGGACCGCCTCGGCCTGTTCCCGGCCGTGGGCGGGGGCTGACGTGGACCTCGCCACCGAGGTGGCGGCAGCCGCCGTCACGCGCGACTTGCCCGGAGGCCCCATGCCGGTGCTCGGCCTGGAGGCCGGACGCGGAATCGCCCGGCGGCGCGGGGTCGCGGTCCGGGACGCGGACGAGGCAGCCCTGCGACAGGGCATCTGGCCCGAGCGCTACCTGCGCAACCACGCGGCCTCTTCCATCGAGGAACAGCTGCGCCTGCTCAACTCCCGCGCGGCCGTCCTGGGCCTGGGCGGCCTGGGCGGGCACCTGCTGGAACTCCTGGCCCGGGCCGGGGTGGGTCATATCCGGGCCTGCGACGGCGACCGCTTCGAGGTCACCAACCTGAACCGCCAGCTCCTGTCCGGCGAGGACAACCTGGGCCGCTCCAAGGCCGAGGCCGCCCGGGAGCGTCTGGCGCGGATCAATTCCTCGGTGGAAGCGGACGTGCGCGACGTTTTTCTGGACGAGGCGGGTATGCGGGAGCTGCTCCGAGGCGTTGATCTGGCCGTGGACTGCCTGGGCGGGCTGGCCCAGCGCAAGGCCCTGCAGGACGCGGCCCGGGACGCGGGCGTCCCCCTGGTCACGGCGGCCATGGCCG
This sequence comes from Desulfovibrio aminophilus, assembly GCF_023660105.1. Lineage (NCBI taxonomy): Bacteria > Pseudomonadati > Thermodesulfobacteriota > Desulfovibrionia > Desulfovibrionales > Desulfovibrionaceae > Desulfovibrio > Desulfovibrio aminophilus. The sequence continues at coordinate 97,416 of NZ_JAMHGA010000044.1, read as the reverse complement.
GGCTGACCGCCTTCGTGGCCACGGTGCTGCCCGGCGCGGCCGGTCCGGCGGATTTTTTGGGCGGGTCCGGGCAGGCCTCCGGCGAGGACATCCTCGGCGCCCCGCCCGAGAGCGTGGCCCTGGCCGCCACGCTCCAGGCCGCCGAATGCCTGCGCCTGCTGCGCGGCCGGGCTCCGGCCCTGGACGGCCGGATGCTCGTGGCCGACCTCTCGATCCCGAGCTTCGAAACCCTGTCCCTGGGCTGAGGAGAAGAACGCATGCCGGTTCTCACTTTGGATCGTCCATTGCGGCCCTTCGGCGGCCACACCGCCACGCGGGTCTGCGTCATCTGCGGCCTGCTCTTCGAACCGGCCTATGCCAAAGGCTGCGCCGAACTGGAGGAAGACGCCTGGGTCTGCTCCGGCGCGTGCCGGGACGCGGCCCTCTACGACTACCGCGACGAGTGCCTGGACCTTGAGGAGCTGCGGGCGCGCATCCTGGGCTGAGGCGGAACATGGAGCGCATCATCCAGGTCGCCGGGGTCGGGAACCTGGCCGAGGCCCGCATGCTGGCCCGGGCCGGGGCCACCCACGTGGGCATTCCCCTGCGCCTGGACGTGCACGCCCCGGACGTGAGCGAGGAGGAGGCCGCGGCCATCGTGCGTGGCCTGGGGAACGAGGCGGCCTGCGTCTGCATCACCTACGCCGTGGAGCCCCGGGAGTTGGCGGAGCTGGCGGATTTCCTGGGCGTCGCGGGCATGCAGCTGCACGGGCCTGTGAGCCCCGGGCAGGCCGCCGGGCTGCGCCGCCTGCGACCCGGGCTGTTCCTCATCAAGAGCCTGGTGGTGGCTCCGGGACGGGAGGACGCCCTGTTCCGGGACGTGGCCGCCTTCGCGCCGCACGTGGACGCCTTTCTCACCGACACCTTCGACCCGGCCAGCGGGGCCAGCGGCGCCACGGGCAAGATCCATGACTGGTCCGTGAGCCGGGCGCTGGTCCTGGCCTCGCCCCGGCCCGTGATCCTGGCCGGAGGCCTCACGCCGGAGAACGTGGGCCGCGCGGTGCGCGCGGTGGGCCCGGCCGGGGTGGATGCGCACACCGGCCTGGAGGACGCCTCGGGCCGCAAGGTCGAGGCCCTGGTCCGGCGGTTCGCGGAGCAGGCCCGCGCGGCCTGGTCCGTCCCGTTTTCGGGGTGACGTTTTTCGGGGGTGTTGCCTCTTTTCCGGGAACAGGGTAGGGATAATCCGGTTTTTCGGCCGCTACGGGCGGGATCGTCCGCCATTCCGGCCAGTTCAGGAGGGTGCATGTCCAAGGAAGAAGCCATCGAAGTGGAAGGCGTCATTCAGGAAGCCTTGCCCAACGCCATGTTCCGCGTGGAGCTGCAGAACGGCCACTCCATTCTCGGCCACATCTCCGGCAAGATGCGCAAGCACTACATCCGCATCCTGCCCGGCGACAAGGTCAAGGTGGAGCTTTCCCCCTACGATCTGACCCGGGGCCGGATCACCTTCCGCATGCGCTAGACGGGCCGTCTCCGGCGGCCCGCGCGACGTCGTTCGTCCGCGCGGTCGGCGCGGTTTCCCCTTCCCACCATCCCAGCCTTGCCTGCCCGCCCTTCGGCGGGTATTCTGCCTCTGCGTCCGCGCGTCCGGCGCGGCGGGAGGGTTCCATGCGGCACAACGGCGTGGTCAGCTGGTTCGACGAGCGCAAGGGCTTCGGCTTCATCACCGACGAGGAGGGCCAGGAGGTCTTCGTGCACTACAGCGAGATCGTGCGCGAGGGATTCCAGACCTTGGAGGAGGGGGAGCGGGTGAGCTTCGAGCTGGCGTCGGGGAGCGAGGCGCGCAAGGCCCAGAACGTGGTGCCCCAGGAATCCTCCTCTATGCTCTAGTCTGATTCCCGAGTTTTTTTCTCAACAATCTTAGAAAAGTAAGACAACTTAAGCATTGATTTTAGTTCTGTTGGAGTCAAATATTTTTCCTTTTGCCTATGTATCATGCTATGACAATTTGAACATACAGGGATCAAATCTTTTTGGGGATCAACGTGTCTTTCTCCATCGGCCAACGGATTCAGATGATGAATTTCGATGAATCCAGAACCATGTTCACCATAGACTTGTTCAAAATCAAAATTGCAGATTTTACATTTTGTCCCATGAAGTTCTATTGCCGCTTTCCTGTTTGCCAGATCACGAGTGTATCTATCTCCCATATATTGTACGATATTTCCATCCAGCGACCCGTTGTACTTTTCAGCCCGATTATCTGAATCTTTCTGAATATCACGAGGAGTAATTAATTCAATCTGATATCTGTCCTCTTTGACTTTGCTAAACCTGATTACTGGCCTCATCTTTTCATCTTTGAGATCATTAATATAAGCCTTGAATTTTTTATTGATGATATTCTTCAGGTCTGATTTCCATCTTATGGTAGTTCTTCCTTTACTCTCTTGAGAATCTACGCGCATCTCAATTCGAGCATCAAACTCATCATGATAATAAAATAGTTTAATGAATTTTTTGTCTTTATGAGTCATTTCGTCGGCGCAAAAATATTTTCTAATCTCAATTGGTATCACTGAATTTGAATCGTTAATGGATGTCTTGTCAACAGACTTTACACATACAGAATCTGAAAGAATCCGCCATGAATGGCTTTCAATGGGATACTGGGAGACGAAATTTTTTAGAGTCATATCAGTAGCCCATCCTTGTTGGAATAACTCCCCTCACTCCACCGCGAGGGTTTGGTGTATCACCATCTCTTCGAGGGATGATATGAATGTGAACATGAAAAATTGTCTGTCCCGCTGATGCTCCGATGTTCACACCAATATTAAATCCTGTGATTGAGTTGTCGCTCGACAGCAAAGAAGCTCTTGTTACTCCAATTAAATTGTCAATTGATGATTTCTCTTCTGGAGTCAACGAAAAGTAATCAGGAACATGTCGTTTCGTAATAATGAGATGATGCCCTTTACTGACCGGGTACAAGTCTAGAATTGCAAAGGCATGCTCATTGGCATGCAGAATTTGTTGGGTGATGTTTCCCAGGCAAAATGGGCAGTCTCTTGGCATAGTTTCTATACCCTTAGCCTAGAAAATTTGAAGAGACTTCAGTGTGATTTTGGGGTTCTGTCAGTTGGTGTGCAACGTTATTTTACTAGACCCCAGCCTTGTCCCGGACCGACTCCACGGCCTGGTCACCGCTCACCACCCGCGCCGTCCAGGTCCGGCCCGCCACGGTGTAGCGGGTCAGCCGCCATTCGATCTGGTCGATGCAGTCCAGCTTGCCCCAGCCCTCGGGCGGCATGAATCGGACCAGTTCGTCCAGGAACGGCTCCACGTCGATGTAGCAGCCCTCGTAGTCCACCGAGAGCACGCCGTCGCGGAAGACCATCTTGGTGAACGGTGAGCCGGGGCGCAGGCGCTCCGCGTTCTCCTGGTCCAGCCCGTGGAAATCCCCATAGGCGCGCACGGCCTCCAAGGCGGCAGCCATCCGAAACTCCTACAGCGTCTTGAGGTCGTCGAGAACGATGCCGGCCGCGCGATCCGCCGCCCCGGGCTCGCCGACCATGCCGCGCAGGCGGGCCAGCTCCTCGCGGATCACCGCCAGGCTCGTGCCGTTGGAGAGCCACATGCGGCCGATGGCGGCCATGACCGGGGCCCGGGCCTCCTCCTGGATGAGCTCGGGAAAGACCTTGGCGTCCAGGATGAGGTTGGGCAGGCCGATGAACTTCACGTTGATGAGCCGCCGGGCCAGGAAATAGGACAGTCCCGACAGCTTGTAGGCGATGACCGTGGGCGTGCCGATGAGCGCCGCCTCCAGGCTCACGGTGCCCGAGGCGGCCAGGAGGAACTGGCTCCGACGCATGGCGGCGTAGCGGTCCCCGGGCTCCACGATGTCTACGTCCAGGTCTCCGGGCCAGAGGCGTTGGAGCATGTCCCGCTCCACTCCCGGGGCCCGGACCAGGGAGAAGGACAGGCCCGGCCGGTCGACGGCCATCAGGCGCGCGGCCTCGGCGAACTCGGGCAGCAGCCCCTCGATCTCCTTGCGCCGCGACCCGGGCAGGATGCCCACCCGGCCCGGCTCGGGCTCCAGGCGGTCCAGTTCGGCCAGGGGAATCTGGTCCAGCAGGGGGTGGCCGACGTAGTCCGCGTCCATGCCCCGGAGGCGGTAGAATTCTTTCTCGAAGGGCAGGATGCAGAGCACCTTGCGTACGTTCTTGCGCAGGAACTCCACCCGGCCCGAGCGCCAGGCCCAGACCTGGGGGCTGACGAAGTAGTAGACCGGGATGCCCAGGGCGCGGGCCCGGCGCACCACGTGGAAGTGGAAGTCCGGGCAGTCGATGACCACCACGGCGCTGGGCCGCGTCGTCTCGAAGGCCCGGCGCGTGTCGCGCAGGAGCTTGAGGATGCGCGGCAGGCCGGTGAGGATTTCGGTGCCGCCCACCAGGGATATCTGGCGCATGGAGAATTGCAGGTCCACCCCGGCCTCGCGCATGGCCGAACCGCCCATGCCCGCCAGGGAGAGCCCGGGGTTGCGGGCCAGCAGCGCCTTTGCCAGGAGCGCGCCGTGCAGGTCGCCGGACGCCTCGCCCGCGCTGATCCAGATGCTCGTGTTCTCGCCCATCCGGGGAATCTAGCCGCAACGGCCCTCGGCCGCAAGAGCGCCGGGCGTTCCGGCCGGGTTGCCATTCCCGCCGTGAGCGGTTAGGTACCTGAATCCCCCGGGCTCGGCCCGGAAAACGCCAAGAGGGACGGTGAAAACATGAAGGTCGGCGTGATCGGTCTCGGCTGGATGGGCCGGGTGCATCTGCGCAACTACTGCGAAATGCCCGGCGTGGAAGTGGCCGGAGTGGTGGATACGAACCGCGAGGTCCTGGACGAGGTGGCCAAGCAGTTCAACGTGCCGGTGCATACGGAGATCCAGGCCCTTCTGGACAAGGAACTGGACGCGGTGAGCGTCTGCGTGCCCACCTTCCTGCATCACGAGGTGGGACTGGCCGTGCTTGGCCGGGGCATCCCGGCGCTCATCGAGAAGCCCCTGGCGGCCACCGAGGCCGAGGGCGCGGAGCTGGTGGCCCTGGCCCGGGAAAAGAAGCTGCCGCTCATGGTCGGCCATGTGGAGCGCTTCAACCCGGCCGTGCAGCGGGTCAAGCAACTGGTGGGCGATGACGTCATCTCCATCCAGATCGAGCGCGTGGGCCCCTATCCGCCGCGCATCCAGGACGTGGGCGTGATCAAGGACCTGGGCTCCCACGACATCGACCTCATCCGCTTCATCACCGGCTCGGAATACGAGCAGGTCTACGCCGTGACCTCCAAGACCCTGGGCAAGCACGAGGACTCGGCGCTCATCACGGCCCGGATGGAGAACGGGGTGCTGGCCTCCATCAACACGAACTGGGTCACGCCCTACAAGTCGCGCAAGATCCACGTGGCCTGCAAGAGCAAGTACATCGAGGCCAATCTCGTGACCCAGGAAGTGAAGGAATTCAGCCAGTTCTCCACCTACGACAAGAGCTACAGCGTGCGCGAGTGGCCGCTCATCTACCGCGAGCCGGTGAAGGAGGAGCTGAACCAGTTCCTGCGCGCCGTGCGCGAGGGCACGCCCGTGCCCATCAGCGGCGACGACGGGTTGGTGGTGCTCAAGACCATCGAAAAGGTTCTGGCCTGCGCCTGCTGAACGCGCGGGCATGGTCATTGAAGGACGCCGCTCCGGGATGCCGGGGCGGCGTTTTTCTTTGGGATCAGCGCGCGGCCAGGCGGGCGTGGTCGGCGGAGAGCGGGATCAGGTAGGCGGTCACGTCCAGGCCGGGCAATCCGTCCAGAGCGCCCTGGAGACGCCGCTGCTCGGTTTCGTCGGCCACATAGGCCAGGACCACCACGTGTCGCCCCACGACCTCCACGCGCAGGCGCTGGGGCCGGACGCCGTCCAGGGCGGCCAGACGGGCCTTGACCGCGTCGGCCAGGGCGGCCTGGCGGGCGGGGGGCAGCACGTCCCGGGGAGAGACGAGACAGCGCGTCACGGACTTGACGCCCGGCATGCTGGAGGCCGCCAGGGTGGCCAGGCGGCGCTCCTCCTCGGAGCGCACGGAGCCGAGGAGGTAGACCTCCCCGCCGTAGCACAGGGGCTTCACCTGGGCATAGTGGGTCTGGGGATTTTCGTGCAGGCGGTTGCGGATGGCGTCCTCCAGGCGCATGTCCGCGCTCTGATCGCCGTCCACGCGGGCCCTGGGGAAGTACTCGTCGGTCAGCTTGTAGCCGGAATAGGCCGTGTTGGCGTACTGGGCGGCGGCCAGGCCCTCGCTCACCGGCAATCCCGCGCACCCTTGCATGGCGGCGGTTGCCGCCAGGATGAGCAGGAGGGCGAGGAGCGGGTTTCGCATGGCCGTGTCCAGTGCCGGGCCGGGCCCGGGTTGGGGTTTCAGCGTTGCGGAAACCTTTTTGCAAAAAACGGTCCGGTCCGTGTGAAACGGGAATTTCCCGTCCCGGTCAGCGCGGGGCCGTGGCGGCCAGGACGTAAACCTGACCCGCGATGTTCTGCTCGTCGAAGGCCACCAGCCGGGACGGGCGGTTCTCCCAGGCGTCCCAGTGCTTCTTGCGGAGGACCAGGACGCACTTCGGGTTCTCCTCCACCTCGGCGGCGATCTTCGACAGGTCGTTGGTCTCCAGCAGGTTCGTCCCGGCGTAGTAGGTGAAGATGCCGCTGTAGATGTCGTAGGCCAGGGGCTTGTAGCCCTCGGCCACGTAGGCCCGGATGAGCGAGCCCTGGCGCTTGGGGCTCATGTAGTCGTCCAGCGAGGGCAGGGTGATGCGGTTGAGCGGCAGGCTCCAGACGAGCAGGGCCAGGGTCAGGAAGAGCAGCGGGGCCCGGGCTCCGTCGCGGCGCAGGAGGAAGAGCCCGATGGCCGCGGCGGCCAGGAGCACGGTGGAGAGGGCCACGCCCCGGGGCGTCACGGGCAGGGGCAGCAGGGCCTCGGCCACGGGCAGGGCCAGGGCCAGCAGAAGCAGGAAGCCGGAGGCCAGGACCCAGAACAGCCCGGCCCGGGGCCAGTCCAAGTCCTCCAGGACGTCGGCCGTGAGCAGGGCCAGGGGCGCGAAGAACGGCAGGATGTAGACGAAGACCTTGCCCGAGAGGCAGCTCAGGAGGATGAACGCGGGCAGGATCATGCACCAGAGCCAGGCCCGCGCTCCGGCCTGTCGGCGGCCGTTCCAGGCCGTCTTCCAGAACTTCGGGGTGAAGACCCGCCAGAAGGGCAGGACCAGGGGCAGGAGGGTCCAGGGCAGCCAGGCCGGGGGCAGGGCCAGGAAGTAGTACCAGGGCCCTTCCTTGTGGTGGAAGGTGTTCGTGGCCCGGGCCACGATCTGCTTGCCCAGGATGTCCTGGATGAAGCCCGTGCCCTCCACCGCCAGGGCCGCCAGGAGCCAGGCCAGGAGCAGGCCGAGCATGAGCCCCAGGCCCTGGAGCGTGGCGCGGCCGCCCATGCGGCGCAGCTCCCCGCGCCAGGCCAGGAAGCAGAAAGCGGTGAGCAGTGGGAAGATGAGGCCCAGGGGGCCCTTGGTCAGGGTGGCCAGCCCGGCCAGGAGGAATCCGGCCAGGACCGGACCGCGCCCGCCCCGGCCGCCCGGCCCCCAGGCCTTGTAGAAGAAGGCCTGGCTGCCCAGGATCATGGCCGCGAAGAGCAGGTCCATGCGCGAGTAGTGCAGCAGCCCGATGAAGACGAAGGTGGTCAGCAGGACGAGCCCGGCGGTGAACCCGGAGTCCCGGCTCCGGCCCAGGCTCTTGGACAGCCCCAGGGTGGCGAAGAGGTAGGCCAGCCCTGAGAGGGCCGCGCCCAGGAAGAAGACCGCGGGCATGCGCGAGATGGTGTGCAGCAGGGCCAGGAACCAGAAGTAGAGCGGCGGCTTGTCCGGGTAGGGCTGGCCGTTGAGCGAGAGCACCAGCCATTTCCCGGCGTGGATCACATTCTCGAAGGCGTTGGCGTAGCGCACCTCGTCGGAGAACCAGAGCGCGCGGCAGTCCATGGTCCAGGCCGTGTGCGCGGCCAGCAGGAGACCCAGGGTCCACCAGGGATGCCGGGCCAGGATTCCGTAAGTCCGGTCAAGAAAGTCCCGCATGTTCGTCCTTCGTCGCCAGGAGGTGAATGGCCAGTCCGGCCGCGGATCCCAGGAGCCAGCCGAAGAAGACGTCGCTCGGATGGTGCCAGCCCAGGTAGACGCGGCTGAAGCCGGTCAGGGCCGTGAGCAGGGCCAGAAACAGGGGAACGAGCCGCCCGCCCGCCCGCAGGGCCAGGGGCAGCGTGGCTCCGGTGATCTCGGTGGTGTGCCCGGAGGGCAGGGAGTGGTGCCCCGGATCCGTGGTCATGGGCTCGAAGAACGGCCCAGCCTCGGGCCGGGGCCTGCCGATGAGCATCTTGAGCCCGCGCACGGCCAGCAGGGACACGGCCAGCTGGACCGCGACATAGGCCAGGGCCAGCCGGGTGAGGTCCGGCCGCTTTTCGCGCCGGCCGCGCCAGAGCAGCCAGGCGTAGACGGCGTAGAACGGCGGGTTGGACCAGTCGGTGATGCCGCGCATCGCCATCTTCAGGCCGGAGTGGGCCTCCCGGTGCGCGCGGAAGAACACCTCCACGGCGGCCTCGTCGCCTCCGAACGCGAGCCAGAGGACGAGCAGCACGAGCAGCAGCGGCCAGGAAAAGCGCAGCCAGCCGAGAAGAAGACGCGACCAGGACATGCCGCCTTATAGGCGCTCCCGCCCGGCGGCGCAAGGCGGACCGGCCGGGATCAGGCCGCTCGGCTCCCGGCGGGCAGAAGGCAGCGGTCCACCTCCCGGACCTTGCGCAGCACGTCCTTCTCGATCCTGCGGAACTCGGCGAGGTCCTTGGGCTCGTAGGAGTGGCGCGCCTTGGCCAGGCCGGAGAGGTTGATGATCTCGTTGAACAGGTAGGGCACGTAGAGCGGATCCTGCTTGATGAACAGGAGGGCCCGCTCGAACATCCCGTGGATTTCCTTCTGGTTGCCGCCCAGGTTGCGGAAGAGCCGGGTCAGCTGCTTTTCGGCGTTGCGCAGGGAGACGGACCAGCGGTGGCTGCGGGGCTCGAAGTCGAAGGAGCGCCGCCGTTCCCGGGCGGACAGGAGCCGGTCCAGGAAGCCCTCCACGCTGCCCGGCAGCGAATCCAGCAGGCCGCGTTCGCGGACCTGGGCCATGTCGAGCATCTCCACTCCCTCGATGGGCGCGCCGCCGCCATAGAGGCCGAAGACCGGGAGGTTCGTCTTGCGCAGGTCCATCTCCAGCTCGCGCTTGGCGGCCATGTACTGCGGCGTGGTGACGATCTCCTCGCCGTGGAGATTTTTGATCCGCAGATGCGCGCGCGGGTTGAAGACGACCTTGCGTCCGGCGGCGTGGTGGCCGTCGGCGTGGGTCTGCTCGCCGCTCCAGGCGAAGTCCTGGCCCGCCAGGACCAGCCGCGAAACCCCGCACCAACGCAGGAAGCGCGCCAGGGTCAGGCTCACGTTGCCGCCCGCGTCCAGGACCAGTTCGCGGTCCTTCATGGCGAAGGTGGCCATGCCGCCGATGGTCCACAGCGGGATGGTCGGGCCGGGGTAGCGGCGCACCAGCTCGGGCTGGACCTTGGTGGAGTAGATCAGGGGCACGTCCGCCGCGCGCTCCGCGTCCAGGCGGTCGAAGATGCGCAGCATGCCCGGGTCGTAGTCGATGGCCATGCAGAAATGCGGGGTGATGCCCTGGGCCTGGAGGGTGGGCATGGTCTGGAGCGCCGTGGCGTAGAGCGCTTGGCCCGGGTCGCGGGCGAACTCCGGGGCGAAGCGGAGCAGGGACGGGCCCGCGCCGAGGATCACGGCCGTGACGCCGCGCGCGCTGTTCTCCAGCCCGGCCAGGCTGCCGTCGGACAGGGCCCGGTGGAAGTTCTTCAACTCGTTGCCGACCATGACGTCCTGGCGGCTGCGCAGGGTGTTCATCTCCACGCAGAAGTTCTCCACGCGGCCCTTGATGCGCGCCAGCAGCGAGGCGTATTCCGGGCCCATCTGCTGGCTCGGCAGGTCGGCGCGCAGGTTGATCACGCCGAAGATGTATTGCAGGTCAAGATTCTTGATGATTTCGCCCAGATAGTCGTCCTCGGGCAGGGCGAAGTGGAGCTTCTTGTGCTCCAGGAAGGGCCGGAAGTCGGTCTGGCCCAGGCAGGCCAGGAGCAGCTCGGGATTCGGCTCGACCACGATGACCTTGTGGCTGTCCGGGGTGTTCGTGAGCAGGCGGTTCAGGCCGTAGCCCACGTTGCAGCCCACGAGGATGGTGGCGCTGGTGTCCGGCTTGGCGCCGCCGTCCCATTCGGAATAGAACGCCTGCGGGGGCACCTGCTCGAACATGCCGGACCCGGTGGGGAGCTTCCAGTCGATGAGCCCGTGGCGGTTGACGAACAGGCTGTCCTTGATGCGCTGTTCGTCGGCTTTCCGGGCGGCCAGCCAGGCCACGATCATCTGGCCCAGGCGGTCCAGGGTCTCCATGTTCTCGCGCAGGAAGGGGAACATCTTCATCGGCGACTCCCTCGAAGGTTTGGCGTTCGCCACGGGTTTGCAAGTTTTCTGCCAACTTGCGGCCATTCCGATTTTGGCCTACATCCGGTCGAACGGAGGCGTTTGCGCCGCCTGAACATATTCGAGGGAAGCCATGCTCCACGAAAATGTCCTGCAGATGATCGGGCAGACCCCGCTGGTGGAGATCCGCCGGCTCAACCCCCACCCGAACGTCAAAATCCTGGCGAAGATCGAGTGCCGCAATCCCGGCGGCTCGATCAAGGACCGCGTGGCCCTGGCCATGATCGAGGCCGCCGAGGCCTCCGGCGAACTCACCTCGGACAAGACCATCATCGAGGCCACCAGCGGCAACACGGGCATCGGCCTGGCCATGGTGGCGGCGGTCAAGGGCTACCGCATCAAGCTGCTCATGAGCGAGGCCGCCTCAGAGGAGCGCAAGATGATCCTGCGGGCCTTCGGCGCGGAGATCGAGCTGACCCCCGCGCGGCTGGCCACGGACGGGGCCATCGAGCTGGCCTACCGCATGGCCCGCGAGGAGCCGGACAAGTACGTGCTCATGGACCAGTACAACAACCCCGCCAGCATCGCGGCCCACTACCGGGGCACGGCCCGGGAGATCTGGGACCAGACCGGCGGGAGCGTGACCCACGTGGTCGCCTCCCTGGGCACCACGGGCACGGCCATGGGCCTGGTCAAGGGCCTCAAGGAATTCAGCGGCGGCAAGGCGCGGGTGGTGGCCGTGGAGCCCTTCGCCGGGCACAAGATCCAGGGCCTGAAGAACATGCACGAGTCCTACCCGCCGGGCATCTACGACAAGAAGGCCCTGGACGCGGTGCTCAACGTGGAGGACCAGGAGGCCTTCAGCCTCTGCCGCCGCCTGGCGCGCGAGGAGGGCATCCTGGCGGGCATGAGCTCGGGGGCGGCCCTGGCCGGGGCCCTCAAGGTGGCCGCCGGGCTGTCCGAGGGCGTGGTCGTGGTCATCTTCCCGGACAGCGGCGAGCGCTATCTCTCCACGCCCCTCTTCGCGCCGCGCTCCGAGCGCGGGGTGAAGCTGGTGAGCGCGGCCACGGGGCGGCCCGTGACCCTGGCCTCGGCTTCGGGCCTGTACACCCTGGGCCCGAGCCTGGACGATCCCGGCGACCTGAGCGCCTGGCGCCGCGCCGTGCTCCTGGATGTCCTGGCCCGGCACCTGGAGGCCGAGGGAGGCAAGCCGGTGGTCGCCGTGGGCCTGGCCGACATGGACGACCGCACCCTTTCCGCGGCCCGCGCGGAGCACAAACGCCGGGCCGACTACGCCGCCTCGGCCACCGCGCGCGTGCGTGAGCTGGGCCGGGCCCTGGGCCTGCGCGAGGCCACGCTCTTCGCCCAGGCCTCCTCGGCCAGCGAGCGGGCCGTGGCCCTCTGCCGCAAGCTCCTGGGCAAGGGGCTTGCCTACGAGAAGCTCCGCTCGGTGTATTTCGACGTGCTGCGCGACAAGCGCTACGGCGGCATGGCCTGCATGGACGCGGACAAGGTCTCGGTGGGCAAGACCGTGGACCTGGAGGCCTACGTCAAGGAGAACCCGCGCGACTTCACCCTGCTCAAGCGGGCCAGCCTCATGGACCTGAAGCAGGGCGAGGTGCTGGAGACCGAGTGGGGCAACGTGCGGCCGTCCTGGTTCCTGCAGTTGGCGGCCGCCGCCGTGGAGGCCCTGCCTCGGCTGGACGTGGTCCTGGCGGGCGAGGCGCACCAGTTCCCGCACCTGGAGAACCTGCGCGCGCTCTGGTCCGCCGAGGGCCGCGAGCCCCAGGCCTGGCTGGTGGACAAGCGCGTGGCCCCGGCCGAGGGCGAACCCGCCGGTCTGGAGGCCGCCCTGGAGGAGTGCGGCGACCCGCGCGTGCTGCGCATGTGGCTGCTCTCCGGCTCCTACCGCAAGTCCCTGCCCCTGACCCGCCAGAGCCTGGCCATGTGGGGCAGGAACTGGCGCAAGGTCCAGGACTGCGCCGCGTCCCTGACGCTCCAGGCCGGGAGCCCGGGCGAGGACGTGCCGGACCGCGCGCGGCAGGCCGTGTTCGACCTCAAGGCCGCCTTCTCCGCCGCCCTGGAGGACGATCTCTCCCTGCACCAGTTCTGGCCCGCGCTGTTCGGCTTCGTGAAGACGGTCAACGGCCTGGCCGCCAAGGACCGCCTCGGCGGGGCCGGGGCCGCGGCCTGCCTCAAGGTCCTGCGCGGCGTGGACCGGGTGCTGGGCATCCTGGACCCCGCGCACCTGCCCCTGCCCCAGGCCGAGCTGCCCGAGGCCGTGCAAAGGCTCCTGGACGAGCGCGAGGAGGCCCGGGCGCGCAAGGACTTCGCGGCCTCCGACTCCCTGCGCGACCGGATCGCGGCGGCGGGTTACCGGCTGGAGGACACGCCGGGAGGTGTACGAGTTTTTTGCCGCATCCCTTCCGCGCAGTAACCATCCGCATTGGTTCACGCTGAGTTCGCCGACGAGGCGGGCGTCAGGATCGTCTTCGCATGGAAGCCGCAAAAAAAGGCCGGCGGGACTCCCGCCGACCCTGCATGCCATGTGCGCGTGGCCTGAATTTCAGTTGACGGGCATGTAGATCAGCTTTTCATCCAAGGCGTAGGTCCAAGGCAGCTTGGAGTTGCGCCAGCCGTTCAGGACGCGTTTGCCGAATTCCGAATTCGCCTTGTCCTCGACCTTGTCTCCCTCGAAGCCGTCGATCATGTTGTAGACGTTCGTAAACCCCGCCTCGGCGAGTTTCGCGATGGCCTTGGCGCTTCTGTGCCCGGAGCGGCACATCAGGATCAGGGTGTCGCCGGGCTTGTGCAGCTTTTTCATGGTGCTGACAAAAGCGGGGTTGTCCACCAGGGGCATGGATTTCTTTTCAGTGTCCCATTTGCCCGCCCAAGTCTGCACCGGAACGTTCCGGGCCATGGCGGGATGGCCGACGAAATCATACTCCTCGGGGGTGCGCACATCCACGATGAACACCTTGTCGGGCGACGCCTGCCACATGGCATAGGCCTCCTTGGCGTCGAGGTATTTCTGGAGCACGGTTTCCTTGCGTTTGTCATTGGGCGCCGGGGCCGCGAGAATTTGGCCCACGGAGAGAAGCAGGATCAGGAAGGACAGTAGGAACGTCAAACGCCTTTTAGCCATGGTTTCCATCCTCCGGTTGCTCGTTTGTCGAGTTCACTTCAGAGACAAAAACCGTCAAGCATTTCAGGTGGGCACGCGCACACTTGTCTTCATCCTCGTCGTCCCGGCGGCTTGCCTGAAGAAACCAAGGCGTTGCCCGGCGTTCTTTTCATGGCTGCCCGTCAGAACGATGAGCGCCACGCTAACTATTTTTTATAGTTGTAAAGGTGGGGCAATGGAGAAAAATGATTACATTTTTGTAATGTTTGGCGCGGGAGCGGATTGGCGGTCGAAGACAGTCGGAAGAAAAGCGGTGCTCATCGGTCGGCCGACTCCGTGCGCGCGGGACAAAAAGCAGGCTGGCTCGCGTGTGGCCGGCGTGCTGGAAATGGCGGCGGTCAGTCCGTCTGGTCGGCCGGTCCCTGGGTCTTCTTGCGCCGGGGCTTGATGTTGGCGAAGCGCTTCACGTCCAGGCCGTACTTCTTCACCTTGTAGTTCACGATCCGGTAGGACACGCGCAGATCGCGGGCGGTCTGGAGCATGTTGCCGCGCGTCTTCTTGAGCGAGTCCACCAGCAGTTCGGTCTCGAACTTGGCCACGGCCTCGCCGAAGGAGAGGTTCGTGCCCGTGGCCGAGCTGTCGGCGGTCTGGAGCGTGGGCGGCAGGTGGTAGGTGCGGATGACCTCCTCCTCGCAGACGAGCACCGCGCGCTCCAGGCAGTTGCGCAGTTCGCGCACGTTGCCGGGCCAGTGGTAGAGCGTCAGGAGCTCGATGGCCGGGGTGGAGATGCGCTTGATGTCCTTGCCGTATTCGCCGGAGAAGTCGGAGAGGAAGAATTCCGCCAGGGGCAGGATGTCCTCGCGGCGCTCCCGCAGCGGCGGGATGAACACCGGGAAGACGTTGATGCGGTAGTAGAGGTCCTCGCGGAACTTGCCCTGGGTCAGGAGCTGTTCCAGGGGCTGGTGCGTGGCGCAGATGAGGCGCACGTCGACCATGATGGCCTGCTCGCCGCCCACGCGCTGGATCTCCTTCTCCTGGATGGCGCGCAGGACCTTGGCCTGGGCGTCCAGCGAGAGTTCGCCGATCTCGTCCAGGAAGAGCGTGCCGCCGTTGGCCACCTCGAACAGGCCGCGCTTGGTCTGGAAGGCCCCGGTGAAGGCTCCCTTCTGGTGGCCGAAGAGCTCGGACTCCACCAGCTCCGAGGGCAGGGCCGCGCAGTTCAGCTTGACCAGGGGCTTGTCCTTGCGCGGGCTGGAGGCGTGGATTTCCTCGGCCAGCAGTTCCTTGCCCGTGCCGGACTCGCCGCGCAAAAGCACAGTGGCCCGGCTGGGGGCCACCTGGCGCGCCTGGCGGAGCACCATGCGCATGCTCTTGCTGGCGGCCACGAAGTTCTGCGGCGGCGGGGCGTCCGAGCCCCCGGACAGGCCCTGGGCCAGGAGGTGCTTCTGGAGCGCCATCTCCTCCTGGAGCTGGGCCACGTGGTTGGCGATCATGGCCCCGACCACCTCCAGGAGGCGGCGGTGGCCTTCCAGCATGTCGGCCGGGCGCACGGGCAGGTCCACGCTGAGCGTGCCCAGCGTCTCGCGCTCGCCCTTGGAATGGTGCACGATGGGCACGCAGATGAAGGCCAGGCTCTTCAGTTCGGCCTCGCTGCGGCCGAAGGCCTTGTTCAGGAACTCGCGGTGTTCGGAGAGCCGGGGCACCACGATGGACTTGCCGGTCTCGAAGACCTGGCCGATGACCCCCCGGCCCGGGGTGTAGCTGACCTGGGAGGTCTTGGCCGGGCTGTAGGAGAGGGAGAGGCGGAGGTCGTCGGTCTCCGGGTCCACGATGGCCAGAAAGGCGCGGACGTAGCCCATGTCCTTGGCCAGGATGCGCAGGATGGCGTTGAGGCTCTCCTCCAGAGGGGCCTGGGGGGTGATCTCGTCCAGCAGGCGCTTGAGCGTGATCAGCGGGGCGTTGTCCGGGCTTTCCGATCCGTTCATCGTGGTCCTACGCCGAGGCGGCCGCCGCGCCCAGGTCCAGGGCCTTGAGGTTGATTTCGGCGACCTTGGGCTTCATTCCGGCGCGCAGGGCCGCGCGCACGTCGTCCAGGCCCAGGGGCAGGACGTTCCGGGCGCAGAGCGCGCCGAGCAGGGCGATGTTTCCGGCCTGCACGGCTCCGGCCTCGATGCCCAGGCTCTGGCAGGGCAGCCACCAGGAGCTGGGGGTGCAGGCGTCCACCTTCTCCCGGATGGCCGAGAGGCTCGGGCTGGTCTGCCTGCCCATGGCCACGGGCAGGGGCGGCAGGGATTCCGTGGAGGAGAACACGAGTCCGCCGGGCTTGAGATAGGGGAGGGCGCGCAGCGTCTCCAGGGGCTCGAAGCCCATGAGGATGTCGGCCTCCCCGGCCCCGATCTTGGGGCTCCGGCAGCCGATGAGCAGGAAGGACTCCACCACGCCGCCGCGCTGGGCCATGCCGTGGATTTCGCCCGAGGTCACGGGCAGTCCCTTGAGCGTCGCGGCCTGGGCCAGGACCGTGGTGGCGGTGAGCGTGCCCTGGCCGCCCACGCCGGTCATGAAGATGCGCACGGGCTTGACGGTTTTCATTTGCCCTCCAGCTTGCGGGCCTTGATGTGGGAGCAGACCTGGAGGCAGAGCATGCAGCCGCCGCAGAGCAGCGGGTTGATCTCCACCTTGCCGGAACTTTTGTGGAAGGCCGGGCAGCCCAGTTCGTCCAGGCAGCTGCCGCACTGGTCGCAGGAGTCGGCCACCGCGGCCACGCGGGTGACCTTGGTCCCGTAGACGCGCCGGGCGTGCAGGGGGCAGGGCTCGCGGGCGATGAGCACGCGCACCCCGCTCTGGGCCTTCATCTTTTCCAGGATTTCCAGCATCTTCTTGTGGTGCAGGGGGTTCACCGTGGCGATCTGGGTCACGCCCACGCCCCGGCACACGGCCTCGATGTCCACCTTGGCCTCGTTGTCGCCGAGCACGGTCTTGTCCACGCCGGGGTTGGGCTGGTGGCCGGTCATGGCCGTGGTGTGGTTGTCCAGGATCACGAGCAGGATGTCGTGGCGGTTGAAGACCGCGTTGACCAGTCCGGTGATGCCGGAGTGGAAGAAGGTCGAGTCGCCGATGAAGCCCACCACGGTCTGCCCGGCGGCGCGGGCCGCGCCGGAGCCGGCGGAGACCGACGAGCCCATGCAGACCAGGAAGTCGGCGGCGGCCAGCGGCGGCAGGATGCCCAGGGTGTAGCAGCCGATGTCCGAGGAGTACACGGCGTCGTTGCCGAAGATCTTCTTCACCGCGTAGTACGCGGCGCGGTGGGGGCAGCCCGCGCAGAGGTTCGGCGCGCGCACGGGCAGGTCGGCCGTTCCGGCGCAGACCTTGCGCTGGGGCTTGCGCAGCTTGAGCACCGTGCGCAGGGCGTCGGCCACCAGGCCCACGGAGAACTCGCCGTTGCGCGGCAGCACGTCCTTGCCCCGGATGACCACGTCCAGGCCCTTCTTCTGGGCCAGCACGCGCAGGTCGTTCTCCAGGACGGGCTCCAGCTCCTCGACCACGAGCAGCGTGGAGAGGCCCTTGAGAAACTTCTGGCAGAGTTTCTCGGGCAGGGGGTGGGTGAAGCCCAGCTCCAGGACCTTGACCTTGCCCGCCAGGCCCAGCTCGGCCAGGGCGTCGGCCAGGTAGGCCCGGCCGATGCCCGAGGCGGCCACGCCGATCTCGCCCTTGCCGGAGATGCGGTTGTAGGGGCTCTTCTCGGCCTCGGCCCGCAGTTTCTCCAGGGTCTCCAGGAGACGGACGTGCATGGGCCGGGAGAAGGCCGGGACGGGCACGAATCGCGAGGGGTTCTTCTTGAACCCGGCGGGCTTCTTTTTCGCGGGCAGCGGGCCGAAATCCACCGGGCCGCGCAGGTGGTTCACCCGCGTGGTGGTGCGCAGCAGCGCCGGGGCGCCCGTGGCGCGGGACAGGAGCAGGGCGTCGCGGGCCATGTCCTTGGCCTCCTGGGCCGTGGCCGGCTCCAGGCAGGGCAGCCCGCCGAGGCGGGCGTAGATGCGGTTGTCCTGCTCGTTCTGGCTGGAGTGGCAGCCGGGGTCGTCGGCGGAGAGCAGCACGAGGCCGCCGGGCGCGCCCACGTAGGTCAGGGTCATGAGCGGGTCGGCGGCCACGTTCACGCCCACGTGCTTCATGGTGCACAGGCTCAGGGCCCCGGCCAGGGTCGCGCCTCCGGCCACTTCCAGGGCGACCTTCTCGTTGACCGAGTACTCGAAATAGAAGTCGCCCTCGGGGCTCAGGCGGAAGAAGGTGTCGGGCACCTCGGAGGACGGCGTGCCGGGATAGCAGGTGATGACGTCGACGCCTGCCTCCAGCGCGCCCCGGACAATGGCTTCGTTGCCCAGGAGCAGGCGCTTGGCGCCCGGCTCTTGGGTCAGCAGCGGGTGGGGCATGGACTGGGCTCCTTGTGCGGCTGCTACTTGGCCGCCTTCAATTGGGCGATCTTGGACTCGATGAAGGGGCGGTCCCCGATGTTCTCAAACTTGGCCAGGGCCTCGTAGGCGGCCAGGGCGGCCTGCCGGTCCCCGGCGGCCTCGGCGGCCAGGGCCAGCTGGCGGGTCACGGGCACGGCGAAGGCCTCGGGCGCGTCCTGCTTGAGGGCTTCCAGTTCCTTCACGGCCTCGGCGGCCTTGCCCGCGCGGGTCAGGGCGTGGGCGCGGCCCAGCTTGGCCACGACGCGCTCGTCGCCGTCGGAGTGGGCGGCGAGATCGGCCCAGTATCCGGCGGCCTTGTCAAAGTCCTTGAGGTTCATGCTCGCCCCGGCCAGTTCGAAGAGCACCGCCGAGCGCAGGCCGGACGGCGCGCCGGGCAGGAACTTCTCCAGGGCCGCGACTTTTTCCTTGCCGGTGTTGCCGGCCAGGATGGAGCCCAGGGCCTCCTGGGCCGAGGCCAGGTTGCGGGCCTGGATCATGCGGTAGCCCGCGATGCCGGCGGCGATGGCCACGATCACGGCCGCGCCGATGAGCAGGGGCTTCAGGTTGGCGACGATCTTCTGCAGGATGCCGGGGGTGTCCCGGTTGACCACGTCCTGGAACCGTTCCAGGACGACACCGGGCTTCGTCTTGTTCTCTTCCATGTCGGGCAGTCGCCTCCGGGTTCGTTCAGCGTGTCTTGGAGCGCACACCGTTACGCAAAAATGTCAAAAAGGTCAAAGCGGAAATCGTCGGGCCGGACCCCCTCCCTGCCCCGTCGCGGCCCGCGCTCGTTGACTTTTTCGTCGCCGCGTGCTTCATCGGAAGGGCCCGATCCATGTCCGGGCGGGGCTTTAGCATATTTTTTTCTGGGAGGGAATGATGGAAATCCGGGATGCGATGCTGGACGTGGCCGCGCGAGCCAAGCGGGCCGCGCGTTCCCTGGCCGCCGCCTCGGGCCGGGCCCGGCGCAAGGCCGTGGAGGACGTGGCCGTGCTGCTGGAGGCCCGCAGGGACGCCGTGACGGCGGCCAACGCCAAGGATGTCGAGGCGGCGCGCGCCGCCGGGCTGGACCCGGCCAAGCTCCAGCGCCTCACCGTGACGCCCAAGGTCCTGGACTCCATGATCAAGGGCTGCCGCGAGGTGGCCGCCCTCTCCGACCCGGTGGGTGAGATCGAGTCCATGTGGAAGCGACCCAACGGCATGCTCGTGGGCCGGATGCGCATCCCCCTGGGCGTGGTGGCCATGATCTACGAGGCCCGACCCAACGCCACCGTGGACGCGGCCGTGCTCTGCCTCATGTCCGGCAACGCCTGCATCCTGCGCGGCGGTTCCGAGGCCTTCCACTCCAACGCCGCGCTTTGCGCCATCATCCGCGAGGCCCTGGCCGGGGCCGGCCTGCCCGAGGACGCGGTCCAGGCGCCGGGCACCAAGGACCGCCAAGCCGTCACTGAACTGCTCAAGCTGAACGAGTACATCGACGTGGTCATTCCGCGCGGCGGCGAGAGCCTCATCCGGGCCGTGGCCGAGCAGGCCACCATGCCGGTGCTCAAGCATTTCAAGGGCGTCTGCCACATCTACGCGGACCGCGACGCGGACCTGGACCGGGCCGCCGAGATCGTGCTCAACGCCAAGACCCAGTACCCCAGCGCCTGCAACGCCCTGGAGTGCCTGCTCGTGCACGAGGCCGCGGCCAACGAGCTCCTGCCCCGGGTGGCCGGGAGGCTGGCCCCCGCCGGGGTGCGCTTCAAGGCCTGCCCGGCGTCCCTGCCGCTGCTCGGGCCCTCGGCCGAGCCCGCCGCCGGGGACGACTGGGGCCGCGAGTTCCTCGACCTCGTCCTGGCCGTGAAGATCGTGGCCTCCATGAACGAGGCCCTGGACCACATCGCCCGCTTCGGCTCGAACCACACCGAGGCCATCCTGACCAACGACCACGCCAAGGCCATGCGCTTCGTGCGCGAGGTGGACGCCTCCCTAGTCCTGGTCAACGCCTCCACGCGCTTCAACGACGGGAACCAGCTCGGCCTGGGGGCGGAGATCGGCATCTCGACCTCCAAGCTCCACGCCTACGGCCCCATGGGCCTCAAGGAGCTGACCAGCACGAAGTTCGTGGTCCTGGGCGAGGGCCACATCCGAGATTGACTACGCCCAAAGGGAATATATGGGGATTAGCGAACATATTCTTGAACTAAATATGCGAGCGTTGACAGAGGCCGTATGGCCTACCGTACGTCCAAAGTTATACCAGGCGATTTTTCAGTTGCTAAAAAAGCAGGCGGAGGATGGAGAAGATTGGGCCCAGCTTGCGATTGGAGAATGTTATCGCGAGGGCACATTTGTACCTCAAAATTTGAAACGCGCAGAAAGTATTTTTATCGATCATGCAAAGAAAAAAAATTTTATCGCAATATTGCACTTAATATCAATGTATGGAGATAATGACTCTCCCTTGTTCAATATGGAGAATCAGTATATTTGGTCTAGTATAGCAACCATATATGATAGGCGATATGGTGAATTGAAAAATAGAATAATAGTAGTGGGAGAGATTACTAAAGCGAGAAGGTTAGTGCTAGATGAACAAGCATCAATAATTTTTGGAGAAAAATAAGCGTGCAGCGGCATGGATAAAGTTGGCATTCTGGGCGGCAGCTTCAACCCCGTGCACACGGGGCACGTGCGCATGGCCGTGGAGGCCCGCGAGGCCCTGGGCCTGGACCGGGTGGACCTGGTTCCGGCCGCCGCGCCGCCGCACAAGCCCGGGCCGGGCCTGCTGCCCTTCGCCCTGCGGCTGCGGCTGGCGGAACTGGCCGCGCGGGACATCCCCGCGCTGGCCGCCAGCGGCGTCGAGGGCGATCTGCCGCCGCCGTCCTACACCTGGCGGACCCTGGAGGAGTATGCCCGCCGCGAGCCGGGCGCGGAACTCTTCTTCATCCTGGGCTCGGGCACGCTGCTCGACCTCCCGGACTGGAAGCGCGGGCCGGAGCTGTTCGACCTGGCCCATTTCGCGGCCATGCACCGCTGGGACATGGACCTCGAAGGCGTGGAGCGCATGCTCACGGCCCATTGGCCCGGAGTCCGGCGCGAGGGCCCGGACCTCTGGCGCTTTGCCTCGGGCAAGACCCTGACCTGTCTGGAGATGCCCCGCCTGGACATCAAGGCGGCGGACCTGCGCGCCCGTTGGCGCGAACGCCGCAGCCTGGCCCTGCTCGTGCCGCCCGCCGTGGAGGCGGCCCTGGAAGAGGGCGGGGCGGAGTGCGAGGCGGCCTGGGGCCCCCGCCGCCCGCTGTGATCGTTTCGGATTCCTGAAAAACTCAGCCCGGTTCCCCGCCCAGAACGCCCCGCGCGGCGTCCAGCACCTCTTCCGGTCCGATGGAGGCCAGACAGGCCCGGCCCGTGGCGCAGGGCGTGCCGCCGTGCAGGGAGCAGGGGCGGCAGGGCAGGTCGCGTTCCAGCACGCGGTCGCGCGGCCCGGCCGGAAAGAAGCCCCAGGCCCGGGCCGTGGGGCCGAACAGGGCCAGCACCGGCGTGCCCACGGCCGAGGCCAGGTGCATGGGCCCGGAGTCGTTGGTGGCCAGGGCCCCGGCCTGGGCCAGCAGGGCGCAGAGCGCGCGCAGGTCCGTGGCGTTGGTCAGGTCGCGGGGATCATCCGGCAGGAGCGGGACCGCGTCCCGGCCCACCACGGCCCAGGGCAGGCCCTCGGCGTCCAGGCGGCGGGTGAGTTCGAGCCAGTGTTCGCGCGGCCAGGCCTTGTCCGGGTGCGTGGCGTAGGGATGCAGGGCCAGGAAGCCCGGCCCGACCCCGGCGCGGGCGGCCAGTTCCCGGCCGGTCTCGCGCTCCTCGGCCGTGAGCCGGATGAGCGGCAGGAGTTCCCCGGGATGCGGGGCCTCGGCCTCCAGGGCCAGGGTGTAGCGCTGGGGAACGTTCAGGGCCTCCAGGCGGCGGCGCAGGAAGCCCAGGCGGGTGCGCTGGAACAGGCGGCGGGAGAGGCTGAACTTGGGATAGCGCCGCACCGGCCCGCTCCAGACCGCGCCGAGCACGCGGGAGCGCAGGGTGCCGTGCAGGTCCAGCAGGCCCGTGTCCCGGCAGCGCGCGGCCAGCTCCCGGGCCACGGCGGGCCAGGGTTCGCCGGTGAGCCGCGTCTCGTCCAGGCCGATGACCTCGTCCACGGCCGGGTGTCCGGCCAGGACCGGGGCCAGGCGGTCGCGGGTCACGACCGTGAAGCGCAGCCCCCGCCGGGCGTTCCACCAGGCCAGGGGGCCGGTGGCCAGGACCAGGTCGCCGAGGGCGCTCAGGCGGAACACGGTCCAGCGTTCGGGCAGGGAATGGCGCATCCGGCTAATGTCCCCGAAACGGCGGCCAAGTCAAGGCCGGCGAGTTGCGCGGCCGCGCGGCTTCTGGTATATGGCCATATCGGGGCGCCTCGCGTCCCCCTGGAGACGGTCAACGAAACCATATGCTTGAACTCATCCTCGCCGTCGCGCTCTCCTGCGTGGCCTCGGCCTTCTGTTCGGTGAGCGAGGCCGCCTTTTATTCCTTCTCCTGGAGCCGGATCGAACAACTCAGGAAGCAGGGCAAGCGCTCGGGCGACATCCTGCACGCCCTGCGCAGCGACGTGGAGAAGCCCATCGCCGCCGTGCTGACCCTGAACACCGTGGCCAACACGGCCGGGGCCTCCATCGCGGGCGCGGCCTGGGTCCGGGTCTACGGCCCGGACAGCCTGGTCTGGTTCGCGGCGGCCTTCACCGCGCTGATCCTCCTGGTCGGCGAGATCGTGCCCAAGACCGCCGGGGTGGCCTACAGCCGCACGGTCATGCCCGCCCTGGCCCGGCCCCTGCTCTGGCTCGTGCAGGGCCTTTCGCCCCTGGTCTGGGTGGTCGGCATGTTCGGCCGCCTGGTGAAGCGGGGGAGCAAGAAGGGCCCGGAGGCCACCGAGGAGGACATCCGCGCCCTGGTCAGCCTGACCCGCCGGGCGGGCGTGCTCAAGGCCTACGAGGAGATGGCCATCCGCAACATCCTCTCCCTGGACAGCAAGACCGTGGACCAGATCATGACCCCGCGCACGGTGGTCTTCTCCCTGCCCACGTCCATGACCGTGGCCGAGGCCCGCGAGTGCCGGGGCTCCTGGCCCCACAGCCGCATCCCGGTCTACGAGGGCGAGGACACCGAGGACATCGTGGGGGTCATCTTTCGGCGGCAGGTCTTCGAGGCCCTGGCCGACGACCGGGACGACATCCGCCTGGCCGATCTCATGCGGCCGGTGGACTTCGTGCCGGAAAACATTACATTGGACAAACTGCTGGTGAAGTTCCTGGAAAGCCGCTCGCATCTCTTCGTGGTTCTGGACGAGTACGGCGGTCTGGCCGGGGTGGTGACCCTGGAGGACGTGCTGGAGGAGATCCTGGGCAGCGAGATCGTGGACGAAACGGACCAGGTGGTGGACATGCGTGAACTGGCCCGGCGGCGGCGCAGCCAGATCACGAAGACGGCGGCCCCCGGGCCGCGCGAACGGTAGCGGACGGACATGACGCGGACGAAAAGCAACAAGATCGTGTACCTGGTGGCCCTGTTCCTCTTCCTCGGCGGGCTCGGCTGGCTCGTGCTCTCGGGGATTTCCGAGGACAGCGTGTACTTCCTGAACGTCTCCGAGGCCCTGGCCCTGGAGCCGGCCAAGCGCGAGCAGGCCCGACTCTTCGGCTCGGTGGACGCGGCGGACCTGCGGGCCGACGCCCAGTCCCTGGGCGTGAGCTTCAACCTCCTGGACAAGTTCGACCACAGCAAGTCCATCCGGGTGAACTACCGGGGGGCCGTGCCCGACACCTTCAAGCCCGGGGCCGAGGTCATCGTGGAGGGCCGTTTCGACAAGGCCGACGGGGCCTTCACGGCCAACACCCTGATCACCAAGTGCCCCTCCAAGTACAAGAAAAAGAGTGAGGAGGCCCAGGGTTAGACCCGGGCCGTTTCCGCCACCCCTGCGTGTTCGCGCCCGCCCCCGGCCGGCGCGATGAAGGAATCCGCATGCATTTGACCGCCTATCTCGGCCTGTTGTTCGCCCTTCTCGCCTGCCTGTTTCTCGCCGGTTTCGCGGCCCTGGCCGCTTGGCGCGACCAGGAAAACGGTCTGGTCGTCCTGGAGCGGGGTTTCCTCGTGCCCACGTTCCTGGTGACCCTCTCCTCGGCGGTGCTCACCGCCGCCCTGGCAGCCAAGGACTTCTCGTTCCTCTACATCTACGAGCACGTGGACCGCGTGCTGTCGACCTTCTACACCTTCTCGGCCTTCTGGGCCGGCCGCGAGGGATCGCTGCTCTTCTGGTCCCTGTCCATGATGCTCATGGGCGCGATCTTCGCCTTCTCCCCGGGCTACCGCTCCCTGGCCCCGCGCACCCGGCTCTGGTTCTGGCTCTTCTTTCTGCCGGTGCAGGCCTTCTTCCTCCTCCTGCTCTCCTGCTGGAGCAACCCCTTCGTCGAGGTCGTCCCGGCTCCGGCCGACGGGCAGGGCCTCAACCCGCTGCTCCAGAATCCGGGCATGATCTTCCACCCGCCGCTGCTCTTCCTGGGCTACGCCGGGTTCGCCATTCCGGCCTGCGCGGCCTTGGCCTCGGCCATCGCCGCCGAGCCCGGCTCCTGGATCAAGGCCTGCCGCAACTGGAACCTGCTCTCCTGGATATTCCTCTCGGCGGGCATCATCCTGGGCGGCTGGTGGTCCTACATGGAGCTCGGCTGGGGCGGCTACTGGGCCTGGGACCCGGTGGAGAACGCCTCGCTCATCCCCTGGTTCTCGGCCACGGCCTTCCTGCACACGGCCATCATCGAGAGCCGCCGGGGAGCCCTGTCGCGCACCAACGTCCTGCTCATGGTCCTGACCTTCCTGCTCTGCGTCTTCGGCACCTACCTCGTGCGCAGCGGGGTCATCGAGTCCCTGCACGCCTTCGGCGAGGGCGGGGTGGGTTCGCCGCTGCTCCTGTTCATGATCGTTTCCGGCGTGGTCGCCGTGCTGGCCGTGCTGATCGGGGAAAAGCCCGTCTATCGGTCCCTGAGCGACATGTGGAGCCGCCAGGGCCTGCTCCTGGTGACCTCCTGGTTCTTCCTCGCCCTGGGGCTGGTGGTGGCCATGGCCACCATGTGGCCGGTGATCAGCAAGCTCTGGAGCGCCACCACCGTGGGTCTGGGCGAGGACTTCTACAACCGCGTCTGCGTGCCCCTGCTGGCCGTGGTGGTCCTGCTCTTCAGCATCTGCCCCTGGCTGGACTGGAAGGTGGGGCTGCGCGAGCGGCGCGGTCCCCTGCTGACCCTGGCCGCCTTCGTCCTGGCCCTGGCGGGCTTCGCCGCCGGGGGCGTGACCAAGCCCGTGGCCCTGGTGGCGGCGGCCGGTTCCGTCTCGGCCATGACCACCTGCGTCCTGCTCTTCGTCTTCGTCCCGGCCATGCGCCGGACGCGCCAGTCCTGGGGAACCTACGCCGTGCACCTGGCCGTGGGCCTCATGGCCCTGGGCATCGCCTTCTCCGGGCCCTACAAGGTGGAGCGCGAGGTGGTCCTCGCCCCGGGCCAGTCCGCGGACCTGTCCGGCTACACCCTGACCTTCGAGAAGAGCGAGCAGGAGAAGACCCCGGCCGTGTCCCTGGTGCGGGCGATCCTGCACGTGACCCGGGACGGCAAGCCCGTGGGCACGCTGACCCCGGAGCGCAGGCTCTACCTGCACTTCCCGCAGCCCTTCGCCGAGGCCTCGATCATTCCCGGCCTGGGCGACGAACTCTACGCCACGCTGCTGGGCTTCACCAGCGAGACGAGCGTGAGCCTCAAGGTGAGCGTGAACCCCCTGGTGAACTGGGTCTGGATCGGCGGCACGCTGCTCTGCCTCGCGCCGCTGCTCCTCCTGCGCCGCCGCAACGGAGGCCGGGAGGCATGAGCGCGGTCCCGCTGCTGTCCGCCCGTCGTCTGACCAAATTCTACGGCGACAAGCTCGTGTTCCGGGACGTGTCCCTGGAGCTCGGGCCGGGCAGCGTGCTCCTGGTGGTGGGCGGCAACGGCGCGGGCAAGTCCACGCTGCTGAAGATCCTGGCCGGGCTGCTCAAACCCAGCGAGGGCAAGGTGGAGACCGTCGCGGCCGAAGCCCGCACGGCCTACCTGGGCCACGCCACCTTCATCTATCCCCGGCTCTCGGCCCGCGACAACCTGGCCTTCTGGGCCCGGATGTACGGTCTGCCCGCCGACGAGGACCGGCTCGCCGCGGTTCTGGCCCGCGTGGGGCTGGCCCGCGTGGCCCAGGAGCGGGCGGGCGGCTTCTCCCGGGGCATGGCCCAGCGGCTGAACCTGGCCCGGGTCTTCCTGGTGGAGCCGGAGCTGCTCTTCCTGGACGAGCCGGGCACGGGCCTGGACGCGGCCTCCCAGGACATCCTGCGGACCGAGGTCGCGGGCCTGCGCGGGCGCGGGGCGGCCGTGGTCTGGGTCAGCCACGACCTGGAGGGCGACCGGGGCAGGGCGGACCTGCTCCTGGCCCTGGACCGGGGCCGGGCGGCCTTCTTCGGGCCCGCCGCCGCCTACCGCCCGGAGGCCCCCGCATGCTGAGGCGCGCCGGAATCATCGCGGCCAAGGACCTGCGGCTCACCGTGGGCGGCCAGGGGTTGGTCCAGGCGATCCTCCTCGGCCTGCTGCTCATCTTCCTGTTCAGCCTGTCGCGACCGGCCGGGGAGTTGACTCCGCCCCAGTCCGCGGCGGCCATCTTCTGGCTGGCCTCGGCCTTCGGCCTGGTGCTCGTGGTCAACGACCTCTTCGCCCTGGAGGAGGCCAACGGCTCGCGGCTGGGACTCCTGTCCGCGCCCCTGGCGCCCCAGGCCATCTGGCTGGGCAAGGGGCTGGCCGGGCTCTGTCTCCTGCTCCTGTCCCAGGCCGTGTTCCTGCCCGCCTCGGTGGTCTTCCTGGGCCAGGACATGGGCGGGACGTGGTGGCTCGCGCCCGCGGCCCTGCTCACGGCGGACCTGGGGCTGGTGGCCCTGGGGGCTCTGTTGGGCGCGCTGTCCCAGGGGCAGGCCGCGCGGGAGTCGCTGCTCTCGGTGATCCTCTTTCCCTTGCTGCTGCCCGTGCTGCTCGGCGGCATCAAGCTCTTCACCCAGGTCTTCGCGGCCCAGGCCCCGGACCTGTCCTGGCTCGGGCTCATGGGCGCCTTCGACGCCCTGTTCCTGGGCGCGGGCTTGATCCTTTTCCCGTTTGTGTATACCGGCGAGGAATAGTTCGGAGTTCCCATGCCCAAGCTGAAAATCCTGGCCCTGATCTCGATCCCGGCCCTCTGCCTCTTCCAGTACATGATCTGGTTCTACGCGCCCGTGGAGGCCACCATGGGCCTGGTCCAGAAGATCTTCTACCTGCACCTGCCCCTGGCCATGTGGGCCTTCGTCAGCTTCCTGGTGGTCTTCGCGGCCAGCGCGGGCTACCTCGTCCGGCCCCGTCCGGCCCTGGACGCCCTGGCCGGGGCCGCCGCCGAGATCGGCGTGGTCTTCTCCGCGCTGGTGCTCATCACCGGCTCCATCTGGGGCCGCGCGGCCTGGAACGTCTGGTGGACCTGGGACCCCCGGCTGACCACCACCCTGGTCATGTGGTTCGTCTACGCGGGCTACCTTCTGCTGCGGGCCTCGCCCCTGGGCGGCGAGCGCCGCGCGCAGGTCTGCGCCGTGCTCGGCGTGGTGGCCTTCCTGGACGTCCCGCTGGTCTTTCTTTCCGCCCGGCTCTGGCGCAGCGTGCACCCGGCGGTCTTCGGCAGCCAGGGCGGCGGGCTGGAGCCCGAGATGCGGCACACCGTGGTGGCCGGAATCGTGGCCGTGGGCCTGTTCTGGCTCTGCCTGGTGCTGGCCCGCTACGGCCAGGCCCGCGCCGCGGCGCGGCTGGACGCCCTGCGCGCCCGCTCCCTGGAAAACGAACCCATACAAGGATGAATGGAATGTCGATGAGCTATCTTTTCGCGGCCAACGTGGTCGTCTGGCTCGGCCTGGGGGGCTATCTGGCCTTCCTGGCGGGCCGTTCGGCCGGACTGGAAAGGCGCGTGCGCCAACTGGAGCGCCTCAACGATGCCTGAGAACACCGCCACCGGCCGCCGTCTGCTCGTCCTGGTCATGGCCGGGATTCTGGGCGTGATTTTCGTGACGTCCTTCTGGTACCGCATGGAGCACCCCTCCCTGCGGGTGGAGATGCGCTCCCAGGGCCAGACCCCGCCCGGCATGGGAGGGCAGGGGGGCATGGACATGGCCCGGGTCCAGGCGCTCATGAAGAAGATGGGCGAGAATCCCGAGGACCTGCCCACGCTCCTGGAACTGGCCGATCTCTTCCTCTCCATGCAGGCCCATGATCGGGCCCTGGTCTTCCTGGAGAAGGCCCAGGCCCTCAAGCCCGGCGATCCCAACGTCCTGCGCGGGCTGGGCATGGTCCGCTTCGAGATGAAGGAATACGACAAGGCCGCCGAGGCCTTCGCCGCGATCCTCAAAGTGGAGCCGAGCGACGCCGTGAGCCATTTCAACCTGGGCATCGTGCTGAAGCACTTTTTGAACAAGCCCGAGGAGGCCGCCGGGCATTTCCGCGCGGTCGTAGCCAGCAAGGCGGCTGATCCCGGGCTGCGCCAGGAGGCGGCCAAGGAACTGGAGGGCAAGTGAGCCGGGTTTCGGAGTGGAGCCAAGCCTCACCCGGCTGTTGACATGACGGCGCATCTTACTAAAATGTCGGGCTTCGCGGACAACCACGACCACGGTCCGACGCTTGTGGAACGATGACACGGCCGGAGCGGGCCCGGGGCCCCTTCGGTGGTTTTTCCCAGCTGTCTGTTTTTTCAGAGGAGGACGCGATGAAAGGTAAATGGACTGCGTTGGCTCTCTTCCTGGCCATGAGCCTGTTCCTGGTCGCCGGCTGCGCCCAGGAGAAGAAGGAGGAGAAGAAGGAAGCCGCCAAGACCGAACAGGCCGCTCCGGCCGCCGCTCCGGCCGCCGGCAAGATCATCCTCGGCGTGGCGGGCGCCCATTCCGGCGACCTGGCCTCCTACGGCCTGCCCACCCTGAACGCCGCCAAGCTCGTGGCCGCCGACTACAACGCCAAGGGCGGCGTCAACGGCATGCAGGTCGAGGTCGTGCCCCAGGACGACCAGTGCAAGCCCGAGATGGCCACCAACGCCGCCACCAAGCTGGTCTCCGACAAGGTCACCCTGGTGCTCGGCCACATCTGCTCCGGCGCCACCAAGGCCGCCCTGCCGATCTACACCGAGTCCAAGATCGTCTGCATGTCGCCCTCGGCCACCAACCCGGCCCTGACCCAGAGCGGCGACTACCCGGTCTTCTTCCGCACCATCGCCTCCGACGACGCCCAGGCCGCCCTGGAAGTGAAGTTCGTCCTGGAGACCCTGGGCCTCAAGAAGCTGGCCATCATCCATGACAAGGGCGACTACGGCAAGGGCTTCGCCGAATACGCGCAGAAGTTCATCACCGAGAGCGGCAAGGCCGAGGTGGTCCTCTTCGAGGGCGTGACCCCCGGCGCGGTGGACTATTCCGCCGTGGTCCAGAAGATCAAGTCCTCCGGCGCCGACGGCGTGATTTACGGCGGCTACCATCCCGAGGCCTCCAAGATCGTGACCCAGATGCGCAAGAAGGACATGAAGACTCCCTTCCTCTCCGACGACGGCGTGAAGGACGACACCTTCATCAAGGTCGCGGGCGAGTTCGCCGAGGGCGTCTACGCCACCGGTCCCCGGGACATCTCCAAGAACCCGATGTACGCCCAGGCCCTGGAGGCCCACAAGAAGACCTTCGGCTCCGATCCCGGCGCCTTCTTCTTCGAGGCCTACTCCGCGGCCCAGGCCCTGCTGAACGCCATCGACAAGGCCAAGTCCACCAAGTACGACGACATCGTGAAGGCCCTGCACACCGAGTACGTCGAAACCCCGGTGGGCAAGATCAAGTTCGACGCGCGCGGCGACGCCGAGGGCGTCGGCTTCGCCATCTACCAGGTCCAGGGCGGCAAGTACGTCGAATTGAAGTAGAACCACGGAGCCTCGGCTCCCGAAGCTGAAAACGCAAGGGGGCAGGCCCGACGCCTGTCCCCTTGCATTTCTCCGCAATGGCCCGTATCAGGGCCGCCAAGCGCCTTGATCGACAGGACGGCCATGGACTATTTCTTCGAACTCTTCTTCAGCGGATTGACCCGGGGCAGCATCTACGCCCTCATCGCCGTGGGCTACACGATGGTCTACGGCATCATCGAACTCATCAACTTCGCGCACGGCGAAATCTACATGATCGGGGCCTTCACCGCCCTGGTCGTGGCCGGCGTCCTCACCGCCCTGGGCTTCCCGGCCCTGGCCATCCTGGCCATCGCCCTGGCCGCGGCCATCGTCTGGTCCGCCGCCTACGGCTTCACGGTGGAGAAGATCGCCTACAAGCCCCTGCGCGGCGCGCCCCGGCTGTCTCCGCTCATCTCGGCCATCGGCATGTCCATCTTCCTGCAGAATTACGTCATGCTGGCCCAGACCCCGGACTTCCTGCCCTTCCCCCGGCTCATGCCCGAGCTGCCCCTGGGCCCGCTGCAGAGCTACATCGGCTCGTCCGGCGTCTTCATCATCCTGGCCACGGCGGTGTCCTGCGCCGGGCTGACACTGTTCATCAAGTTCACGCGCATGGGCAAGGCCATGCGGGCCACGGCCCAGAACAGCAAGATGGCCATGCTGGTGGGCGTGAACGTGGACCGGGTCATCTCGCTCACCTTCATCATCGGTTCGGCCCTGGCGGCCGTGGGCGGCGTGCTCATCGCCTCGCACGTGGGCCAGATCAACTTCATGATCGGCTTCCTGGCCGGGCTCAAGGCCTTTACGGCGGCCGTCCTGGGCGGCATCGGGAGCATCCCCGGGGCCATGCTCGGCGGCCTGGTCCTCGGCTGGACCGAGAGCTTCGCCACGGGCTACGTCTCCAGCGACTACGAGGACGTGTTCGCCTTCCTCCTCCTGGTGCTCATCCTCATCTTCCGGCCGTCGGGGATTCTCGGCAAGCCGCCGACTCAGAAGGTCTGAGGCCCCGGACAATCGAACACGAGCAAAGAGACGGCTATGGATCAATTCAAGCGAGCGATAATCACCAGCGTCTGGTTCATGTTCCTGACCTTCCCGCTCATGGTGATCCGGGTGAACACCATCGAGAAGGTCGTGCAGTGGCGCTTCATGAACATGCTCTACGTGGGCGTGGGCGCGTTCATCTTCTCCTATGTCTGGCGCTACCTCCTGAGCAAGCGCCAGGTCGGCGAGCAGCAGGAGGAGGCCGGGGCCGGCGGCAAGGCCGGTTTCCTGCATCGGCTGAGCAGCGACCGCCGGGTCTACGCGCCGGTGCTGGCCGGAATCCTCGTGGCCGCGGCCTGCTTCCCCCTGGTCGGCACCATGTACCAGGTGAACATCATGATCACGGCGCTCATCTACGTGGTCCTGGCCCTGGGCCTGAACATCGTGGTCGGCCTCTCCGGCCTCCTGGTCCTGGGCTACGCGGCCTTCTACGCCGTGGGCGCCTACACCTACGCGCTGCTGAACCACCATTTCGGCCTGGGATTCTGGACCGTGCTGCCCATCGGCGCGGGCCTGGGCGCGTTCTTCGGCATCCTGCTCGGCACCCCGGTGCTGCGCCTGCGCGGCGACTACCTGGCCATCGTGACCCTGGGCTTCGGCGAAATCGTGCGCCTGGTCCTGGAGAACTGGGGCGAGGTCACCCAGGGCCCCAGCGGCGTCTCCGGCATCAGTCGCCCGTCGCTGCTCGGCATGAAGCTCTCGGTGTCCGACTCCACGGTCTACATGTACTACATCATGATCGGCTTGGTGCTCCTGACCATCTTCGTGGTCAACCGGCTGAAGAACTCGCGCATCGGCCGGGCCTGGATGGCCCTGCGCGAGGACGAGATCGCCTGCCAGGCCATGGGCATCGACAAGACCAAGACCAAGCTCACGGCCTTCGCCCTCGGCGCGGCCTGGGCCGGGCTCATGGGCGTCGTCTTCGCGGGCAAGACCGTGTTCGTCAACCCGGCCAGCTTCACCTTCCTGGAGTCGGCCATGATCCTGGCCATGGTCGTCCTGGGCGGCATGGGCTCCATCGTGGGCGTGGTCCTGGGCGCCCTGGTGCTCATTCTCCTGCCCGAGTTCCTGCGCGACTTCTCGCTCTACCGCATGCTCATCTTCGGCGCGGCCATGGTGGTCGTCATGGTCCTGCGGCCTCAGGGCCTGGTCACCGGCCAGCGCCAGAAATACCGCGTCAAGGTCAAGGAGGCGGTCGCCGCCCATGAATAAGGTGCTGGAAGTCAAGAACCTGTCCATGGATTTCGGCGGCCTGCGGGCCCTGAACGAGGTCGACCTGGACGTGCGCGGGGGCGAGATCGTCGCCCTCATCGGTCCCAACGGCGCGGGCAAGACCACCTTCTTCAACTGCATCACCGGCATGTACGTGCCCACCGAGGGCGAGGTGCTGACCCGGCCGCCGTCCGGCGGCGAGGTCCGGCTCAACGGCCTCAAGCCCAACTCCGTGACCGAGATCGGCCTGGCCCGCACCTTCCAGAACATCCGCCTGTTCCCGTCCATGACCGTTCTGGAGAACGTCATGATCGGGCGGCACTGCCGGGCCAAGGCGGGCATCCTGGGCGCGGTCCTGCGCGGCCCGGGCACCCGCCGCGAGGAGCAGGGCATCGTGGACAGGAGCTACGCCCTGCTCGCCGAACTGGGGCTCGAGGACTCGGTGAACGAGCTGGCCCGCAACCTGCCGTATGGAGCGCAGCGCCGCCTGGAGATCGCCCGGGCCCTGGCCACGGAGCCCTACCTGCTCCTGCTGGACGAGCCCGCCGCCGGAATGAATCCCCAGGAGACCATGCAGCTCAAGGATTTGGTCCTGAACATCCGTGAACGCTACAAGCTCTCGATCCTGCTCATCGAGCACGACATGAAGATGGTCATGAGCCTCTCCGACCGCGTCTTCGTCATGGAGTACGGGCAGATGATCAGCGTGGGCTCGCCCGCCGAGGTGAGCCGCGATCCGCAGGTCATCCGGGCCTACCTCGGGGAGGACCACGATGCCTAACGTGCTCGAACTCAGGGGTGTGAACACCTTCTACGGCCAGATCCAGGCCCTGCGCGACGTGACCCTGGAGATCGGCGAGGGCGAGATCATCACCCTCATCGGGGCCAACGGCGCGGGCAAGACCACCACGCTCATGAGCGTCAGCGGCGTTGTCCCGCCCAAGAGCGGCGAGATCCTCTACCGCGGGAAGCCCATCCACACCCTCTCGCCGGACAGGATCGTGGCCCTGGGCCTGTGCCAGGTGCCCGAGGGGCGGCTCATCTTCCCCGAGCTCACGGTCCTGGAGAACCTGGACATGGGCGCGTTCATGCGCACGGACAAGGACGGCGTGAAGCGCGACCTGGAGTACATCTTCGGGCTCTTCCCGATCCTGGCCAAGCGGCGCAGGCAGGCGGGCGGCACCCTCTCCGGCGGCGAGCAGCAGATGCTGGCCATCTCCCGGGCGCTTATGGCCCGGCCCCGGCTGCTCCTGCTGGACGAGCCCTCCCTGGGCCTGGCGCCCCTGGTCATCAAGCAGATTTTCGAGATCGTGCGGAAGATCAACGCCGACGGCACCACGGTGTTCCTGGTGGAGCAGAACGCCAACCTGGCGCTCAAGATCGCCCACCGGGGCTACGTG
Source organism: Desulfovibrio aminophilus (assembly GCF_023660105.1). NCBI lineage: Bacteria > Pseudomonadati > Thermodesulfobacteriota > Desulfovibrionia > Desulfovibrionales > Desulfovibrionaceae > Desulfovibrio > Desulfovibrio aminophilus. Next base: position 63,625 of record NZ_JAMHGA010000044.1, on the reverse strand, counting down.
ATGGAGAACGGCCGGATCACCCTGACCGATACCGGCCAGGCCCTGCTGGCCAACGAAGACGTGAAGAAAGCCTATCTGGGACTCTAGCCCGCGCGCGGAGGCGACATGGACAAGATCACCCGCAAAGCCTACACCTTCGACGACGTGCTGCTGCTGCCGGCCTATTCCGAGGTCCTGCCGGACAGCGTGGACATCTCCACCCAGCTCACGCCCGCCATCCGCTTGAACATTCCCCTGGTCTCGGCGGCCATGGACACCGTCACCGAGTCGCGCATGGCCATCTCCATGGCCCGCCACGGCGGCGCCGGGGTGATCCACAAGAACATGCCCATCCGCGACCAGGTCACCGAGGTCGGCAAGGTCAAGAAGTCCGAGAGCGGCATGGTCCACGATCCCGTGACCGTGCATCCCGAGGACACCGTGGGCAAGGCCCTCAAGCTCATGGCCGAGTACCGCATCTCCGGCCTGCCCGTGGTCAAGGGCGACCATCTGGCGGGCATCATCACGAACCGCGACGTGCGCTTCGTCGAGGACATGAACATCCCGGTCTCCGAGGTCATGACCTCGCGCAACCTGGTCACCGTGCCCGAGGGCATCTCCGAGGAGGAGGCCAAGCGGCACCTGCACCAGAACCGCATCGAGAAGCTTCTGGTGGTGGACGGGGACAACAAGCTCAAGGGCCTCATCACCATCAAGGACATCGACAAGATCAAGAAGTACCCCAACTCCTGCAAGGACGACAAAGGGCGGCTGCGCGTGGGCGCGGCCGTGGGCGTGGGCCGCGACTGCCTCCAGCGGGCCGACGCCCTGCTGCGCGCCGGGGCCGACTTCCTGGTCCTGGACTCGGCCCACGGCCACTCCATGAACATCCTCAAGGCCACCCGGGCCCTGCGCGGGGAGTTCCCGGACTGCCAGCTCATCGGCGGCAACGTGGCCACCTACGAGGGCGCCCTGGCCCTCATCGAGGCCGGCGTGGACACCGTGAAGGTGGGCATCGGCCCCGGCTCCATCTGCACCACGCGCATCGTGGCCGGCGTGGGCGTGCCCCAGATCACGGCCATCATGGAGACCTCCCGGGCCTGCCGCGAGCACGGCAAGTGCCTCGTGGCCGACGGCGGCATCAAGTACTCCGGCGACGTGGTCAAGGCCCTCGTGGCCGGGGGCGACACGGTCATGATCGGCAGCCTCTTCGCGGGCACCGAGGAGAGCCCGGGCGAGACCGTGCTCTACCAGGGCCGGACCTACAAGATCTATCGCGGCATGGGCTCCATCGACGCCATGAAGCAGGGCAGCTGCGACCGCTACTTCCAGGACAAGACCAAGAAGCTCGTGCCCGAGGGCATCGTGGGCCGCGTGCCCTTCCGCGGCCCGGTGTCCGAGAGCATCTACCAGCTCATGGGCGGCCTCCGCTCGGGCATGGGCTACGTGGGCTGCGGCGCCATCGCGGAACTTCAGACCAAGCCGCAGTTCGTGGAGATCTCGGCGGCGGGTCTGCGCGAGAGCCACGTCCACGACGTCATCATCACCAAGGAGGCTCCCAACTACCGGGTGGAGCCCTCCTGAGCCACGGGGGCCCGAGGGCGAAACTTCTTTCCCTCTCCACGGCCTTGGTATAGAGGAAAGCGCATGCAGCACGGAGATATCGTCGTCATTCTGGACTTCGGGTCCCAGGTCACCCAGCTCATCGCGAGGCGCATCCGCGAGGCCGGGGTCTATTCGGAAATCCATCCCTGCAACGCGGATTTCGAGACCGTCAAGGCGCTCCGGCCCAAGGCCCTGGTGCTCTCCGGCGGCCCCGCCAGCGTGACGGACCAGGACGCGCCGCCCTTTGACCCGCGTTTCCTGACCCTGGGCGTGCCCACGCTGGGCATCTGCTACGGCATGCAGCTCCTGGCCCACCACCTGGGCGGCTCGGTGGTCGCCTCCACGGACCGCGAGTACGGCCGGGCGGAGTTCACGGCCAATCCGGCCTGCCCGCTCTTCGACGGGATCGAGGACAAGGAGCGTTTCACGGTCTGGATGTCCCACGGGGACAAGGTCCAGGCCCTGCCCGAGGGCTTCTCGGTCATGGGCAGCACGGCCAGCGTCGAGTTCGCGGCCATGGGCGACCCGGCGGCCAGGACCTACGCCCTGCAGTTCCACCCCGAGGTGGCCCACACCGAGAACGGCGCGCTCATCCTCTCCAATTTCCTGTTCAAGGTGGCGGGGCTGAAGCCCGGCTGGAGCATGTCCTCCTTCGTGGACTCGACCATCGAGGACCTGCGCCGGAAGATCGGCGGGGACAAGGTGGTCCTGGGCCTCTCCGGCGGCATCGACTCCACCGTGGCCGCCGTGCTCCTGAACCGGGCCATCGGCAAGCAGCTCTACTGCATCTTCGTGGACAACGGCCTGCTGCGCCTGAACGAGCGCGAGGAGGTCATCGGCTACCTGGAGGAGCACTTCGACCTGAACGTGAAGTGCGTTGACGCCTCGAAGCTCTTCCTCGACCGCCTGGCCGGAGTCACGGACCCGGAGCAGAAGCGCAAGATCATCGGCCACACCTTCATCGAGATCTTCGACAAGGAAGCCAAGGCCATCCAGGGCGTGAAACACCTGGGCCAGGGCACGCTCTATCCCGACGTGATCGAGAGCGTCTCCTTCCGGGGGCCCTCGGCGGTCATCAAGAGCCACCACAACGTGGGCGGCCTGCCCGAGCAGATGAACCTCGCCCTGGTGGAGCCGCTGCGCGAACTCTTCAAGGACGAGGTGCGCAAGGCCGCCTACGAGCTCGGCCTGCCCGAGACGCTCATCTGGCGGCATCCCTTCCCGGGGCCTGGCCTGGCCATCCGGGTCATCGGCGAGATCACCCGGGAGCGTCTGGACATCCTGCGCCAGGCGGACAAGATCGTGCAGAACGAACTCGTCGCCTCGGACTGGTACCGCAAGGTCTGGCAGGGCTTCGCGGTGCTCCTGCCGCTGAAGACCGTGGGCGTCATGGGCGACGGCCGGACCTACGAGCACGTCATCGCCCTGCGCATCGTGGACAGCCTGGACGCCATGACTGCCGACTGGTCGCGGGTGCCCACGGAGATCCTGGCCCGCATGTCGAACCGCATCATCAATGAAGTCAAGGGCGTGAACCGGGTGGTCCTGGATATTTCCTCCAAGCCGCCCAGCACCATCGAGTGGGAGTAGGGACATGTTCGGCATCGGCACCACGGAACTGCTCATCATCCTCGTCGTGGCCCTGATCGTGCTCGGCCCCAGCAAGCTGCCCGAGCTCATGAAGTCCCTGGGCAAGGGGTTGGCCGAATTCCGGCGCATGAGCACGGACGTCAAGCGCACGCTGGACGCCGAGGTCGAGAAGGCCGAGATGGAGCAGAAGACGGCCGAGATGAAGAAGCAGATGTTCCCGGAGAAGCCGGACACGGTCACCCCGGATTCGGCCAAGGCCGCGCAGACCGCCGAGGCGGGCAAGCCCGCCGAGGCCGCCCCGGCCGGGGAGACCAAGGAAAAGGCATGAGCGAGACCCGGGACCAGACTGAAGAGAAGGCCCTGCCCCAGGCCGAGGCCGTGGAGGGCGGCGCGGACGCCGCCGAGGAGACCGCCAAGGAAGGCGGCATGAGCCTCCTGGACCACCTGGGCGAGCTGCGCAAGCGCCTGACCAAGTGCGTCTACGCCGTGGCCGTGGGCTTCTTCGCCTGCTATTCCTTCGCCGAGGACATCTTCAACGTCATGCTGGCGCCCATGGCCGGCATCCTCACCGACGGCCACTTCCAGTACACCAGCCCGCCCGAGGCGTTCTTCACCTACCTCAAGGTCGCCCTGGTGGCGGGCATCTTCCTGGTCAGCCCGTACATCTTCTACCAGATATGGGCCTTCGTCTCGCCCGGGCTCTACGAGCATGAGCGCAAGTGGATCATCCCGATCACCATCGTCACGGCCGTGCTCTTCGTGTCCGGCGCGCTCTTCGGCTATTTCGTCGTCTTCCCGTTCGGCTTCGAGTTCTTCGCCAGCTTCGCCAACGAGAAGATCCAGTTCATCCCCAAGCTCAACGAATACACCACGTTCTGCCTGCAGCTCCTGCTGGCCTTCGGCGTCGTCTTCGAGATGCCGCTGTTCATGCTCATCCTGGCCCGGCTCGGCGTCGTCACCGCCGAGAAGCTGAAGAAGTCCCGCAAGTACGCGATCCTGATCATCTTCATCGTGGCCGCCATCCTGACCCCGCCGGATCCCTTCACCCAGACCCTCATGGCCGGACCGCTGGTCCTGCTCTATGAGATATCCATCTGGCTGGCCAAGGTCTTCGGCCGCAAGCCCCAGCCCAAGGACGAGGATGACGAGGAGGACGAGACCCCGGCCGCCGTGCCCGCCGCCGCGCCCACGCCCGCGGTGGAGGCCGCGCCCGAGGCTCCCGTCGCGTCCGAGGAGGGCGGGGAGGCCGCCGGAACGGACGAAACCGCGTCCGCCGCCGATACGGAAAAGGGCAAGGATGACGGCGGGAATGCGGGAGCCTAGCCGCTCCGGGCATTTCCTTTTTTTCATTTTTCCTGCATAGTCAGGCGCGGAGAGGAGGCGAAGGTGGGCAAGCGAAAGGCGACCGTTGCGCGCACCACGCGCGAGACCGATGTGCGCGTGGTCCTGGATTTGGACGGCTCGGGCCGCGCCAAGATCGCGACCGGCGTCGGGTTCGCCGATCACATGCTCACCCTGCTGACCTTCTGGGCCGGTTTCGACCTGACCCTCACCTGCAAGGGCGACCTGGAAGTGGACGCCCACCACAGCCTGGAGGACGTGGGCCTGACCCTGGGGCAGGCCCTGGCCGAGGCCCTGGGCGAGAAGAAGGGCATCACCCGCGTGGGCTCGGCCGAAGTGCCCATGGACGAGGCCCTGGCCCGCGTCACCGTGGACCTCTCCGGCCGCCCCTGGCTCGTGTACGCCGACACCGTCCTGCCCTCGGTCATCGCCGGGGAGGAGAAGGACGTCTGGCGCGAATTCTTCAAATCCCTGGCCATCAAGGCCGGAATGAACCTGCACATCCGCTTCGAATACGGACAGAACGGCCATCACCTGCTGGAAGCCGCGTTCAAGGCCCTGGGCTTGGCCCTGGCGCAGGCCGCGCGCGTGACCCGCGCGGGGGTGTCCAGCACCAAGGGGAGTCTCGACTCATGAAACGCAGCGCTGTCATCGTCTCGTGCGCCCTGTTCGTCCTGCTCCTGGCGGCCGCCTGCGCCCGGCCCGTGCCCCAGGCTCCCCGCCCGTCGGGCACCCTGGCCGTGGCGGGCTTCCGCAACCCGGCGTTCACCTGGGAACTGCTGGCGGGCTACCTGCCCCGCGAGGGCGTGAAGGTGGACCCGCTGGTCCTCGACAAGCTGAACCAGTCCCTGACCAACGCGCTCATGACCCACGGCACCACGGGCTACGTGAGCATGGGCAACACCCGCCAGTGCGAGGACATCAAGAACTACGAGGCCGAGGTGAGTTCCCGCACCACGGCGCTCAAGTATTGGGTCGAGGTGGGCCGCTGCACCGGCGCGGACATGCTGCTCGTGCCTCAGCTGCTCTACTGGAAGGAGCGCCAGGGCAAGGAGATGGGCGTGGAGGCCCCGGCCTCGGTCATGCTCGACATCTACCTCATCAACGTGAAGGAAGGGCGCATCGCCCAGCGCTACCATTTCGAGGAGACCCAGCAGGACCTGACCTCGAACCTGCTGGACATCCCCAAGTTCTTCGAGCGCAAGGCCAAGTGGATCACGGCCGGCGAACTGGCCGACGAGGGCATCGAGACCGGTCTGCGGACCTTGGGCTTATGATCCTTTTCCCCGCCGTGGACATCAAGGACGGCCAGTGCGTCCGCCTGGCCCAGGGCCGGGAGGACGCGGTGACCGTGTTTTCGCCCGACCCGGTGGCCCAGGCCCGGCACTGGGCCGATCTGGGCTCCTCCTGGCTGCACGTCATCGACCTGGACGGGGCCTTTTCCGGCCTGCCGCGCAACGCCGAACTCGTGCGCCGCATCTGCTCCCAGGTCTCCATCCCGGTGCAGCTGGGCGGCGGCATCCGCGACGCGGCCACGGCCCGGGCCTACATCCAGGCCGGGGTGCGGCGGCTCATCATCGGGACCATCGCGCTCATCGAGCCCGAGCTCTTCGCCTCCATCTGCCGGGAGTTCCCGGGCCGCGTGGGCGTGTCCCTGGATGCGGTGGACGGCCGCCTGAAGACCAAGGGCTGGGTCGAGGACGCGGGCCTGACCATTTTCGACGTGCTGCCGCGCCTGGAGGCCGACGGCGCGGCCTTCATCATCTACACCGACATCTCCCGCGACGGCATGCAGACCGGCGTGAACCTGAAGGCCCTGGAGGCCCTCTGCGAGGCCACCCGGCTTCCGGTCATCGCGGCCGGGGGCGTGCACACCCTGGACGACCTCAAGGCCTTGGCCCCGCTGACGAAGAAGGGCCTGGAAGGGGCCATCTCCGGCCGGGCCATCTACACCGGCACGCTGGACGTGCGGGAGGCCCTGGACTGGATACGGTCCCAGGCCGCCTAGAAACGAAAAGGCCCGGGTCGTCCCGGGCCTCTTTTTTTCTCCGCCGTCAGCGTTCGGGGCCCCAGTCCCCTTTCTCCTCCACCCGGATGTACTTCTGGAAGGCGTAGTAGGCCCCGGCGCAGGCGTTGATGAACCCGGCCCGGCCGTCCAGGAATCCGAGCTTCAGGAAATAGAGCTTCATGAAGCGGATCTTGGCGTGGGCCACGGCCCGGGCCACGCCCCCCTTCTTGCCCTTGGCGCGCATTTCGTCCGCGGCCTGCTGGGCGTAGGAGTTCATCTTGTCCATGTGCTCGCGGAAATTGGCGTAGGGGTAGTGCACGATGTCGCCGGAGAGCTTCGCCGTGGGCCCCTGGGGATTGAAGTGGTAGTGCGCCCCGCTCACCGTGACCCGCATGCGCCCGGCCCGGAACACGCGCAGGAGGTGGTCCGGGTACCAGCCGGAGTGCTTCAGGAAGCGGTTGAAGTAGAAGGAGCGGCGCGGCACGTACCAGCCCGCCTGGTCCGCCGGGGCCTCGGCCAGGGCGCGCCGGATGTTGTCCCGCAGCGCATCGGTGAGGTACTCGTCCTGGTCCAGGCTGACCACCCAGTCGGTGGTGATCCGCTCCAGGGCGAACTGGAACTGCGGGCCGGGGCCCTCCCATTTCCGGGTGAGCACGCGGGCCCCGGCCTGCCCGGCCAGCTCCCGGGTCTGGTCCGTGCTGAGGGAATCGACCACCAGGATCTCGTCGCAGAAGTCGAGGCTCTTCAGACACTCGCGCAGGAGGCGCTGGCCGTTGAAGGTCAGGATCAGGCCGGTGACGGTGGGCTTCATGCGAGGGATGTAGAGGATTTCCCGGACGCGGTCCAGCCCGGGGCGGAGAAAGGGCGGCGGCGCTGATCCCGAAGGACCGCGCCGCCGCGCCGGGAACGCGTCAGGACTGCCGCTTGCCCTCGGGCAGGAGCAGGTTCAGGACCACGCCGGTGATGCCGGCCAAGCCGATGCCCTCCAGCTTGAACTCGCCCGTGCTGAAGCTCATGCCGCCCACGCCGAAGATGACGATCAGGGCCACGATGATCATGTTGCGCGGCTCCATGAGGTCCTGGCCCGCGCGCACCAGGGTGTTGATGCCCACGACCATGATGGCCCCGAAGAGCAGGACCATGATGCCGCCCATGACCGGCACGGGGATGGTGCCCAGGAAGGCCCCGAGCTTGCCCACGAAGGCCAGGAGGATGGCCGTGATGGCCGCCCAGGTCATGATCGCCGGGTTGAAGACCTTGATCAGGGCCACGGCGCCGGAGACCTCGGAGTAGGTGGTGTTCGGCGGGCCGCCGAGCAGCGAGGCCAGGGAGGTGGCCAGGCCGTCGCCCAGCAGGGTGCGGTGCACGCCGGGGTCCTTGATGTAGTCCTTGCGGGCGATGGAGCCGATGGCCAGCACGTCGCCGAAGTGCTCGATGGCCGGGGCGATGGCCACGGGCACGATGAAGAGCACGGCCTCGAGCTTGAACTCGGGGAACACGAAATCGGGCACCGCGAGCCAGGGCGCGGCGGCCACCCGGGCGAAGTCCACCAGCCCGAAGGCCAGGGAGGCCGCGTAGCCCGCGACGATGCCGGAGAGGATCGGCAGGAGCCGCAGCCAGCCCTTGCCCAGCAGGGACACCAGGACCGTGGCCAGGAGCGAGAGCATGGACACGATCATGGCCGTGTCGCGCGGCACGAGCACGGCCGCGCCGTCGCCGGTCTTGCCCAGGGCCATGTTCACGGCCACCGGGGCCAGGATCAGGCCGATGACCATGATCACGGGGCCGGTGACGATGGGCGGCAGGATGCGGTGGAGCATCTGCACGCCGCGCAGCTTGATGACCGCGGCCAGGAGCACGTAGACGAGGCCGGCTGCCGCCAGGCCGGAGAGGGTGGCCGGGATGCCCCAGGTCTGCACGCCGTAGATGATGGGCGCGATGAAGGCGAAGGAGGAGGCCAGGAAGACCGGCACCTTGCCCTTGGTGATGACCTGGAAGAGCAGGGTGCCCGCTCCGGCGGTGAACAGGGCCACGTTGGGATTGAGCCCCGTGAGCAGCGGCACCAGGACCAGGGCGCCGAAGGCCACGAAGAGCATCTGGGCCCCAAGGACCGCGTCCTTGAGGCGGAAGACGTAATCAGTCGGTTGACGGACCTCGCTCATTGTTCCTCCTTGTCTCTCTCGGTCTCTCTCGTTCGCGCGAAAAAAAGGGGCGCCCGGACGCGCCCCGTGTCTTACTTGGTGCCGAAGATGCGGTCCCCGGCGTCGCCCAGTCCGGGAAGGATGTAGCCGTTCTCGTTGAGCCGTTCGTCGATGGCCGCGGTGTAGATGTCCACGTCCGGGTGCTGGGAGGTGATGCGCTCGATGCCCTCGGGCGCGGCCACCAGGAACAGGCCCCGGATCTGCTTGCAGCCCGCTTCCTTGAGCAGGGAGATGGTGGCGTTCAGGGTGCCGCCGGTGGCCAGCATGGGGTCCAGGATGAGGGCCATGCGGCTTTTGATGCTCTTGGCCAGCTTGACGTAATACTTCACCGGCTGGAGGGTCTCCTCGTTGCGGTAGAAGCCGACCACCGAGACCTTGGCCCCGGGCACCATGTCCAAGACGCCGTCCATCATGCCCAGACCGGCGCGCAGAATCGGCACCACGGTGATCTTCTTGCCCTTGATGCGGTCGATGGTCACGTCTCCGGCCCAGCCCTTGATGACCTTCTTCTCGGTCTCCAGGTCCTTGGTGGCCTCATAGGTGAGAAGCCGCGAGACTTCCGTCGCCACGTCGCGGAACAGGCTGGTGGGCAGATCGTGCTTGCGCAGGATGCCCAGCTTGTGCCGCACCAGGGGATGATCAACCACGAATACCGACACGGGATGCCTCCTTGGCTGGAATCGGGCGGTCGGGCCGCCGATGAAATCCCCTTCTTGTAAAGGCAGCACCCGGGAGGGTCAAGACGGCGCGGCGCTTTTTTTGAAATGGAAGAGAAAGTGTTTTGCTTTCAACGGGTTCACGTGTATCTTCCGGGCATGGTCACGGAAGGTTGCACGTCCTGGGAACGCCGGGTGGAGGGCCGCGACGCGGGCCTGCGGCTGGACCGTTTCTGGGCCCGGGAGCTGGCCGGTGAGGGCGTCTCGCGCGAGCAGGTCAAGGACTGGATCAAGTCCGGCCGCGCCCGGGTGGACGGAGCGGCCTGCGCCAAGCCCAACCTGCGCCTGGAGGGCGGGGAGCTGCTGCTGCTGCTGGAAGGCGAGGCCCGCGCGGCGGAACTCGCGGCCGAGGACGGGGCCCTGGACCTGATCCACCGCGACGTCCAACTGGCGGTGCTGGACAAGCCCGCCGGGCTGACCACGCACCCCGCGCCCGGGCTCTCGGCGGGCACGCTGGTGCACCGCCTGCTGCACCACTTCCCGGAAATCCGCGTGCTGGACGAGCAGCGGCCGGGCATCGTGCACCGCCTGGACAAGGACACCTCGGGCGTCATGGCCGTGGCCCTGACCTCGGAGGCCCGCCTGGCCCTGGCCCGGGACTTCGCCGAGCGCCGGGTGTCCAAGGCCTATCTGGCCCTGGTCCACGGGCGGCCCCGGCGTGACGAGGGCCGGGTGGACGCGCCCATCGGCCGCCACCCCACCCAGAAGACGAAGATGGCCGTGGTGGAGAAGGGCGGCCGCCCGGCTGAGAGCGCCTGGCGGGTGCTCTGGAGCGATCCCGAGGGCCGCGCCTCCCTGCTCCTGGTGCGCATCTTCACCGGCCGCACGCATCAGATCCGCGTGCACATGGCCCACGTCGGCCACCCTCTCGTGGGCGACGCGGTCTACGGTTCGCGCGAACACGCCGCCTGGACGGCCCGGGGAGGCGAGGCCGCCGCCCTGGCGAACCGCCAGATGCTGCATGCCTTCTTTCTGGCCCTCACGCACCCCGGCACGGGGCGGAGGATGCATTTCCAACGCAGGCCGCCCGCCGACTTCCTGGCCCTGCTGGCGGCCCTGGACCGGCGCTGCCTGCGTCTGGCCGTGGTGGGTCGCACGGGCTCGGGCAAGTCGGCCCTGCTGCGGGCCCTGGCCGCGCGCGGGGCCCCGGTCTTCTCCGCCGACGCCGAGGTCGCCGCGCTCTATGTCCCGGGCGGGGACGGCGCGGGGCTCCTGGCCCGGCGTTTCGGCGACGAGTTCATCGCGGCGGACGGCGGGGTGGACAAGGCCGCGCTCCTGGCGGCAATGCGCCGTTCGGACGGCCTGCGCCGGGAGATCATGGACCTCGTGCATCCCCTGGTCTGGCACCGGCTGGAGGCCTTCTGGGCCGCCAACGCCGGGGCCGAGGTGGCGGTGGCCGAAATTCCGCTTCTGCAGGAGTCCGGCCGGGCCGACGCGGCGGACCTGCTGGCCGGAATCTGGCGGCCGGAGGAAGCCCGCCGGGACGACCTGCTGGCCGGGCGCGGCCTGGACGCCGAGACCCTGGCCCTGTTCGACTCCTGGCAGTGGCCCGGGCCCGCCAAGCTGCGCGCCTGCCATCTCGTGGTGGACAACTCCGGGACCCTGGCCGACCTGGAACGCCGGGCCGGAGCCCTGCTCAAGATCGCGGGCGGCGTCGCCGCCCGGCGGCGGGAGGCGGCCGCGCGGAGGTTCGAGGCGCTCTGGGAGCGGCTGGGCCGGGAGCTGGCCGCGGCCGACGGAGAGGACGGGGCGTGATCCCCCTGCGCGACAACGTGCCCCGGTTGACCACGCCCTACGTGGTCTGGGGCATCATCGTCCTGAACGTGCTGGTTTTCCTCTTCCAGACGAGCCTGCCGCCCTGGGACCGCAACGCCCTGGTCCATCTCTTCGGCGTGGTCCCGCTGCGCTACTTCAACCCGGAATGGGCCCGGGTCCACGGGCTGTCGCAGTCCCTCTGGCCCGCCCTGACGTACATGTTCCTGCACGGCGGCTGGTGGCACCTGATCATCAACATGTGGATGCTCTGGATCTTCGCGGACAACGTGGAGGACGCCACCGGGCATGCGGGCTTCGCGGTCTTCTACGTGCTCTGCGGGCTGGCCGCCCTGGCCGCGCACCTCGTTCTGAACCTGGGCTCGCCGGTGCCGGTCATCGGGGCTTCCGGGGCCATCGCCGGGGTCATGGGGGCCTACTTCGTGCTCTATCCCCGGGGCACGGTGCACACCCTCATTCCGATCTTCTTCATCCCCTGGTTCGTGGACATCCCCGCGCCCTTCTTCCTGGGCTTCTGGTTCCTGACCCAGCTCATCTCCGGGATGGCCGCCCAGGGCGGCGGGGGCGTGGCCTGGTGGGCCCATGTGGGCGGCTTCCTGGCCGGGGCCGTGCTCATCCGCTTCTTCCGCGGCCGCCGGAGCTGCCCGTCCTGCTACAACCGGGGCACGCGCCAGTACGAGTGGCGGCGGCCCGGGCCCTGATCGGACGCGGTCAGCGGGCCGGAACCAGGAAGGACTGGACCCGCTCCACGCCCGGGACGGCCTCGGCCGTCTCCCGTGCCTGTTTGATCATCTCCGGGTTCGGGACCACGCCCAGAAGCACGGCCACGCCGTTGACCACCTCCACCTCCACGTGGGCCTTGGCCACGACCTTGTCCTCGGCCAGGGCCGCGCGCACCCGGTCGGCAACCTCGGGATCGGCGGAGGCGTCGCCGGTTTCGGGCAGGAAGTAGATTTCCACCGAGAGGACGCCGTCCGCCGCGCGCGCCGTGGTCACCGCGAAGTTCTGGAAGGACGTGTCGTCCAGCCGTCCCACGAGGTAGACCCGGCCGTCGAAGCAGGAGACCTTCACGGACAGTCCTTTTTGCTTGTTCTTGTCCAGGAGCTTGGCCTTGACGGCGTTGGCGATGCGCTGGTCCCCGCTGAGGGTGGCCAGGCTCCGGCCGGAGGCGGCGGGGTCCTTGGGCTTCATGGGCACGAAGCCGGAGGCGCAGAGGAGCAGGGCCAGAACGGCGCAGAGGGTCGCCGGGCGGGAGAGGGCGGACATGGGGACCTCCTTGGCTGGGCCGATCCTACGCAACCGTGGCGGCGCTGTGAAGTCGGGCGTCGGCTTCTTGACTTCTCCTTCTTTCACGTTACCTTGTAGCATCGAGATGGACCGCGCGACGGTCCCGGCCAAGGAGTGTGGCAAGACGATGTCCGTCGAATACAAGGACTATTATAAGATTCTCGGAGTCTCCAAGACCGCCTCCCAGGAGGAGGTCTCCAAGGCCTTCAAGAAGCTCGCCCGCAAGTACCACCCGGACCTCAATCCGGGCGACCCCGCGGCCGAGGGCAAGTTCAAGGAGGCCAACGAGGCGTACGAGGTGCTCAAGGACCCGGAGAAGCGCAAGCTCTACGACACCCTGGGGCCCAACTGGCAGCAGGGCCAGGGCTTCCAGCCGCCTCCGGGCTACGAGAACGTGCGCTTCAACTTCGGCGGCCAGGAGTTCGGCGGCGGCTCTGGCTTCAGCGATTTCTTCGAGACCATCTTCGGCGGCCGGGGATTCGGCGCCCAGGGGTTCGGAGGCCAGGAGTTCGGCGGCCGCGAGTTCCGCCAGCGCCCCCGGCGCGGCCAGGACGCCGAGGCGGGCTATGAAATCTCGCTGGAGGACGCCTTCCGGGGCGGCCCCCAGTCCATCACGCTCTCCGAGCACGTGCCCGGGCCCGACGGCCTGCCCCGGATGAGCACCAAGACGCTCAACGTCACGGTGCCCGCCGGGATCAAGGACGGCCAGCGCATCCGCCTGGCCGGGCAGGGCAATCCGGGCAGCGCGGGCGGTCCGGCGGGCGACCTCTACCTCAAGGTCCGGCTCGCCCCGCATCCGCTTTACAAGGTCAAGGACTCGGACCTGGTCTTCGACCTGAGGCTCACGCCCTGGGAGGCCGCGCTGGGCGCGACCGTGCGCGTCCCCACCCTGGACGGGGGCGTGGAGATGAAGATTCCCGCCGGCATCGGCAGCGGCAAGAAGCTGCGGCTGCGCGGCAAGGGGCTGGGCTGCGGCGACGGTCGCGGCGACCAGCTGGTGCGGATCATGATCCAGACCCCGGACAGCCTCTCCGACGAGGAGCGGCGGCTCTGGGAGGAGCTGGCCCGGAAGTCCTCCTTCCGGCCCAGGGACTAGGAGGACGTGGGCATGACCAAGCGCGTTCAGGAAACGCTCGTGACCGTGGGCTGCACCCTGCCCGAGCCGTCGGAGCAGGTGGCCTGGGCCCAGCTCGTGGAGCTGACGGGCATCGCGCCCGCCTGCATGGGCGAACTGGTGGAGATGGGCTGGGTGGAGCCGGTGCGCACCGGGGCCGAGGGCTACCTCTTCCGCATGCGCGACGTCTACCGCATCCAGAAGCTGCTGCGGCTGAGCAACGATCTGGGCATTTCCGTCGCGGGCGCGAGCATCATCGTGGACCTGCTGGCCCGCATCGAGGAACTGGAAAAGGAGGTGGCCGAGCTGCGGCGGCTGCTCTAGCCGCGCGCCCGGTACGCCGAGATCATCATACGAGACTGCAAGGAGGTTCCGCATGGACCCCAACAAGCTGACCCAGAAATCCCAACAGGCCATCAGCGAGGCCCAGAGCTTGGCCGTGCGCCTCGGACAACAGCAGATCGACGCCGAGCATCTGCTGGCGGCCCTGGTGGCCCAGGAGGGCGGGCTGGCGCCCGAAATCCTCAAGAAGTGCGGCGTCGATCCCACGGCCTATGCCAAGGCCGTGGAGGACGAGCTGAAGCGGATGCCCAGCGTGAGCGGGCCCGGAGCCCAGCCCGGCCAGGTCTATGTGACCCCGCGCCTGTCGAGCCTGATCGTGCGCGCCGAGGACGCGGCCAAGCGGATGCAGGACGAGTTCGTGAGCGTGGAGCACCTGTTCCTGGCCCTGCTGGACGAATCGCCGTCCAGCGGCGCGGGCCGGGTGAACCGCCAGTTCAACCTGAACCGCGACAAGGTGCTCGGCGTGCTCACCGAGGTGCGCGGCAAGCAGCGCGTGACCTCGGACAACCCCGAGGCCACCTACGACGCGCTCAAGAAGTACGGCCGCGACCTGGTGGCCGAGGCCAAGGCGGGCAAGCTCGACCCGGTCATCGGCCGGGACGCCGAAATCCGCCGGACCATCCGCATCCTCTCGCGCCGGACCAAGAACAACCCCGTGCTCATCGGCGAGGCGGGCGTGGGCAAGACCGCCATCGTGGAGGGCCTGGCCCAGCGCATCGTCAAGCAGGACGTGCCCGAGGGGTTGAAGGACAAGATCGTCTTCGCCCTGGACATGGGCGCGCTCATCGCCGGGGCCAAGTACCGGGGCGAGTTCGAGGAACGGCTCAAGGCCGTGCTCAAGGAGGTCCAGCAGTCCGAGGGCCGCATCCTGCTCTTCATCGACGAGCTGCACACCATCGTGGGCGCGGGCAAGGCCGAGGGAGCCATGGACGCGGGCAACCTGCTCAAGCCCATGCTGGCCCGGGGCGAACTGCACTGCATCGGCGCGACCACCACGGACGAGTACCGCAAGTACATCGAGAAGGACCCGGCGCTGGAACGCCGCTTCCAGCCGGTGATGGTCGACGAGCCGAGCGTGGAGGACACCATCTCCATCCTGCGCGGCCTGCGCGAACGCTTCGAGGTGCACCACGGCGTGCGCATCAGCGACGCGGCCGTGGTCGAGGCCGCCGTGCTCTCGGCCCGCTACATCTCCGACCGCCAGCTCCCGGACAAGGCCATCGACCTCATCGACGAGGCCGCGGCCCTCATCCGCACCGAGATCGACTCCCAGCCCTACGAGCTGGACAAGGCCAACCGCACGGCCCTGCAACTGGAGATCGAGCGCGAGGCCCTCAAGCGCGAGACCGACAAGGCCAGCAAGGAACGGCTGAAGAAGCTGGAGGAGGAACTGGAGGAGGTCAAGGCCGGGCAGGCCGAATTGCAGGCCCAGTGGGAGCGCGAGAAGAGCTCCATCGAGAACCTGCGCCGCCTCAAGGAGGACATCGAGCGCACCCGACACGAGGTCGAGGAGGCCGAGCGCCAGCTCGACTACAACAAGGCCGCCGAGCTGCGCTACTCCAAGCTGCATGCCCTGGAGAAGCAGCTGGCCGACTCCGAGGCCGCGCTCTCCGAGGACGGCAAGCCCCGGCTGGTCAAGGAGGAGGTGGGCCCGGACGACGTGGCCGCGGTCATCTCCCGCTGGACCGGCATCCCCGTGGCCCGGCTCCTGGAGGGCGAGCGCGAGAAGCTGCTCCGGCTGGAGGACATTCTCCACGCCCGGGTGGTGGGCCAGGACGCGGCCGTCACCGCCGTGGCCGACGCCGTGCTGCGCGCCCGCGCGGGGCTCAAGAATCCCAAGCGGCCCATCGGCTCGTTCATCTTCCTGGGCCCCACGGGCGTGGGCAAGACCGAGTTGTCCAAGGCCCTGGCCGAGGCCCTGTTCGACTCCGAGGAGAACATGGTCCGCCTGGACATGTCGGAGTACATGGAGAAGCACACCGTGGCCCGGCTCATCGGCGCGCCTCCGGGCTACGTGGGCTACGACGAGGGCGGCCAGCTCACCGAGGCCGTGCGCCGCAAGCCCTACGCCGTGGTGCTCTTCGACGAGATCGAGAAGGCCCACCCGGACGTCTTCAACGCCCTGTTGCAGATCCTGGACGACGGGCGGCTCACGGACAGCCACGGCCGGACCGTGGACTTCAAGAACACGATCATCATCATGACCTCCAACCTGGGGGCCCAGTACCTCCTGGACGGCATCGAGCCGGACGGGAGCTTCAAGCCGGGCACCGAGGACGCGGTGATGAACACCCTTCGCACCAACTTCCGGCCCGAGTTCCTGAACCGGGTGGACGAGACCGTGCTCTTCAAGCCGCTCCTGCAGGAGCAGCTCATGAAGATCGTGGACCTCCTGCTGGCCGGGCTGCGTTCCCGCCTGGAGGACCGCAAGATCGGGCTCGACCTCACGGACCGGGCCAAGGCCTTCATCGCCCAGTCGGCCTACGATCCGGTCTTCGGCGCGCGGCCGCTGCACCGCTACCTCCAGTCGCGCCTGGAAACGCCCCTGGCCAAGGAGCTCATCTCCGGCAGGCTGGAGGACGGGCAGAATGTGACTGTGGATTTGGACGGCGACAAGCTGGTGTTTAAATGGGCGGGACGCAATTAATCAATAAGGCCGGGCGGGATGCTCGGCCTTATTTTTTCGAGTACCAGGCTTCGGTCGTCATATAAGAATTTAATTTTTCGAGATGGTGAATGTGAGGACTGCAGGAAAATAGGTTGTGTTTCGGCGCGATGTCAGGCGGTAATTGATAGTTAGATTCAAAATATGAAAAAAAGTCATCAAGCATGAGCATAAGTTTATTTATTATGTATGCGGTTAATGATTTTACTGATCCAAGACTATTAGGTCGCAGTGTGTTGATTTCGTTCCATATTTCAATATCTGAAAACAACCTATTGCGCGTTAAAACGGAGAATCCTTCTTCCCCGGCAAATATAAGATCAAAATTTTTAGGGCTATGTATTATTTTATCGCGGATATCTCTAACCCATAGGAAAAATTTTGCATGTTTTGCATAACAATCGGCAAGGCCGTCTTCAATTTTATATTTTAAAATCATTTCATTTTTAGTAACGAGGCGACAGCCGCATAGGACAATTGATGCAAACGATTTTTTAATACTTGGTAATTTGCTGTTGGTGTTGCAATTAATCATTCTTTCTCTTAATTTTCTGATATACTCTTGCATTAAATCAAAAATGCTTCTTGCTGTAGAAAAAATAAATTCGAGCTCGCTTGATATTATTCTGGAAAGTGCCGTTCGATTGCTATCATAATTTATATAAATATCATACTTCGAAAATGTACACGACAAATTTAATATATCATTATATATTCCATTAATTACAATACTCAATTCATTGAATGATAATCGCTTATAGGCAACGTTCATAAATTTGAGATTTTGATGTGAATTTACAGCTTTTATCTTTCCCCAATATACTCCGTCGATCACTCCGCAACACCGCATAGGGATTAGCTTGCCATCATGATCAATCCACATCTCCCATTCACCGTTTTCGTGGTAACAGGGGTGAAGCGGAATAATCCTTCCGGCAAGATTAGTTGTATCCAAATAAGATATTTTGGAGAATTCCGAGGAGTTGACACTACGCATAGGATAGGCTCGTTTCTGTTTTGCGATGACTGAGTTGTTAAGGCTATCTTATTAGGATATAATTTTATTTATCAACAAGAATAAACGGTTTCAACAAGTAAAATCTATCTAAGTTAACCAGCTCTTGGCATCTTTGCCTCAGTAGCGATGGGAAAAGCGTTTGCGAGGTCGGTCTGTTTTCGTCGAAACATATAGGGACGCCATATTGAGCTTTACCCCTAACGATCTCGAATCCTACGCCGACGTCCTGTTCTGGGCGTTGACGACCTCGCGGGACGTGCCGTTCAAGAACGGCGATCTCGTGCTCGTGCGCTACGACGTGCCCGCCGCGGACCTGGCCGAGGCGGTCTATGCCCGGCTCATCGACGCCCATCTCCATCCGCTTTGTCTCTCCCGGCCGACCCCGGGCATGGAGGCCTGCCTCTGCGAGAACGGCAGCTTCGGCCAGCTCACCTTCGAGCAGCCGGGCGAGGTGGAGCTGTTCCAGAAGACCTCCGGCGTGCTGAACATCCTGGCCCCGGCCGATCCCGGCCACCTGGCCCACGTGGACCCCCGGGTGGTGGACCAGATGCGCCAGGGCCGTCTGCACGCGGGACAGGTCCTGGAGCGCCGCCGCCGGGCCGGTCTCCTGGGCTGGACCACCTGCCTCCACCCCACCCAGGCCCTGGCCGACGCGGCCGGGGTGGACCTGGAGGAATACGCCCGGCTCCTGGCCCGGGCCTGCTATTTGAACATGGCCGATCCGGTGCGCGAGTGGAAGCGCCTGCGCGAGGAGGTGGAGGACACCGGCCGCTGGCTGGACGGGCTGAAGGCCACGTCCTACCGCCTGGAGTCCGCCTCCTGCGACCTGACCGTGGAGCCCGGACCGCATCGCCGCTTCGTGGGCGTGAACGGGGCCAACATCCCGGGCGGGGAGCTGTACATCGCCCCGGACGGCCGCTCGGCGCGCGGGGTCTTCTACGCCGACCAGCCCTCGCTGCACATGGGCCACCTCGTGCTCGGCGCGCGCCTGGAGTTCCAGAACGGCATCGCCGTGCGCGCCGAGGCCGCCAGGGGAGGGCAGTTCCTCCAGCAGCGGCTCTACGCCGACGCCGGGGCCCGCCGCCTGGGCGAGTTCTCGCTCACCGACAGCCGCTTCTCGCGCGTGACGCAGTTCATGGCCCACACCCTGCTGGACGAGAACCTGGGCGGGGAGCGGGGCAACTGCCACATCGCCCTGGGCTCGGCTCCGCTGTCCAGCTACTCCGGCCCGCTGGAAATCCTCACGCCCGAGATGGAGGCCGAGTTCGGCTTCAACGCCTCGGCCCTGCACTGGGACCTGGTGAACACCGAGCCCAAGGCCGTGACCGCCGCGCTGCCCGGCGGGGCCGCGCGCGTGATCTACGAGAACGGCCGCTTCCTGCGCTGAATTCCGGGAAAAAATCGGCGTTCGCCCGGCCCGTGCCCGTTGACAACCCATGAGCCGTGCTTACCTCATGGGCGCGGCGGTCTTCCGCCGCGATTTTTTGCCGAGAGGTGACTCATGTCCGTCGAGGAAAGCAAGGACCAAGAGATTCCCGTGACCAATGGAGACAAGACGCCGGGCGAGGCCCCGGAGCTGACCCTGAGCGAGGAGGAGCTGGCCGCGCTCTGCAAGAGCCACGTCTGCCCGAGCTGCGAGGTCATGAAGCAGGCCGAGGACGTGCGCCTGCGCTCCCTGGCCGAGGCCGACAACACGCGCAAGCGGCTTTCGCGCGAGACCGAGGAGTTGCGCCGGTTCGCCTGCCAGTCCGTGCTGGCCGACCTGCTGCCCGTGCTGGACAACCTGGACCTGGCCCTGAACCACGCCCCGGGCGAGGGCTGCAAGGACTTCGTCATGGGCGTGGACATGACCCGCAAGGTCTTCCTGGACATCCTCAAGAACCACGGCCTGACCCCCGTGGACGAGACCGGGGTGCTCTTCGACCCCAACCGCCACGAGGCCCTCGGCGCGGTGCAGGACCCGAACCTGCCCGACGGCTTCGTGACCCAGGTGGCCCAGAAGGGTTATCTGCTCAAGGATCGGCTCCTGCGGCCGGCCAAGGTTCTGGTGAACAAGCCGCAATAAAAGCGCGGCGGGCTTCTTTACAAACGGACAACAGGACTTATCCCAAACGGGACGGCGGGTTCCCGTCGGACATACGAACGAATTCTTCCAACTGAGGAGGACGAGATAATGGGCAAGATCATCGGGATCGACCTCGGGACCACCAACTCCTGCGTCTACGTCATGGAGGGCAAGGACCCGAAGTGCATCACCAACCCCGAGGGCGGGCGGACCACCCCCTCCATCGTCGCCTTCACCGACAAGGAGCGGCTGGTGGGTGAGCTGGCCAAGCGCCAGGCCGTGACCAACCCGGACAAGACCGTTTTCGCCATCAAGCGCCTCATGGGCCGCGCCTTCGCCGCGCCCGAGGTGGACAAGTGGAAGGGCCACTGCCCCTACCGCATCGTGGACGGCAAGGGCGGCGACGCCTGGGTCGAGATCGCGGGCAAGAAGTACAGCCCGCCCGAGATCTCGGCCATGATCCTGCAGAAGCTCAAGCAGGACGCCGAGACCTACCTGGGCGAGCCCGTGACCGAGGCGGTCATCACCGTGCCCGCCTACTTCAACGACTCCCAGCGCCAGGCCACCAAGGACGCGGGCAAGATCGCGGGCCTGGAGGTCAAGCGCATCATCAACGAGCCCACGGCGGCCTCCCTGGCCTACGGCTTCGACAAGAAACGCAACGAGAAGATCGCGGTCTTCGACCTCGGCGGCGGCACGTTCGACATCTCCATCCTGGAGGTGGGCGACAACGTCGTGGAGGTCCGGGCCACCAACGGCGACACCTTCCTCGGCGGCGAGGACTTCGACCACCGCGTGATCGAGTACCTCGTCGAGGAGTTCCAGCGCGAGAACGGCATCGACCTCTCCAAGGACCGCATGGCCCTCCAGCGCCTCAAGGAGGCCGCCGAGAAGGCCAAGAAGGAACTGTCCACGGCCATGGAGAGCGAGATCAACCTGCCCTTCATCACCGCCGACCAGAACGGCCCCAAGCACCTCATGATCAAGCTCACCCGGGCCAAGCTGGAGAAGCTCGTCGAGGACCTGGTGGACCGCACGGCCGAGCCCTGCCGCAAGGCCCTCAAGGACGCCGGGCTGTCGTCCAAGGACATCGACGAGGTGGTCCTGGTCGGCGGCATGACCCGCATGCCCCTGGTGCAGCAGAAGGTGAAGGAGTTCTTCGGCAAGGAGCCCAACCGTTCGGTGAACCCGGACGAGGTCGTGGCCATGGGCGCGGCCATCCAGGGCGGCATTCTGGCGGGCGACGTGAAGGACGTGCTCCTGCTGGACGTGACCCCGCTGTCGCTGGGCATCGAGACCATGGGCGGCGTGTTCACCCGGCTCATCGAGCGCAACACGACCATTCCGACCCGCAAGAGCCAGGTCTTCACCACGGCCGCCGACAACCAGCCCTCGGTGTCGATCCACGTGCTCCAGGGCGAGCGGCCCATGGCGGGCGACAACATGACCCTCGGCCGCTTCGAGCTCACCGGCCTGCCCCCGGCCCCGCGCGGCGTGCCCCAGGTGGAAGTCACCTTCGACATCGACGCCAACGGCATCGTGAACGTCTCGGCCAAGGATCTGGGCACCGGCAAGGAGCAGTCCATCCGCATCACGGCCTCCAGCGGCCTGTCCGACTCGGACATCGACCGCATGGTCAAGGACGCCGAGGCCCACGCCGAGGACGACCGCAAGAAGCAGCAGGTCATCGAGGCCCGCAACCAGGCCGACAACCTGATCTACACCACGGAGAAGACCCTGCGCGACATCGGCTCGGGCGTGGACCCCGTGCTCAAGGGCGACATCGAGAACCGCGTGGAGGAGCTGAAGAAGGTTCTCGGCGGGGACGACGTGGAGGCCATCAAGCGGGCCACCGACGCCCTGTCCAGCGCCTCGCACAAGCTGGCCGAGCAGCTCTACGCCCAAAAGACCCAGGCCCAGGGCGCGGGCGGGCAGCAGGCCCAGCAGCCCGGCGGCGGGCAGCAGGCCCAGGGCCGCAAGGATGACGACGACGTGGTCGACGCCGACTACACCGAAGTGAAGTAGCCCGGCCGCGCCCGGGGCGCTTGCCTTGCACGGCCAACCAGTATAGCCTGACCCGGCCCGCGACCGAACGCGGGCCGGGTTTTTTTCGTCCCGTGCCGGGACCGGCTCTCCTCAAACCGCCGCCCTCTGGAGACGAGTCTTCATGACCTTCCGCCGCATCGCCTTCGCCGCCGCCCTGACGCTCTGCGCCGCGCTGCTCTTCGGCTGCGCCCAGCGCATCGCCTGGGGCCCCAGCGCCGAATCCGTGAATCTCATGGCCACCCCGCAGCTCATGCAGGAGGCCGCCAAGGCCTACGACAAGCACGACTGGGCCCGGGGCGAGCTGTACTACGGCCGCTTGCTCGAACGGCCCGACCTGCCCGGCCGCGACCGGCCCCTCGTGGCCCGCCGCCTGGCCGAGAGCGCCTTCGAGTCGCGCCACTACAACCAGTCCCTGGCCGCCCTGGACGCCTGGGCCAAGGCCGACAAGAAGGCCGTGGACGACTGGCGCTGGACCGACCTGAACATCCGCTCCCTGGCCGCCCTGGGCAAGGCCGCCGCCCTGGACGAGCAGCGCGTCTGGCTGGCCGGGCGCAAGAACGTGCCCTGGGAGACGCGGCGCAAGGCCGCCCTGGCCTTCTTCGACGTGTTCTACGCCGACGGCCACCCGGCCCAGGCCCTGCAGGCCCTGGCCGACGGCTACCGCCTGGCCCCGGACGGCCCCTCGCGGGCGGCCCTGGAGAAGGACTTCCTGGCCCGTCTGGGCGAACTCGGGGACCGGGACCTGAAACGGCTGGCCGAGGCCGCGCCCGCCGAGGCCCGCTCGGCCTTCCCCTACGCCCTGACGGATTTCGAACGGGCCCGCCGGGAGGCCAAGGACAAGGACGAATGGGCCGACAGCTGGCGCACCATGCGCGCGGTCCTGGCCGCCTCGCAGCTGGAGTCCAAGGACGTTCTCGGCCGCGACCTGCGCGAGCTGGAGAAGAAGCGCGGCGTGCCGCGCACCGGCGTGGCCCTGGCCCTGCCTTTGTCCGGCCGCTTCGCCGACGTGGGCCAGAAGGTCGCCCGGGGCGCGTCCCTGGCCCAGTGGGTGCTGGCCAACGCGGGCCAGGAGACCGAGGTCCGGGTGATCAACACCGAGGCCCAGGGCTGGGTCGGCCGCCTGAACGAGCTGCCGCCGCATTTCTCCCTGGTGGGCGGGCCGCTGCGCATGGAGGCCGTGAAGGAGGTGGAGCCCTCGGGAGCGCTCTCCCGGCGGGCCTTTTTCACCTTCCTGCCGAGCCTGGGCGATGTGCGCGAGGGCGCGCAGGCCTGGCGCTTCTTCCCCAGCGCCCGCGACCAGGCCCGGGCCGCGGCCAAGCTGGCCGTGGACGACCTGGGCATCCGCAACGTGGCCGTGCTGGCCCCGGAGGAGAAGTTCGGCCGCCACATGCGCGACCTCTTCGCCGCCGAGGTCGCGGCCCGGGGCGGCCATGTCTCGGTGACGGAGACCTATCCTCCGGGCGACCATCCCGAGTGGGGCAAGAGCGTGGCCCGGCTGCTGCGCGTGCCGTTCAAGTCCGGCGGAACCGCGCCCAAGGCCGATTTCGGGGCCGTGTTCCTGCCCGACGGCTGGGCCCAGGCCCAGGTGCTCATCCCGAACTTCTTCTTCCATGAGTCCGGCTACCTCGTGTTCCTGGGGCCGGAGATGTGGAGCCGGGCCCTGGACGAGTCCCGCGACCTGGAGGAGCAGTACTACCGGCTGACGGCCTGCTCCGGGGCCTGGGACCAGGAGAGCCCGGCGGCCCGGGCGCTGCAGTCCGCCCTGGACGAGCAGGGGCTCGGGACGGCCGACTTCTGGGTGGCCCTGGGCTACGACTTCGTGCGTTTCGCCGCCCGCATGGGCAACCCGGATTCGGTCTCTCCGGCCGAGATCAACGGGCGCCTGTCCCGCATGGAGGGCTTCGACTTCAGCCTCGCGCCCATGAGCTGGGGCCCCGACGGCTCGGCCAGCGAGGCCCTGCACCTCTTCCAGCCCGCCAAGGACGGCAAGGTGGCGGCCGATCCCGCCCGCATGCGCGAGAGCATCGCCAAGGCCCTGTCCCGGCGCGAACTGTTCATCAAGGCCGCCAACACCCAGCGGCAGGGCAAGGCCTCGACTCCGGCCCCGGCTCCGGCCGCCGCCCCGGCCCAGCCCCGGAAGCCCGCGCCGTCCGACGAGCTGGACCGCGACTGAGTTCCATCAAGGAGACGACATGAAGATCAGCCGAGAGGAAGTGCTCCGCGTGGCCCGGCTGGCCCGCCTGGAGCTGAGCGAGGACAAGGTGGAGCTGTTCGCCGGGCAGGTGGGCGACATCCTGGACTACATCGACCAGCTCAACCGCCTGGACACCTCGGGCGTGGAGCCCATGTACGGCCCGGGCTCGAAGACCACGCTCCTGCGCCCCGACGAGGTCCGCCGGGAGTGCACCCGGGAGCAGGTCCTGGCCAACGCGCCGGAGACCGACGGGAGCTTCTTCATCGTGCCGCGCATCGTCTCCGCCGGACACTGATCCGGTTGCATCAGCAACTATTCAGTCCATTGAAGAGAACGGGAAAACCATGTCCGACCTGCATTTGAAGACGCTTTCCGAGCTTCGCGGCCTGCTGGCCGAACGCCGGGTGTCCGCCGAGGAGGCGACCAAAGCCTGCCTGGAGCGCATCGAGGCCACCGAGCCCACGATCCGGGCCCTGCTGCACGTGTCCGCCGAAACCGCCCTGGCCGAGGCCCGGACCTTGGACGCGGCCGGACCGGACCCCGAGCGGCCGCTCTGGGGCGTGCCCCTGATCGTCAAGGACTGCCTGACCGCCAAGGGCCTGCCCGCCACGGCCGGGTCGCGCATCCTGGAAAACTTCGTTCCGTTCTACGACGCCACGGCCGTGGCCCGGCTCAAGGCGGCCGGGGCCGTGATCCTGGGCAAGTCCAACATGGACGAGTTCGCCATGGGCTCCAGCACCGAGAACTCGGCCTTTCAGCCCACCCGCAACCCCTGGGACCCGGAACGGGTGCCCGGCGGATCCAGCGGCGGCTCGGCCGCGGCGGTGGCCGCCTGCCAGGGCTTCGGAGCCCTGGGCACGGACACCGGCGGCTCCATCCGCCAGCCCGCCTCGTTCTGCGGCATCGTCGGGCTCAAGCCCACCTACGGCCGCGTCTCGCGCTACGGACTCATCGCCTACGGCTCGTCCCTGGACCAGATCGGACCCATGACCCGCACGGTGGAGGACGCCGCGCGGCTGCTCCAGGTCATGGCCGGGCACGACACCCGCGACTCCACCAGCGCGGCCGAGCCCGTGCCGGACTATCTGGCCGCCCTGTCGGCCCGGGGCGACCTCAAGGGCCTGACCATCGGATTGCCCGAGGAATACTGGAGCGAGGGCGTGGACCCCGAGGTGGCCGAGTGCTGCCGCGCGGCCGTGTCCCAGGCCGAGGCCCTGGGCGCGCGCACCGTGCCCGTGCCGCTCAAGCTCTCGGAGTACGCCGTGGCCGTGTACTACGTCATCGCCACGGCCGAGGCCTCCTCCAACCTGGCCCGCTTCGACGGCGTGCGTTACGGCCACCGCGACAAGCAGGCCCAGGATCTGACCGAGATGTACACCCGTTCTCGCACCCAGGGCTTCGGCGACGAGGTCCAGCGGCGCATCATCCTGGGCACCTACGTGCTCTCGGCTGGCTACTACGACGCCTACTACCGCAAGGCCGCCCAGGTGCGCGCCCTGCTGCGCCGCGACTTCGACACGGCCTTCCAGACCTGCGACCTGATCGCCGGGCCGGTCTGCCCGACCACGGCCTTCCGCGTGGGCCAGATGACCAGCGATCCCCTGCAGATGTATCTCATGGACATCTTCACCATCTCGGCCAACCTGGCGGGCATCCCGGGCCTGAGCCTGCCCTGCGGTCTGGGCCGCGACTCGGGCATGCCCGTGGGCTTGCAGCTCATGGCCAAGCCTTTCGCCGAGGACGTGTTGCTGTCCGCCGCCGACGTGCTGGAACGGGCCCTGCCGAAGCTGCCGCGTCCCGCCGGATTGGCCGAGTGAACCGTTGAAAAACGCGCCGCCCGCGGGGCGGCGTCAAGGCGGGCCCTTGTGCGCTGATGCCGCGCGAGGGCCCGCTTTTTCGCGTCCGTCCGGACGTCGTGTGGGTGGGATTTCCTGGAGGCGTTCTACCGCCCGCTCCAGAGGGCGGCCAGACGATCGCGTTCGGACGTCAGGATGTCCAGGTAGTCCAGCTCCATGTCGAGCATCTCGCGGTCGCGCTTGCGCAGCCATTCGGAGAGCCAGCCGAAGCGCGAGGCCAGGACCAGGACGGGCAGCCGCGCCAGGGATGCCTCCGGCGTTCCGCCGCGGCGCAGTTCCCTCATCAGCCCCAGGGCGAAGCCGCGCCCGAGCCCGGAGGGGTGCTCGAAGCCCACGCAGCCCAGGCAGTTGGCCGCGTCGGTGAGCGGGGGCCGCGCGCCGGCGAACTCCCAGTCGATGACCGCCCGGATGGGCCCACCGCCGTCCGGTCCCCAGAGGATGTTCAGCGGATGCAGGTCGCCGTGGGCCAGGGATTGAGGCAGGGACGCCTCGATTTCCGGCAGGTCGGCCAGGGCCGCGAGCGCCGGTTCCAGCCGCGCGCCGAGGCCCGGATTCCGCGCCGAGGCCGTGGCCGTCAGGTCGCGGATGTAGGCGGACAGGGGCGGCACGGGCGCGGGCGGGACCGCCACGCCGCGCGATGTCTGTTCCAGGGCCAGGAGAAAACCGGCCGCGGCGGCGCCGCGCCAGGCGTCGTCCAGGTAGCCCGGCCGGGGCAGGGGCGCGTGCCGCACGCAGGGCGAGAGCTGCCAGTCTCCGGCGCGCGGGCCGTCTTCCACGCGCAGGATGTGCCCGCCTCCGCGCGCCAGGGGGCGGTAAGCCGGGATCAGGCCTCGGAGGTCGTCCCCTCGCGCGGCCAGGGCGTCGAGCAGGGCGGCCACCTCCTCGCGGCGGGCGGCCTGGCCCGGGGCGAGGCGTTCGAGCATCCAGAGGCGGCCCTCGGCGTCCTCCACGGCCAGGCGTTCGCGGCAGCGCTCCGGGCTGCCGGGCAGCGGTATGTCGCGGCGGAGGCGGCCGGGGATCAGGCCGAAGGACGGTATGAGGTCGAGCATGGACGACGGCTCCTGGAAGACGGTCTGCGGGAGGTTTCCCACGCCCGGGGCAGGCCTGTCCAGGGGCTTCGGCCTTCGAGCGGCCGGTGAAAAAAGGATTTCCGCTTGCGTTCCCGGGCTGCATTGCCTATTTCTTGAAGTTGACGATCTGATATCGCCCTGACTACTTTTCGGGCAGGAAGGATGCGCAACGCCGAACCGTTCACGTTCACCCTCGGGGGAGTCCATCCCCCCGGCCGCAAGGCGCTTACCGAGAGCCTGGCCCTGGAGGCCATGCCGCTCCAATCCCGCTATGTCGTCTCCATGTCCCAGCACTTCGGCGCTCCGGCCTTGCCCCTGGTCAAGAAGGGCGACGCCGTGCGCGAGGGCCGGCGCATCGGCGGGGTGGACAAGTTCCTCGGCGCGGAGGTGCACAGCCCGGTGACGGGCACGGTGGTCTCCGTGGGCCGCGCGCCGCATCCCATCCTGGGCCCGGTGCCCGCCGTGGTCATTGAGCGCGACCCCGAGGCTTCGGAGGCGGCCGTCACTCCCCAGGAGTGGGAATGCCTCCCGTCCTGCGACATCCTGGCCCGCATCCGCGACGCCGGGGTGGTGGGCATGGGCGGCGCGGGCTTTCCCACCAACGTCAAGCTCTGCCCCCCGGCCAACCTCACGATCGACACCTGCATCCTCAACGGCGTGGAGTGCGAGAGCTACCTCACCGCCGACCACCGGCTCATGCTCGAGCGCCCGGCGGACATCGTCCAGGGGCTGCGCATCCTGCTCCAGACGCTCGGCGCCGGGCGGGCCTTCATCGGCATCGAGAACAACAAGCCCGACGCCGTCGCGGCCCTGCGCGCGGCCGTGGACGAGGCCGGGGAGGGGAGCCGCGTGACCGTGGCGGCCCTGGACGTGAAGTACCCCCAAGGCTCGGAGAAACAGCTCATCGAGGCCCTCACCGGCCGCCGCGTTCCCGCCGGGGGCCTGCCCGCGCACGTGGGCTGCGTGGTCCAGAACGTGGCCACCGCGCACGCCGTGTACGAGGCCGTGGCCCTGGGCCGGAGCTGCTACGAGCGGGTGGTCACGGTCTCGGGCCGGGGCGTGGCGCGCCAGGCCAACCTCGTCTGCCGCGTGGGCGTGACCCTGGCCGACCTGGCCGCGCACCTGGGCGGGGTGCGCGAGGAGGCCGTGAAGTGCGTGCTCGGCGGGCCCATGATGGGCTTCGCCGTGGCCGGGCTGGACTACCCCGTGACCAAGACCACCTCGGGCGTGCTTTTCCTCACGGCCGAGGAGAGCCCGGAGTTCGAGCACGGCCCCTGCATCCGCTGCGGCCGCTGCCTGGACGCCTGCCCCATGGGTCTCATGCCCAACGAGATGTCCATCTACGCCGAGCGCCGCAAGTACGACGGCATGCCGCGCTTCGGACTCTGGGAATGCTTCGAGTGCGGCTCCTGCTCCTACGTCTGTCCGGCCAAGCGGCCGCTGGTCCAGTTCATCCGCGCGGGCAAGGCGCGGCTCAAGAGCGGGGCCGGAAAATGAGCGAACGGCTCTGGCGCGTCTCCATCTCGCCGCACCTGCGCGACGAGGCCACGGTGAGCGGGATCATGTGGACCGTGTTCGCCGTGCTCCTGCCCCAGCTCCTGCTCTCGGTCTTCATCTTCGGCCCGCGCGTCCTGGCCCTGGCGGCGGTGGGCGTGGGCACGGCCGTGCTCTCCGAGGCGCTCATGCAGCGGCTCCTGGGCAAGCCCGTGCGCGTCTCCGACGGCAGCGCGGCGCTCACCGGCCTGCTCCTGGTCTATGTACTGCCCCCGGGCGTGTCCCTGACCCTGCCGTTCTGGGGTTCGCTCTTCGCCATCTGCATCGGCAAGCAGCTCTTCGGCGGTCTGGGCTTCAACTTCTTCAATCCGGCGCTCATCGCCCGAGCCTTCCTCACCGTGGGTTTCCCGGTGGCCATGACCACGGCCTGGATCATGCCCGAACTGCCGTCCTTCCTGGCCCGGCCCGACGCCCTGAGCTCGGCCACGCCGCTCTACCTGCTCAAGCATTCCGGCGCGGCGGCCTATGCCGCCCAGTTCGGCGGGACCAAGGGGCTCTGGGCCGCGCTCCTGGGCTTCCGGCCCGGCTGCGTGGGCGAGACGAGCCCCGCGCTCCTGCTCCTGGGCGGGGCCTACCTGCTGGTCCGGCGGATCATCACCTGGCACATCCCGGTGTCCATGATCGCCTGCGCGGCGCTCCTGGCCTGGATTTTCGGCCCGGACGGGGCCTTCAGCGGCGCGCCGCTGGTCCACGCGCTCTCCGGAGGCCTGATCCTGGGGGCCTTCTTCATGGCCACGGACTACGTGACCTCGCCCTCCAGGCCGGCGGCCAAGCTTTTGTATGGTGCCGGGGCCGGGGCGCTGACCATGCTCATCCGGCTCAAGGGAGGCTATCCCGAGGGCGTGTGCTACGCCATTCTGCTCATGAACTGCCTGAGCCCCGTGCTCGAGGAATGGGTCCGGCCCCGGCGCTTCGCCCCGCCGCTGCCCAAGGAATGAGGCCGTGAAGGAATTTTTGCGGATCGCCCTGAACCTTTTGATCATCAGCCTGGTCTCGGCCGCGCTGCTGGGGCTGGTCTTCACGCGTACGGAGAACATCCGCAAGCACAACGAGCAGGCCCGTCTGGAGACCTCCATGGGCCGCTACCTGGACCCCTCGGCCGGTCCAGCGCACTACGCCCGCATCCACCGCTACCTCGTGGAGCGTCCGGGACAGGCCGCGGCCGTGGGCTACGTGCTGCCCGTGCGCGGCGGCGGCAACGCCTTCCTCCTGCTCACGCCCGGCGGCGAGGTGCTTTCGGCCACGCCGCTCGACGGCCCGGTGGACGACGAGGCCGAGCGCGACGCCACCCTGGCCCGGGCCCTGCCCGGCGCGGCGGTGCATTACGCCGATTCCTACATCCTGGCCCTGGACGCCGCCGGACACCGCATGGCCTCGTTCATCCAGGGCCGCACCGGCGGCTTCAAGACCTGGGTGCACCTGCTGGTGGCCCTGGGCCCGGACGGGAGCGTCAAGGGCCTGGAGGTCCTGCACCACGAGGAGGACCCGGGCCTGGGCGCGGAGATCGAGCAGGAGTATTTCCGCAACCAGTTCGCGGGCCGGACCCTGGACGAGCTGCGCAAGCTGGGCGTTGTCCGGCTGCCCCTGCCGGACGATTACCGCCGCTGCCTGGAGCGCTCCAAGTGGGCGGCGCGCGGCCTCGACCCGCAACGGGAGGAGGATGTCTGCGCCCGCTACGGCCACGAGGACATCCACGCCATCACCGGGGCGACCATCTCCAGCCGCCGCGTCACCGAGGGCGTGAAGCGGCTCGTGCTGGCCTTCGTCAAGCGCATGGAGATCGTGGAGCGCACGGCGCGCTCGGCGGGCCTGGAGCCGGCGTTCTAGGCGGGGAGGGGACATGGACGCACACGAGCACACGGTCCTGGAACGGCTGTCCAACGGCCTGGTCAAGGAGAACCCGATCTTCAAATTGGCGCTCTCCATGTGCCCGGCCGTGGCCATGACCAACACCGTGCGCAACGGCTTCCTCCTCGGGCTGGCCGTGCTCTTCGTGCAGGTGGCCTCCAACGTCACGGTCTCGGTGTTTCGGCGCTTCATTCACGAGCGCATCCGCATTCCGGCCTACATCATCATCATCGCCACCTGGGTCAGCGTGAGCGACATGACCCTGGCGGCCTACGCCCCGGGTTTCTACAAGGAGATCGCGCTCTACGTGAAGCTCATCGTGGTCTTCGCGATCATCATCTCCCGGCTGGAGGTCTTCGCCTCGCGCAACACGGTTTGGCCCTCCTTCTGGGACGGCATGGGCATGGGCCTGGGCTTCATGTTCGCGCTCATGCTCGTGGGCTGCCTGCGCGAGTTCCTCGGCGCGGGTACGCTCTGGGGCGTGGAGATCCTGCCCTTCAAGCCGTTCTTCTTCTGGTCCCTGCCGCCCGCCGGATTCTTCGCCATCGGCCTGATCATGGCCCTGTTCATCTGGCTGGAGCGCCGCTTCAACGCCTGGAGGGCCAAGCGATGACCGCCCGGGCGACGTTCCTGCTCCTGCTGGTCCTGCTTTGGGCCGCTCCGGCCCAGGCCGGGAACATCGTCGCGGGCGAGATCACGGGCGAGCACGAACTGACCCTGGCCCTGGCCGCGCCCCTGGACGCGGCCGTGGAGTGGCGCGGCCTCGTGGGCGTGGTGGAGCGCGAGAACCCGGACGTTCCCCTGACCGTCACGGCCGCGACTCTCTCCAAGGACGGCCGGGCGCTGGTCCTGACCCTGGCCGAGCCGGTCTCGGGCCAGGGGGCCTACACCGTGACCCTGCGCGCGGGCCCGAACGGCGCGGGGGAGACCTTCCAGGTGCGCAAGGGCGTGCTGGCCGTACTCTTCTCCATCCTCATCAGCGCGGCCCTGATCCAGAACTTCGTCTTCAGCCGCTACCTCGGCCTGTGCATCTTCTTCGGGGCCTCGGGCCGCAAGGAGACGGCCGTGGGCATGGGCTTCTCGTTCATCCTGGTGATGACCCTCTCGGCGGTCTTCGTCTGGGCCATGTACAACTTCGTGCTCAAGCCCCTGCACCTCCAATTCCTCCAGGTGCTCACCTTCGTGGGCATCATCGCCATCTTCGTGCAGCTCCTGGACACCGTGCTGCGCAAGGTGAACCCGTTTCTGTTCAAGAAGCTCGGCGTGTACCTGGTGCTCATCACCACCAACTGCATCATCCTGGCGGTGCCCCTGATCCTGGTGGACAACGCCTACGACCTTTGGGAGAGCCTGGCGCTGGCCCTGGGCTCGGGCGCGGGCTTCGCCCTGGC
Organism: Desulfovibrio aminophilus; assembly: GCF_023660105.1. Lineage (NCBI taxonomy): Bacteria > Pseudomonadati > Thermodesulfobacteriota > Desulfovibrionia > Desulfovibrionales > Desulfovibrionaceae > Desulfovibrio > Desulfovibrio aminophilus. The sequence goes on along the minus strand of NZ_JAMHGA010000044.1, from coordinate 31,962 downwards.
GCTGTTCCTCATGGCCTGCGTGCGCGAGAGGCTGGAACTGGCGGACATCCCGGAACCGTTCCGGGGCCTGCCCATCGCCTTCGTGGTGGCCGGATTGTTCGCCCTGGCCTTCCTGGGCTTCTCGGGCATGAGTTTCTAGGAGTGGACGCGGCATGGACCTGATGCAACTGGCCTGGACCGGATTGGCCGTCTTCGGGGCCCTGGGGCTGGTGGCGGGCGTGGCCCTGGCCCTGGCGGCCGTGCGCTGCAAGGTCGAGGTGGACCCGCGCATCGCCGAGGTCAAGGAGGCGCTCATGGGCGCCAACTGCGGCGGCTGCTCCTATCCCGGCTGCGAGGCCTACGCCGAGGCCGTGGTCAAGGACCCGGACGTGCCGCCGGACCTCTGCCGCCCCGGCGGACCCTCGGTGGCCGCCGCCGTGGCCCGGCTCACGGGCAAGGCCATGGGCGGGGCCGAGCCGGTGGCGGCCTTCCGTCGCTGCGTCAAGGACGAGGGCAAGGTGGCCCGGCGGCTGCTCTATTCCGGCGTGTCCACCTGCCAGGCCGCCAGCCTGGCCCTGGGCGGGCCGGACGCCTGCCGCTTCGCCTGCATCGGTCTGGGCGACTGTGTGGCGGCCTGTCCCTTCGGGGCCATGCGCCTGGAGAACGGGCTCGTGCGGGTGGACGCGGAACTCTGCACCGGCTGCGGCAACTGCGTGCGGGTCTGCCCCAAGTCCATTCTCGAACTGACGCCGCGCAACGCCCGGGTCCAGGTCTTCTGCTCCTCGCGGGACAAGGGCCGCGAGGTCAAGGACGTCTGCGAGGCGGGCTGCATCTCCTGCGGCATGTGCGTGAAGAAGTGCCCGGCCCAGGCCGTGAGCCTGGATCGCGGGCGCATCAGCGTGGACCACAAGGCCTGCGTGGCCTATGGCCCCTCCTGCGGCTTGGCCTGCGCCGGATTCTGCCCGCGCGGCATCCTCCGCCCCCTGGGGGACGAGACCCCCACGGCGCGGCCGGAGCCCGAGGCGCGGCAGCGGGCGGCCGGGACCGCGAGTGGGGAACAAGCATGAGGACGAGGGTATGAAGCGCAGGGACGTGTTGCGGTTTCTGGGAACGGGCGCGGCGCTGGCCGCCGGGTACGGCGTGGCCTCCTGGCTGGACGGGGTGGTGCCCCTGGGCCGTCCCGGCCGGATGCTGAGCGAGACCCGCCTGGGCATGGGCACCTATGTCAGCGTGAGCGTGGTGGACCCCTCGGCGTCCCGGGCCGAGGCGGCCCTGGGCGCGGCCTGGGACGTGCTCACGCGCATGGAGGCCGAACTCACCCGCTACCGTCCCGGCACGGCCCTGTCCGTGCTCAACGCCGAGGGCCGCCTGGACGGCCCGCCGCCGGGCATCGTGCGGCTCCTGGAACTCGCGGATTTCGCCCACCGGGCCTCCAACGGGGCCTTCGACCCCACGGTGCAGCCGGTGCTGGCCTACCTGGAGGAGAGCGCCTCGGCCGGGCTCCGGCCCGATCCGGCCCGGGTGGCGGAGCTGCGGCCCCTGCTGGGCTTCGGCAAGGTCCGCTGGGACGGCCGCTCGGTGCGCCTGGAGCGTCCGGGCATGGCCCTGACCCTGAACGCCGTGGGCAAGGGCCACATCGTGGACAGCATGGCCGAGGCCCTGCGCGGCGCGGGCGTGCGTCACGGACTGGTCAACGCGGGCGGGGACATGCGCGCCTTCGGCGGCAAGGCCGAGGGCCTGCCCTGGAACGTGGCCGTGCGCGATCCGCTCCATCCCGAGCGGGCCCTGACCACGCTGGAACTCACCGACGGGGCCTGCGCCACCTCCGGCGACTACGAGGTCTTCTTCGACCGGGAGCGCCTGTTCCACCACATCGTGGACCCGGTCTCGGGCCGGTCACCGCACTGGGCCCATTCCGTCACCGTGACGGCCGGGACCACGGCCCTGGCCGACTCCATGTCCACGGCCCTGATGGTGCTCGGCCCCCGGGGCGAAGACCTGCTGCGGCCGCACGTCGGCCGGGTCATCCTGGCCTGATCCGCTCCATGACCGTCGTCGTGGCCGTGAGCGGGGGCGTGGACAGCCTCCTCTGTCTGGCGCTCCTGCGCGAGGCGGGCGAGGAGGTCCTGGCCGTGCACGGCCGCTTCCTGGACCAGGACGCGGCCGGGGAGCCCCTGGCCGCCCTCTGCGCCTCCCTGGGCGTGCCCTACCTGGAACTGGACCTGCGCCGCGAGTTCGAGGAGCGGGTGGTGCGGCCCTTTGTCCGGGCCTATCTCGCGGGCGAGACGCCCAACCCCTGCGCGGCCTGCAATCCCGGCATCAAGTTCGGCGTCCTCTTCGACCGCGCTATTGAGCGCGGAGCGGACCGGCTGGCCACCGGGCACTACGTGCGCCTGGAGAACGGGCGGCTGCTGCGCGGGGCCGACGCGCGCAAGGACCAGAGCTATTTCCTGAGCCTCGTGTCCGCCGGGCGGCTGGCGCGGGCCGTGTTCCCCCTGGGCGGCCGGACCAAGGACGAGGTCCGCGCGGAGCTGGCCCGGCGTGGCCTGGCAGCCCCCGTGCCTCGGGAGAGCCGGGAGATCTGCTTCGTGCCCGGCGACGACTACCGGGCCTTTCTGGAAGGCCGGGGCGAGGCCCTGCCCGGCGGCGGGCCCGTGCTTCTGGAGGACGGCCGCGCGCTGGGGCGGCACCGGGGACTCTGGCGGCACACTCAGGGCCAGCGCCGGGGCCTGGGCCTGAGCTGGCCCGAGCCGCTCTACGTGCTGGACAAGGACGTGGAGCGCAACGCCCTGGTGGTGGGCCCGCGCGCGTCCCTGGAGTCCTCCGGCTGCGTGCTGCGCGGGGTGAACCGCCTCGTGGCCCCGGATTTTTGGCCGGAGGTGGTCCTCGTCCAGACCCGCTACCGCCAGAAGGCCCGGCCCGGCCGTTGGGAAGAGGCCGGGGACGGCCTGCGCCTGCATTTCCTGGAACCCCAGGGGCGGCCCACCCCGGGCCAGATCAGTGCGCTGTACACCCCGGAGGGCGCGGTCCTGGCCGGGGGCGTCATCGCGGGCTGACCGCCCGGGAGCCGCGCGCGGGCCTTGTCCCTCTCCGGGCCACGGTGTAGGAGAGCCCGAGATGAAGACGTTCCACACCGCCACCCTGGGCTGCAAGATCAACCAATACGAGACCCGCGCCCTGGCCGAGGCCCTGGAGGCGCGCGGCTGGACCCAGGTGGGCGACCCGGCCCTGGCCGGACGCATCCTGGTCAACTCCTGTGCCGTCACGGCCAACGCCGTGAGCGATCTGCGCCAGCTCGTGCGCAGGCTGCACCGCGAGAATCCCGAAGCCGCCATCGTGATCACCGGCTGCGCGGCCCAGGTCCTGGAAGGGGAGTTGGCCGGGCTGCCCGGCGTGGAGCGGGTGGTGCCCCAGTCGCGCAAGGCCGAGTTGCTGGAGGCCGGGCCCGCGCGGCCGGGCTGGCAGCCCTTCGCCATCTCGGGCTACGACCGCGCCCGCCCGGTGCTCAAGGTCCAGGACGGCTGCTCCCACCGCTGCACCTATTGCATCGTGCCCCTGGCCCGGGGTCGGAGCGTGAGCCGCGACCCGGCCGAGGTCCTGGCCGAGGCCGAACGCCTTCTGGAGGCCGGGTTCCGCGAGGTCGTCCTGGGCGGCATCAACCTGCGCCAGTATGGTCCGGATCTGCCGGGCCGCCCGGATTTCTGGGACCTGCTCGCCGGACTGGAGCGCGCCCTGGCCCCGCGCTGGGCGGGACGCGCCCGGCTGCGCCTGAGCTCCCTGGAGCCCGGGCAGCTGGGGGCCAAGGCCCTGGACGTGCTGGGAAACTCCCGCATGGTCTGCCCGCACCTGCACCTCTCCCTGCAGAGCGGCGACCCGGAGGTGCTGCGGCGCATGGGGCGCGGGCACTACCGGCCGGAACAGGCCCTGGAGTTCAGCCGGGAGCTGGCGGCGGTCTGGCCGGTCTTCGGCCTGGGCGCGGACCTGCTGGTGGGCTTTCCGGGCGAGACGGCCGCGCAGTTCGACAACACCTTGGCCCTGGCGCGGGCGCTGCCCCTTTCCTATGCCCATGTTTTCCCGTATTCTCCGAGGCCGGGCACTCCGGCGGCGGACCTGGACGGCCAGGTCCCCCAGGCGGAGAAGAAGGCCCGGGCCGCGAGCCTGCGGGCCGTGACCTCGGCCCGGAAGCGGAGCTTCCTCAAGGCCCTGGCCGGAGGCGGGCCGCTCTCCGTCCTGATGGAGAACGCCGGGGGCGAGGGCCTGTCCGAGCACTACGCCCCCTGCCGGGTGGAAGGCGACGCGGCCGCGCGCGCCCTGGTGCGGGCCCGGCCTGTCGGCCTGGAAGGCGGACGCGTCCTGGTCCGCGTGGAGCCCGGGGGATGAGCGCGCCGCGCGTCCCGGAGCCGGGACTGCTCGTGCTCTCCGTGCTCTGCGCCGAGTGGGAGGCCTGCTGGCCGGAACTCTCGGCCGCGCTGGAGGAGCGCTTCGGCCCGGCGGACTTCGTGTCCGGGTTCATGGACTTCGGCCACACGGCGTATTACGACCGGGAACTGGGCGCGCCCCTGCGGCGGCGGATGCTGGCCTTCGAACGGCTGGTCCCCTTGGACTGCCTGCCCGAGGCCAAGCTCTTCACCAACGGGCTGGAACGCGCCGGGGCCCGTCCCGACGGCGGCAGGCGCTTCAACCTGGACCCCGGCGTCCTGACCCAGGAGCGGCTCATCCTGGCCACGGGCAAGAATTTCACGCACCGGGTCTACCTCGGCCAGGGCATCTGGGCCGACCTGACCCTGGTGTACACCGGCGGCGGCTGGCTGGTCCTGCCCTGGACCTTCCCGGACTACGCCGCCCCGGACATGCTGGAACTGTTGAGCGCCATGCGCGAACACTACCGCCGCAAGATTTTCGTCCCGCGCGGCGACAACCCGGGGCCCCAGGCCCCCGACGAAGAAAGGAAGGATGCATGCCCGCGAGCATGACCGGCTTCGGCCGTTCGGAGAGCGCCTCGGAGAAGTGGTCCCACGGGTTCGAGGTGAAGAGCGTCAACGGCCGCTTCCTGGACGTGAAGTGGCGCATCCCCTCGGCCCTGCGCAGCCTGGAGACGGCCTGGGAAAAGGTCGTGCGCTCCCATGGCAGCCGGGGACGGGTGGACGTCTCGCTCAACCTTGAGGTGAAGAGCCCGGACATCCTGGGCGTGAGCCTGAACCTGCCCCTGGTGGCGGCCATGCTGGATCAGGTGGCCAAGCTGGCGGAGATGCGCGGCCAGGCCTTCGAGCCGGACTACAACCGGCTGCTGTCCATGTCCTCGCTCTGGCGCGACGACTCCAGCGGCCCGGACCCGGCGCTCCTGGAGAGCCTGGAGAGGGGTCTGCGCGCGGCCCTGGAGGACTGGCGGGCCTCCCGCCAGGCCGAGGGCGCGGTCCTGGCCGAGGACCTGCGCGCCCGTCTGGCCCGGCTGCGCGCGTTGGCCCAGGGCATCGCCGGGCGTATCCCCACCGTGCTCGCCGAGAAGCGCGCCGTGCTCTGCCAGCGGGTGCGCGAGGCCCTGACCCAGGTGGGGGCCGAGTACTCCGAGGACCGCATGCTCCAGGAAGTGGCCGTGCTCACGGATCGGCTGGACGTGTCCGAGGAACTGACCCGGCTCTTCGCCCACCTGGACCGCCTGGAGCAGACCCTCTCCGGCGAGGCCGAGGAGGGCAAGCGCCTGGACTTCCTCATCCAGGAGGCCTTCCGCGAGATCAACACCTGCGGCAACAAGGCCCAGGACGTGGAGGTCAGCCGCCTGGTGGTGGACTTCAAGACCGAGCTGGAGCGCTGCCGCGAGCAGGTCCAGAACCTGGAGTAGGCATGAGCAGGCAGTCGCTCCGGCAGGGGCTTCTGAACATCGGCTTCGGCAACTTCGTGGTCCTCACCCGGGTGGTGGCCATCGCCAACCCGTCCTCCGCGCCCATGCGCCGCCTGCGCGAGGACGCGCGCCAGGAGGGCCGCCTGGTGGACGCCACCCAGGGCCGCAAGACCCGCGCCATCATCGTCACCGACTCGAACCACGTGATCCTCTCGGCCATTCAGGCCGAGACCATCGGCCAGCGCTTCCAGGCCGAGGCCTTCGAGGTCGCGGAGGAGGCCGCCGATGTCTGAGCGGCGCGGCATCGTCCTCGTGCTCTCCGCGCCCTCCGGCGCGGGCAAGAGCACCCTGGTCCGCAAGCTCCTGCGGGAGTTCCCGGAGATCGGCTACTCCGTGTCCTACACCACGCGCGCCCCCCGGGGCGCGGAGCGCGACGGGACCGATTACCATTTCGTTGACCGCGACCGCTTCCTGGCCATGCGCGAGGCCGGGGAGTTCGCCGAGTGGGCCGAGGTCCACGGCAATTTTTACGGCACGGCCAAGGCCCCGGTGCTGGCCATGCTGGACCAGGGCCGCGACGCGCTCTTCGACATCGACGTGCAGGGTGCGGCCCAGCTGCGCAAGGCCTTTTCCGAGGCGGTCCTGGCCTTCATCCTGCCGCCGTCGCGCGCGGAGCTGGAGCGCCGCCTGCGCGGCCGGGGCACGGACGCGCCCGAGGTGGTGGCCAAACGCCTGGAGAACGCCCGGGCCGAAATCGCGGCGGCGGATAATTTCGATTTCCTGATCCTGAACGACGACCTGGACCGGGCCTGCGACGAGCTGCGCGCCGTGTACCTGGCCGCCCGGCTGCGTCCCGGGCTGCGTCCCGGACTCGTGGCGGGCCTGCTGGCGGAGTGGGGGCGGCATGGCTGAGCTGGTGGTGGCCCTGGACTATCCCGAGGCCGCGCCGGCCCTGGACATGGCCCGCCGCCTGGCCGGGACCGTGCCCTGGGTCAAGGTGGGGCTGGAGCTGTTCACCGCCGAGGGGCCGGGCCTGGTGTCCGGGCTCAAGGCCCTGGGCTTCAAGGTCTTCCTGGACCTCAAGTTCCTGGACATCCCGAACACGGTGCGCGGCGCGGTGCGCTCGGCCGCGCGGCTGGGCGCGGACATGGTCAACATCCACGTCCTGGGCGGCGCGCGCATGGCCGAGGCGGCCCTGGAGGGCCGGGACGCCGGAACCGGGCCCGGGGCCACGCGGCCCCTGCTGCTCGGCGTCACCGTGCTGACCAGCATGGCCGACGCGGACCTGCCCGTGGACTATCCCGGCGGAGCCGGGGCCCTGGCGCTCGAGCTTGCCCGCCGCGCCCGGGGGTATTATCTTGACGGTGTGGTCTGCTCCGGCCTGGAGGCTGCCCGGATCAAGGCCGCCTGCGGGACGGACTTCCGCTGCCTCACTCCGGGCATCCGCCCGGCGGGCGGGAGCGACGACCAACGCCGCACCGTGACCCCGGCCCAGGCCGTGGCCGCGGGTGCGGACTATCTGGTGGCGGGCCGGCCCGTCACCCAGGCCCCGGACCCCGTGGGCGCGGCGCGGGAGCTGCTGCGCGACATGGGCGCGGGGAACTGACGGCCGGAACCGGGACGCCGAGGAGACGCCATGACGCATGAGACCGCCCAGAAGTTCCTGGCCGAGTTGCCCGGCGTGCGCAACGACCTGCCGTTCTCCCCGGTGCTCCTGCAGAAGCTCTTCATGCAGACCGGCGAGGGGGCCCTGGCCTCCATGCACGAGATCGCCGAAACCATCGCCAAGGACCAGGGCCTCACGGCCAAGCTCCTGGCCATGGCCAACTCCGCCTTCTACGGCCTCCAGGCCCAGGTGACCACGGTGCAGCGGGCGGCCACGGTCCTGGGCATGCGCGAGATCCGCAACATCGTCCTGGCCATCGGCATCCGCGCCCTGGGCCGCAAGCGTCCGGTGCCCAAGGAATTCGACCTGGACGCCTATTGGCGGCACCAGTTCCGGGTGGCCTGCCTGAGCCGCGACCTGGCCCGCGCCGTGGGCGACATGGACCCGGACCAGCTCTTCACCGCCGGGCTTCTGCACGACCTGGGCAAGCTCATCGTGGCCATGTTCCGGCCCGAGGTTGCGGTGGAGGTCCTCGCCCTGGCGCGCGAACGCAACGTCACCGAGGCCCAGGCAGAGAACGACTACTGGGGCGTGGACCACGGGGTGATCGGGGCCCTGGTCCTGGGCTCCTGGGACCTGCCCGCCGAGATCGTGGAGCCGGTGAACTGGCACCATGCCCCGGAGCTGGCCCCGGTGTCGGGCCACGAGGCCGCGCTTCTGGCCCTGGCCGACGCCCTGATCCACGAGGCCGCCGATCCGGCCGATCCCCAGGCCATGCCCGGCTACGGCCTGTCCGAGGCCCTGGGTCTGTCCCTGGACGAGGTCCGGGCCCAGGCCGCCGCCATCCTGGCCGACGAGTCCGTGGACCAGTTCGTCCAGAATCTGGTCTGAGCGGGGCGGCGCGCGACACATGCCCTGCCTCTGGAAACCCCGCAGCGAGGAAACGCCCCCGGCCTCCGTGGCCGAATTGGGCGAGGCCCTGGGCGTCTCGGCCGTGACCGCCGGGATTCTTTGGACGCGCGGTCTGCGCGAAGTCGGCGAGATGGACCGCTTCCTCTCTCCGGGGCTGCGGCATATGGCCGACCCGGCGTGCATCCCCGGCCTGACCCCGGCCGCCGAGTCCCTGGCCCGGGCCCTGGGCGAGGGACGCAAGCCCGCCATCTGGGGCGACTACGACGTGGACGGGATCACCTCCACGGCGCTCATGACGGAATTTCTGACCCTGAAGGGCTTCGCGCCGCGCCCCTACCTGCCCAACCGGCTCCGGGAGGGCTACGGCCTGAACGCGGCGGGCATGGAGACGCTGGCCGCCGAGGGCGTGGGCGTGGTGCTCACCGTGGACTGCGGGGTCTCGGACCACGCGGCCGTGGAGCGGGCCCGCGCCCTGGGCCTGGCCATGATCGTCTCGGACCACCACCTGCCGGGCGAAACCCTGCCGGAGGCCGAGGCGGTCTGCAATCCCCGGCTCGCGGCCGAGGGCCCCTTCGCGGACCTCGCCGGGGTGGGCGTGGCCTTCATGCTCGCCGTGGCCCTGAACAAACTGCTGCCCGGCGCGCCGCTGGATATGCGCCGCTTCCTGGACTTGGTGGCCCTGGGCACCGTGGCCGACGTGGTGCCGCTCACGGGCCAGAACCGCATCCTGGTCAAGAACGGGCTGCTGCTCATCAAGGAGGCGAGGCGGCCGGGCATTGCGGCGCTCAAGGCGGCCAGCGGTTATGACCGCCACGCCGAGTTGGGGGCCGGGCAGATCGGCTTCGGCCTCGCGCCCCGGATCAACGCCGCCGGGCGGCTGGGTGACCCGGGCAAGGCTCTGGACCTGCTCCTGGCCCCGGACGAGGATACGGCCAAGCCCCTGGCCCTGGAGCTGAACGCCTTGAACGTCGAGCGCCGCCGCGAGGAGGAGTCCATCCAGCAGGAGGCCCTGGCCCAGGCCCGGGAACTGTTGGCCGCGCGGCCCGGCCTGCGCGGGCTGGCGCTCTTCGGGGCCCACTGGCACCCCGGGGTCATCGGCATCGTGGCCTCGCGGGTGGTGGAGGAATTCTATCTGCCCACGCTCATTCTCTGCAGCGAGGGCGAGAAGCTCAAGGGCTCGGGCCGGAGCGTGGACGAGTTCGACCTGCACGCCGGGCTGCGGAGTTTTTCGGACATCCTGTTGGGATTCGGCGGGCACCGCCAGGCCGCCGGGCTCTCCCTGGCCCCGGAGAACCTGGACGCCCTGCGCGAGCGGTTCCACGCCGCCGTGCTCGCGCAGGTGGGCGAACGGGCCCTGCGGCCGGTGCTCAAGCTCGACCGCGAACTGAATTTCGGCGAGATCAGCCACGTGCTGCTCAAGGAACTGGAGTTGCTCCAGCCCTTCGGGGTCGGCAACCCCGAGCCGGTGTTCCAGTCCCCGCCGGTGATCGTCAAGGACCGCCGCGTGTTCGGCAAGGACCACGTGAAGCTGACCTTGGTGGACGCCGAGGCCCGGGCCACGCTCTCCGGGAAGGCCTGGCGGCAGGCCGCCAACCTCACCCCGGCCGTGATCGGCCGGACCATGCGCTTCGCCTATTCCCCGGGCATCGACGACTGGGACGGCGTCCCGCGCATCGAGCTGCACCTCCGCGACTGGTGCGAGTAGGTCAGCCCATCTCCCGGGCCGCCTCGGCGGCGTGGTAGCTGGAGCGCACGCGCGGGCCGCAGAACATGTGCCGCACGCCGAGGCCTCGGCCGTATTCCGCCAGCTCCTCGAATTCGTCCGGGTGGACCCAGCGGACCACCACCGGATGCTCCCGGCTGGGCCGCATGTACTGACCCACGGTGATCATGTCGCAGCCCACGCCCGCCATGTCCGCCAGCACCCGCCGCACGTCCTCCATCTCCTCGCCCAGGCCGAGCATGAGCCCGCTCTTGGTCGGGATGGCCGGGGCCGCCGCCTTGGAGTTGCGCAAAAGCTCCAGGCTGCGCTCGTAGCGGGCCTGGGGCCGGATGCGCGGATAGAGTCCCGGCACGGTCTCCACGTTGTGGTTCAGCACGTCCGGCGCGGCGTCGAGCACCACGCGCAGGGCGGCCTCGTCGCCCTTGAAGTCCGGGATGAGCACCTCCACGGCGCAGCCCGGATTGCGTTCCCGGATGGAGCGGATCACGGCCGCGAAGTGCCCGGCCCCGCCGTCGGGCAGGTCGTCGCGGGTCACGGAGGTGACCACGGCGTAGGCCAGGCCCAGCCGGGCCACGGCCTCGGCCACGCGGCGCGGCTCGTCCTGGTCCGGGGGCTCCGCGCGGCCGGGGTGGATGTTGCAGAAGGCGCAGTTGCGCGTGCACACCGCGCCCAGCACGAGGAACGTGGCCACGCGGCGGGAGTAGCACTCCCACTTGTTCGGGCACTTGGCCCCGGTGCAGACCGTGTGCAGGTTCAGGTCGCGGGTCAGGGCCTCGGTGGCGGCGAAGGCCGGGTCACGCGGCAGGCTGACGCGCAGCCACGGCGGAATCCGGGAAGAGTCCCAGGAAGTGTCGCGAGAGTGCATCCTTGACGTCCTTCATGTCGATGCCGCGGCCGGATTCCAGGGCCAGCGATGTGGGCCGGGCCCCGGACAGTCCGCAGAGGGTGATGAGATCGAACAGGGAGAGGTCGGGGCCCACGTTCAGGGCCAGCCCGTGGAACGTGACCCAGTGCTTGACCCCGATGCCCATGGAACAGATTTTCCGCTCCCCGACCCAGACCCCGGGGCGGCCTTCCCAGCGCCCGGCGTCCACGCCGAAGTCCCGGCAGACGCGGATCACGGCCTCCTCCATGTCGTTGAAGAAGGCCCGGATGCCGCCCGGGCGGCGCTCCACGCGGAAGACCGGATAGCCCACGAGCTGGCCCGGAAAGTGGCAGGTGATGTTGCCGCCGCGTCCGGTCTTGGAGAGCGTGATGCCGCGTTCCTTCAGAAAGGCCTCGGGCGCGTGCAGGTTCTCCAGGCCGCCCTGGCGTCCCAGGGTGATCACCGGCGGGTGCTCCAAGAGAAAGAGGGTGTTCTCCTCGCGCTCCCCGCGCACGGCGTCGAGCGTTTCCAGTTGCAGGGCCTCGGCCTCGGCGTGGCCGATGAGCCCGAGATCGACGATCCTCACGGCCGGGCCCCCGGCAGGGACAGGATCGCGGCCCCGGACTTGCGGTCGCGCTCGGGCTGCTCCGGCAGTTCGGCCGTGATGCCCATGCCCGGCGGCAGGCCGCGCGCCCCGGCCGGGAAGCGCAGCAGGGTCAGGCCCAGGGACGAGCAGGCATATTGGCCCCGGAAGCCGCCCGGCAGGTCGAAGGCCTCGGACACGCCGCGCACGCGGTTCGGCTCGGGCTCGAAGCCCTGGGCCAGGAGGAGGAACGAGAGCGAGAGGTTGCGCTTGGTCAGGTCGGCCTTGGCCGTGAGCCTGGCCAGCCATTCCGGCGCTCCGGCGGTGTCGAAGTTGAAGTGGCACCAGGGCGCGGGCTCGCGGCCGGGCATGGGGCAGCGCCGCAGGTGCGGGCAGGGGGCCTGGGGATGCAGGCCCAGCTCCAGGCAGGCCCCGCGCAGGGCCGAGAGCGCCCGGCCCGCGCCGCGCGTGCCCGGCTCCACCAGGAGCGCGCGGCCGCCCGGAGTCAGCCCCTTCTGCAGGGTGGCCGCCAGGCGCGCGGCGTCTTCCTCCAGGTCCGGGCGGCGGGTCCAGGCCAGCTCGTTGAGGGTGTTGGCCAGCACGAGCAGGTCGGCCCGCTCGCGCAGGTGCATGCCGAGCGCGCCCTTGACCAGGGTGATCTTCCAGGGCGGCTCGCCCCCGGCCAGGTGGCGCAGCAGGTCCAGGCCCGCGCGCATGGGCTTGGGCGTGCGGTCCACGCAGACTACGTTCAGCCGCCGGGAGCGCAGTTCGGGCCGCGCGAGCCAGAGGGCCAGGGGCGCGGTGAGCGGGCCGGAGCCGTAGTCCACCAGGGTGGCCCCCTCGGGCAGGTCCAGGGAGAGCCCGGTGAACAGGCGGCCCAGGCGGTAGAGGTTCCAGGGCAGGAAGTAGCGCAGGTAGGCCGAGAGGGTGCGCGGGTCGCCCATGTAGTCGCGGCCCAGGTCGTCGCGGTCCTCGGTGAGCAGGGCGGAGAGCATGCGGATGTTGCCGGGCAGGTCCGCGCGGTGGCGGGCCTTCAGCGGCAGGACCGCGTCCAGGGCCGGGCCCAGGTCCGCCAGATCCTTGCGGGTGGCGACGGGCAGGGGGGGGAAGAGATTTTCAGGAAACATGGCGGAAGGTCATGCGCTCCAGGTAGCGGGCGTCGAAGCCGGGTTCATTGGTCAGGTCGATGGCCCGGACGGCCCGGGGCAGGTCCAGCACGGCGCGGCGTGCGTCCGCGTCCACGGCCAGGAGCTCGGCTCCGGCCAGGGAGGTGTTTCCGGCCACGTGCACGCGCGGCAGGAGTCCGGGGGGCAGGAAGCCCAGGCGCTCCAGGTCCGCGGGCCGGGCGTGCTCGGCCACGGCCCCGGCCAGGTGCACGGCGGCCAGGGCCGTGGCCGTGAGCCCGGCCTCGGCCAGGAGCCGGGAGAAGGCCAGGTTGAAGGCGGCCTTGAGCTTGAGGATTTCCTCCACGTCCGAGGCCGCCAGGAACAGGCCTGGGAGGACGTGCAGCGCCGGTTCTCCGGCCTCGCGACCAAGGCCCTGGCCGATCTTGCGCGCCAGGGGCGTGTCGCCCCGGGTGAAGCGGCCGGAGGCGTCCAGCAGGCCGTTGGCCAGGAGGATGGAGACCAGGGAGAGGTAGGCCGGGCCGGTGAGTCCGGGCTCGCCGGGCGCGTCGCCGCCAATGCGGCGCGGCGCGAGGCCCGCCGGTCCGAGGTCGAAGACCTCCACCGCGCCGGGCCCGGCCGTGCGGCCGAAGCGCAGCCCAACGCCCTCCAGGGCCGGACCCAGGGGCACGCTGGCGCAGAGCAGTTCATCGGGCGAGAGGGCCAGGACGAACTCGCCGTTGGTGCCCAGGTCGGCCAGGAGAAAGGGATACTCGGGGGCCGCGCCCGGGGCCAGCATGAGGGCCGCCAGCCCGGCGCTCAGGTCGCCGCCCACGAAGGGCGCGAAGAGCGGCGGGATGAAGGCCGGGGGCAGGTCCGGGGCCAGTTCGCGCACGTCGCCGCCCGCGTAGTCCAGGCGGTAGGGCGCGCCGCGCAGGCCCTTGGCGTCCAGGCCGAGCAGGATCAGGGTCATGGCCGGGTTGCCCGCCACCACCAGGGACTCCGGCCGCGCGGGCAGGTTCCAGATGATCTCCCGCAGGCGTTCCAGCACGAGGTCGCGCAGCACGGCCGCGCCCTCGGGACGGGCCGCGAAGGCCAGCCGGGACATGACCTCCGAGCCCAGGCCCATCTGGGGATTCAGTCCCCGGCCCCGGGCCGCGACGCGGCCTTCGGCCAGGGCGGCCCAGTGCAGGGAGGTGGTGCCCAGGTCCACGGCCAGGGAGAGGGGGCCGGGCCCGGCGGTGAAGGCCGTGGCGCGGGGCTTCTCTTGCCGGGGTTCGGGCAGGGCCAGGGAGCAGGGCGCGGCCGGGCGGAGGCAGGAGAGCCGCCAGCCCTGGGCCAGCTCCTCGGCGGAGAGACGTTTTTCCTCGGCGGCCAGCACGGGCGGCGCGTCGGCCAGGAAGCGCACCCGGCACAGGCCGCAGCGCCCCAGGCCGGAGCACAGCGGCAGGCCCCGGAAGGGCCCGGCCAGGAACAGGGCCTGGGCCAGACTCAGGGCCGGATCGGGTCGGACCGTCAGTTCGCGGCCGTCGGAGGTCTGTACGCGGATGGTGTCGCTCATGGATGAAGGGGCGTTCGCGCCGTGATCCGACACCTAGCCCATGGGGCGCGAACTGTAAATGCCGGGAGGGTTCAGGCCGCCAGCCGGTCCACGGCCCGGCGCAGGTGCGCCAGCCAGAGGTCCACCAGCTCCGGGTAGTCGCCCGCGGCCTTGAGCTCCACGCGGCAGTCCAGGCCCGCCCGGGTGAGATGGCCGCGCCAGGAGTCCGGGCCGTCCCCGGCCAGGTCCTGGACCGCGTGGTAGCCGGCCCCGAAGAGGAAGGGCAGGAGCAGGACCGAGCGCGCGCCCTGGGCCAGGAGCCGGTCGCGCAACGCCTCGATGCCCGGCTCGGACTCCAGCAGGCCCAGGTGCAGGCCCGGGTCGCGGCGGCGCAGGGCCTCGTCCAGGCGCAGGTAGAGGGCGTTGCCCGGGTGGGCTCCGCCGTGGCCCATGAAGAGCACGGCCTCGCCCCGGCCGCCCGCCGGGAAGTGGGCCGCCAGGATGTCGGCCACGCGCTCCACGTCGGTCTCCTGGGACATGAGCGGGCCGCCCAGCTCCACGCGCAGGTCCGGGACGGCGGACGCGGCCTCGGCCACACCCGAGTATTCCTCGCCGGGCACGATGTGCAGGGAGAGCACGGCCACGCGCCGGAAGCCCTGGTCCCGGAGCTTGTCCAGGGCCGCAGGCACGGAGTCCGCCTCCTGGCCGTCGCGGTTCAGGTGGCGGCGCACGGCGCGCGAAGTGTAGGCCACGGCGCAGGCCGCGTCCGGGTAGGCCGCGCGCACGCGTTCGCGGAGGTGTTCGACGGCGGCCCTGGCCCCGGCCTGCCGGGAGCCGTAAGCCGCCAGCAGGATGGCCAGGCTCATGTCTTTTGTTTCCGCACCAGGATCAGGGAGAAGTAGTGGGGGGAGTCGGGCGCGTCGTCCAGGTCCTCGTGGACCAGCTCGCCCGGAAGTCCCACGCGGGACACAAACACGGACGACCCCGCCAGGTCAAGACGGGAAAGTGTTTCTCGTATCTCCGGCAGGTTGCGGTAGGCCTTGAGGATCACCGCGTTGTCCGCGCAGGACAGGAGTTTTTCCAGTTTTTCCGCCGAACAGACCCCGGGGATGACGATGAGGCTCTCCTCGGCCTCCATCAGGGGCCGGGCCACCCGGGCGGCGGCGGCCTGGTAGGAGGTGATCCCGGGCACGATCTCCATCGGCGGCATGGGCCCGGTCTCGGCCAGGGTGCGCAGGAGGTAGCCGAAGGTGCTGTAGGTCAGCGGGTCGCCCAGGGTCAGGAAGGCCGCGTCGCGGCCGGAGTCGAGCACGGCCCGGGTCTTCTCGGCGTTGGTCCGCCAAGCCGCCTGCTGCACGGCCCGGTCGCGGGTCATGGGGAAGTCCAGGCGCAGGATTTCGGCCGAGGTGGGCAGGTGCGGAGCCGCGATCTCCAAGGCTCGCGAGGCGTCGTTCTTGGGCGAGGCCGCGCCGAGCACCACGTCCACCCGGTTCAGCAGGCGCACGGCCTTGAGGGTCATCAGTTCGGGGTCGCCCGGGCCGATGCCCAGGCCGTAAAGGGTGCCCTGCTTCATGGCTTCGCGCCTTCCTTGCCGCCGTCCTGGAACCGGCCGGGGTGGAGGAAGCGGGCCAGGGTCTCCACGGCCTCCACGTTGCGCGGGCCGGGCCGGGAGAAGACCTGCTCGTTCACCAGGAGCACGCGGCCCTGGCGCACGGCGCGCAGGCCCTCGAAGTTGGGCCGCTCCGCCGGGGCCACGGGGTTGCGGTTCATGGGCCCGCGCTGGAGCACGTAGGCGTCCGGGTCCAGGCGGAAGACCTCCTCCTCGGAGAGCCGGGCCAGCTTGTCCTCCAGGGGCACGGCGTTGGCCCCTCCGGCGGCCCGGATCACGTCGTCGACCATGGAGCCGCGCCCGGCGGCCAGGAGGTTCGGATAGCGGACCTCGAAGAGAACCGTGGGCTGTCCGTCGCCGTCCACGGCCCGGGCCACGGCCTCCAGGCGGGAGCGCAACGACTTTTCCAGCGTGGCCGCGCGGCCGGGTTCGCCGCAGAGGACACCCAGGCGCTGGAGCACGGAGAAGAATTCCGCGAAGGAACGGGCCTCGAAGAAGGCCGTGGTCAGGCCGAAGCGCTCCAGGTCGCGCAACGGCGCGGCGGCCTCGGCCCGGCCGCCCATCTGGAGCACGAGGTCGGGCTTGAGGGCCACGATCATCTCCACGTTGGGCCGCATGTGCGTGCCGATGATCGGCCGGTCCAGGATCGAGGCGGGCAGCTCGTCGGCCTGGGTGCGGGCCGCGATGCGCTCGGCCAGACCCATGCCGTCGAGCACTTCGTTGAAGGCGCCGTAGAGGGCCACGATGCGCTCGGCCGGAGCGGCCAAGCGCACTTGGCGGCCCAGGTCGTCGGTGATCTCAACGGGTCCGGCCAGGGCCGGAAGCGCCGTGAGGCAGAGGACCAGCGCCGGGAGCCAGATGCGCCTGAGGCAGGCCCAGGAGCGGGTGGCGGGAGACGAGGATGCGCGTTTCATATATCTCCGAGAGATGGGTTTCGGTGAAGACGTCGTGCACCGGGCCGTCCAGGGCGACACGGCCGTTCTTGAGGAAGATCAGGCGGCGGCAGGTCAGGGCGGCCAGGTTCAGGTCGTGGATGGCCGAGACGGCGGTGAGCCCGGCCGCGTTGCGGCGCAGGAGCAGCTCGGCGGCCTCGGCCTGCCGGGCCGGGTCCAGGCCGGAGGCGGCCTCGTCCAGGAGCAGGAGGTCGGCCTCCTGGACCAGGGCGCGGGCCATGAGCACCCGTCGCCACTCGCCGCCGGAGATCTCGTCGGCGCGGCGGTCCGCCAGGGCCTCGCCGCCGGTTTCCTCCAGGGCGTCCAGCGCCTTGGCCCGGTCCTCGTCGGTGTAGCCGCCGAGGAAGGAGACGCGCGCGTAGCGGCCCATGAGCACCACGGAGAGGACCTTGAGCCCCGGGGGCTCGGCGTGCTGGGGCACGGAGGCCGCCAGCCGGGCCCGTTCCCGGGGTCGCAGGGCTTCCAGGGGGTGTCCGGCCAGGGTCACGCGGCCCGCCAGGGGCGGCAGGGCCCCGGCCAGGGTGAGCAGCAGGGTGGTCTTGCCCGAGCCGTTGGGGCCCAGCAGGCCCACCAGCTCCCCGGGCTCCACCGCCAGGTTCAGGTCGCGCAGCACGACCCGGTCGCCGTGGCCCACGCTGACGTTCTCCAGGCGGATCACGCGGCCTCCGCGCGGCGCTTGAGCAGCAGGCAGAAGAACGGGCCGCCGAGCAGGGCCGTGAGCACGCCCACGGGCAGTTCCACGCCGCCCGGCAGGAGGGTGCGGGCCAGGACATCGGACCAGAGCAGGAGCAGCCCGCCCAGGAGCGCGGCGTTGAGCGCCAGGGGGCCGTGCTCCGCGCCCTGGATGCGGCGCACGAGATGCGGCACCACCAGGCCCACGAAGCCGATGACCCCGGATACGGCCACGGCCGCCCCGGAGAGCAGGCTCGCGGCCACCAGGAGCAGGAGCCGGGAGCGGTCGGCGTTCAGGCCCAGGAGCCGGGCCTGGGCCGAACCCAGGGAGAGCAGGTCCAGTTCGCGGGCCTGGGCCAGGATGATCGTCGAGCCGAGCGCCAGATAGGGCAGGTAGACGAGCACGTGGCCCCAGCCCCGGCCTTGGAAGCTGCCCATGATCCAGAAGACGATGCCCGAGACCGAGGACTCGTCCAGGGCCTTGAGCAGGGCGATGCAGGCCGAGAGGAAGGTGGCCGTGACCACGCCCGCCAGGACCAGGGTTTCGCGGCGCAGCTCCCGGCCGGAGCGGGCCAGGGCCAGGACCGCCAGCAGGGCGGCCATGGCCCCGAGCAGGCCGAAGAAGGGCAGGGGGTCGGCCAGAGGCAGCACGGCCGGGGCCGAGAACCCCAGGGCCAGGGCCAGGGAAGCCCCGAAGGCCGCGCCCGTGGAGACCCCCAGGGTGAAGGGGTCGGCCAGGGGGTTGCGCAGGATGCCCTGGAAGGCGGTTCCGGCCAAGGCCAGACCCGCGCCCACGGCGTAGGCCAGGACCGCGCGCGAGGCGCGGATGCCGAGGACCACCGTGGCCAGGGCCGGGTCCGACGGGGGGGAGGCCAGACCCAGGCCCGAGGCCAGGATGGTCAACGCCTCCCGGGCCGGAATCGGCGCGGGGCCGGGGAGGCAGGCCAGCACGATGGAGAGCGGGCCCGCCACGGCCAGGGCCAGCGCGGCCCGGGAGGCGTTGGTCACTTCATTTCCTTGAGGGCCTTCACGGCGTCGCGCAGGTGCTCCAGCCATAGCGCGGACACCGCCGGGGTCTCGGCCAGGCCGCGCAGCACGGGCGTGGTCTGGATGCCCAGGGCCTTGATCCGGGAGGCGAAGGAGTCCTCCTCCTTGCCCGCCATGTCGTTGTGGGCGTGGTCCCCGGCCACGGCCATGAGCGGCACGAGGCGCACGGAGCGGACGTTGTCGCGCTTGAGCAGGGGCAGCACGTCGTCCAGGGCGGGCACGCCCTCCACCGTGGCCACGAAGGCGGTGGGGTCGAGCGTCCAGAGCTGGTACTGCATGGCCGGGTACATGGCGTTGGCCGGGTGCTCGGTGCCGTGGCCCATGAACAGCACGGCCTCGCCTTCCTTGCGGCCGGACTGGGACTCGAGCAGGGCCTTGGCGGCCAGCTTCAGATCCTCGGGAGCGGAGAGCAGCGGGCGGCCCAGGCTGATGGCGCGCAGGCCCTTGGGCATGCCGTCGAAGCGCTTGACCGTCTCCTCCAACTCGGTGAACTCCTCGCCGGGGATGCTGTGCAGGGACTGCACGGCCACCCGGGTGTAGCCGTCCTCGGCCAGCTGGGCCAGGGCCAGGGCCGGGGAGCCCGGATGGGCGGTCTTGGCCTTGGTCAGCTTGTCGCGGATGATCCGCGAGGTCCAGGCCCAGCGCACCTCCACGCCGGGGAAGGCCGCGCGCGCCTGGGCGTCGAAGGCCTTGAGCGCCTTCTGGCCCTCGGGCATGCTGCTGCCGAAGGCCACCAGGAGGATGGCCTCCTTGTCGGGGCGGGAGTCGCCGTGGGCCAGGGCCGGAACGGCCTGGGCCGAGAGAAGCAGGAGAAGCGCGAGCAGGGAGAGCAGCGGTTTCAGGTGCCGCATGGAAAACCTCCGAAGGTGGAGGGGCTCGGTTGGGAAGGAGAAACAAAAATCCCTTTCTCCAGCATGGAGAAAGGGATTCCCGTTTTTACCCCTTCCAAGAGGTTCGGTCGCCAAAGCCCCGTGGACGCCGAACCGGCCTCGACACCTCCAGGCAGGTCTTCCGGCTCGCTTCACCTGTCCCGGCCTTCCCAGGTTTCCCCAGTGGCCGTCGCGGGGACGGGCTTTGCATGAAGCTTACGGCGGCGGGACCGCTCCCGATTCGCACGGGATTCCCTATGAAGCCCTCGCGGGCGCCTGAAGGAGCCTTCCGTCTATCCCTGGCCGGGAAGCGCTGTCAAGGACGGCCCGGAGTCCTGCGGCGGGGGCGTCCGGCCTTGGAAGTGGCGCAGCAGCTCCTCCACGTTGACCACCACGGCGTCGGACTCGCCCATCATGCCGAGGCCCAGGATGGGCAGGGCGAAGATGTCCTGCACGGGCACGGTGAAGCCGGTGATGACCACCTGTTGCTGGCGCAGGACCTCGTCCACCAGGATGGCCGCCCGGGCGTCGCCCACGCGGACCACCACGGCCTGGCTGCGGTCGATGGGCCGCCCGTCCGAGGGGGTGTCCAGGAAGCGGTCCAGGCGCAGCAGGGCGTGGACCTCGCCGCGTACGTCCACGGTCTCGCGGTCGCCGGGCAGGGCCACCACGTCGCGCTCGGCCGGGGCGTAGATCTCCACCACGTCCCGGCTGGGAATGAGGAAGACCTCCTGGCCCAGGCGGCAGACCAGGGCGTCCACGATGCCCTCGTTGGCCGAGCGCGAGAGCGGGATGCTGATGGTGAAGGTGGCGCCCTTGCCGAGGTCGCTCTCGATGAGGATGTCCCCGCCGAGGCCCACGCGGATGGCGTTGACCACCGCGTCCATGCCCACGCCCCGACCCGAGACGTCGGTGATCTGCTCGGCGGTGCTGAAGCCGGACTTGAGGATGAACTGGAGGATGTCGGCCTCGGGGAGCTGCTCGGACTCCTTCATGAGTCCCTTTTCCACGGCCTTCCGGCGGATGCGCTCGGGGTCCATGCCGCGGCCGTCGTCGGAGACGAGCAGGTAGGCGGTCTCGCCCTTGCGCAGGGCCGAGAGCCGCACCGTGCCGGTTTCGTTCTTGCCCGCGGCCGCGCGTTCCTCGGCGGGCTCCAGGCCGTGGTCCAGGGCGTTGCGCAGCAGGTGCACCAGGGGTTCGTTGAGCGACTCCACGATGGACTTGTCCAGGGCCAGGTCCTCGCCCTCGATCTCGAAGCGGACCTTCTTGCCGATCTTCTGGCTCAGGCTCTTCACCAGCCGCTGCATGGGCGCGACGATCTGCTTGAGAGGCACGAGCCGGATGGCCTCCACCTCGGTCTGGAGCCGGCCGATGACCGAGTCCATGTCGCGCAGTCCGGCCAGGGTCTTGGCCATGTCGCCGTTCCCGGCCTGGGAGATGACCGCGTAGGTGACCATGAGCTTGCCCACCAGCTCGATGAGCTTGTCCAGCCGGTCCGTGCCCACCCGCACCGAGGCTATGGCCTGGCGGGCGTGTGCCTGGGCCTCGTGGACCTTGTCCTGGGCGTGCTCGTCGTGGTGCTCCTCGGGCTGTCCGGCCGGGGCGGCCTCCTCCTGGGCCGGGGGCGCGGCGGGGATGGGCGCGTCCACCTGGGCCGGGGCCAGCTCCTTGCCGGAGCGCAGCACGCCCGCGCCCTGCTCCAGGAATCCGGCCAGGGCGTAGAGCAGCTTCTTGTGCGCCTCGCAGACCCCCAGGAAGGCCGAGACGATGTCCTGGTTCATGGGCGTGATGCCGTCGGCCAGCATGTCCAGGAGGGTGATGACCTGGGCCGAGGGCAGCTTCACGTGCGAGAGCCCGAGCTTCTCCATGACCTCGGCGGTCCGGCCCGAGCCGGATTCCAGGTCCAGGACGCCCTGCTCCAGGGTTTCGATGCACTGCTGGATGCTGTCGAGCATGGCCGCCTCACTGCCCGGGCGGCGCGGAGGCCGCCTGGAAGTAGTCCTCCGCCGAGGCGAAGGCGCGCAAGGCCCGGTCCAGGCCCCAGGAATAGAACACGCTGCGGCAGTCGAAGCTCAGACCGGCGACGGCGATCTCGCGTTTTTCGGCCAGGGCGGCCAGCGCCTCCCAGGCCGCCGAGCCCACGGTGAGCACGCCGGAGAAGTCCAGGAGGGCCTTGCCGCCCTCGGGCACGGCGGCCACGGCGCGGGTCAGGGTCTCGCGCTCCGGGCCCAGGTGGATGCGCCGGGCCAGGACGCGCAGGATGAGAACCCCGTCGCGCTGCTCGATCTCCACCCGGGCCTTGGCCTCGGCGGCGGCCGCGCCGCCCGGGCCGGAGGCCTGGCGCAGGAGTTCGAGCATCTCCGTGGTCTCGCTCTCGTCCGGGGCTCCCTGTTCGCGGATCTGCTCGATGACCGTGAAGATCATGTTCACGCCCAGGGAGAGCAGGGTCACGTTCTGCTCCGTGGGCTCGACCTCGCCGGACTGGACCTTCTTGAGGTAGTCCTCGACCTTGTGGGTGAAGCGGGAGGCGGCCTCGAAGCCGGTCATGAAGCCGGTGACGCCCTTGATGGTGTGCAGCGGGCGGGCGAGAATCTCGATGCCGCCCTGGATGTCGCCGGCCTCGAGCAGCCCCAGGCCTTCCATGACCTGGGGGGAATACTTGTCGTTGACCTCGGAGAAGAACTCCTCGACCAAGGCGTCGTCTTCGCCCATGCCGTCCCCCGGCGCGCTATCTTCCCAACAGACCCAGCTTCTCCAGTTCGGCGTACAGCTTTTCCTTGATCACCGGCTTGACGATGTAGCCCGAGGCTTCGCCCTCGTGAAAGGAGCGGATGACCACCTTGGGATCGTCCAGGGCCGTGGTCATGATGACCCGCACCGGACGCCGGGTCTTGCCCTCCCGTTCCTCGCCCCGGATGATCTCCAGGGCCTGCATGCCGTCCACCTCGGGCATCATGATGTCCATGAGAATGAGGTCGTAGGGGCGGCCCTCCTCGCGGGCCATCCTGAAGGCGTCCACGGCCTCCTTGCCGTTGACCACGATGTCCACGTCGAAGAGGGTCGTCAGGTAGGAGAGCAGGATCTTGCGGCTCAGGAATTCGTCTTCGGCGATGAGGGCTCTCATGGCGTGTCCATCCTCCGCTGGCCCGGGTGTTCCATACCTTATGGTCTCGGGCCAATCGTTTTTCTTGTCAATGGTATCGCGGAAAATATAACGCCCGTCCTTGCGCCCCGCCGGGGCATGGGGTAGGAAGCCCCCCATGTCCAGAGAGCGCACACCGGAACGGGAAGAACGCATCCGCAACGTCCTGGCCCATCGCCGCAAGGATCTCACCCTGGTGATGGACAACATCTGGGACCCGCACAACGTCTCGGCCATTCTCCGCAGCTGCGACGCCTTCGGGGTCCTGCGCGTGCATCTGCACTACACCACCGAGCCCTGGCCCGACCTGGGCAAGAAGTCCTCGGCCTCGGCCAAGAAGTGGATCGATCGCGTGCGCCACCAGGACGCCGCCTCGCTGGTGGACCAGCTCCACGGCCAGGGCTTCCGCATCCTGCGCACGGGCTTCTCGGACACGGCCCGGCCGCTCTGGGACTTCGACCTCTCCGGGCCCACGGCCGTGATCCTGGGCAACGAGCACCGGGGCGTCTCCCCGGAGCTGTGCGCCCTGGTCCCGGACGAGCTGTTCATCCCCATGCGGGGCATGGTCCAGAGCTTCAACGTCTCCGTGGCCGCGGCCCTGATCCTCTATGAGGCCATGCGCCAGCGCCGCGAGCGCGGCCTGCTGGACGAGCCGTCCCTGGCCCCGGAGGAGATGGAGCGCCTGGCCGCCGACTGGCTCACGCGCTAGCCGTCTCCGCGCGCAGTTCCCGTTCCTTGGCCGCGAGGTCGTCCCAAAGCCGGTCCAGCCCGGCCTCGGCCAGATGCTTCACCTGATCCTGCTCGTAGAGGCACTCCAGCTTGACCTTGTTGCCGAGCACCTGGCCCACGGCCGCCGCGCTCTTGGCCCGGGCGAGGCTGGAGTGCTGCACGTGGCGCACGGCCAGCCCGCCGTCGTAGAGCACCGGCGTCCCGGCCAGGTTGGCCCGGATGTCGCGCTCCAGGTCGTCGAACTGGGTGGGGCTCAGGCGCAGGTCGAAGCCGCCCACCGAGTCCAGGGTGTCCACGCGCAGCGCGTGGCAGCAGCCCGACACGGACAGGGTCCGGCGGACGTAGGAGAAGAGCCCCAGGTCGAGGCCCGAGGCCGTGTTGTCGAAGAGGTGGATGTTTTCGGGAAAGCCCGGGAAGGACTCCACGCCGTGGCGGCCGGGCAGGAGGTTGTAGTCCGCCGACTGCAGGCAGACCGGCGCGGAGGCCGAGACGATGCGGCAGCCCACCACCCCGGCCTCGGGGTGGGCGCGGGCCGTGCCCAGCAGGCGGGCCAGCCAGCCCGTCGGCAGGACCACGTCGTCGTCCAGGAACACGGCATGTTGCGCGGCGCGGACCTGGGGCAGGGAGAGCAGCCAGTTGCGCGCGGCCGGGGCGCCCACGTTCACCGGCAGGGAGACGATTTCGAGACTCCCCTCGGGGAAGCGTTCGCCGATCTGGCGGAGCATGTCGCCGGCGCCGTCCGTGGAGCCGTTGTCCAGGACCGCCACGCGGGCCCCGAGCAGGTCCGGCCCGGCGACCCCCTCCAGGGTGGCCCGCAGCAGGTCGCGTTTGTTCCAGGAGTAGAGCAGGACCACGGCGTCCGAGGCGTCCCGGGCCGGGGCCGGGGCATGGCGCAGGGCGTGCAGTTTGAGGGTCAGGTGCGGGTGCCAGGGCAGCCGCCGCCAGAGGACCTCCAGCCGTTCGCGGGCCTCGGCCTCCCGGCCGAGGTGCGTGAGCGCCTCGCAGGCCGCCAGCAGCCGCCAGTGGCCGAAGCACTCGCCCAGGGCCTCGATGCGCTCCAGGGCCTCGCCCGGGGCCGCGTGGAAAAGGGTCCACTCGGCCAGGAGTCGGTCCCGCAGGGGCAGGAGCGCCGGTTCCCAGGCCGTGGCCTCCAGCATGTCCCGGGGCAGGTCGGCGCGGCCCAGGCGCATGAGCCAGTCCCAGGTCCGGGCCAGCCAGGCCGCGCCCGTGCCCGGCGTCCGCAGGCGGGGCAGGAGGTGCCGGAGCACCAGGACGTGCTCGCCGGACTGCATCAGGGTCTGCCAGTCGTCGGCCGGGAAGGGCAGGGAAAGCAGGGCGTCCAGGCGTTTGACCAGGGCCTCGGCCGCATCGCCGCAGACCGGGCTGCTCCGGCCCGCCTCCAGCAGCAGGCGGCAGGTCCCCTGGCTGAGGGGATCGCGCTGCCAGGTCCAGGCGGCCATGCCCCGGGCCAGGGGCCCCAGGGCCGGATTCTCGGCGGCCATGGCCAGGGCCCGGCGGGACAGGGCCAGGCGGGAGTCGGGTTCCTCGAAGCCCAGGGGCAGGCCGGGAAAGAGATGGCGCGGCGCGGCGGCGTCGGGGGCGGGTGCGGGCATGGCGGCCTCCTGGTTCCCGCTTTACGGCAAACGGCGGGCATTGAAAAGCCGGAAGCGAGAGTCTATAGGCTTCCCATGCGCGAGGAATTTACCGACATCCGCATCGCCGTGGACGCGCTGCTCCACGGCGGCGTCCTGGTCTACCCCACGGAGACGCTCTACGCCTTGGGCTGCGACGCCCGCAACATCGCGGCCGTGTCCCGGGTGCTGCGGCTCAAGGGCAGGCCCGAGAACAAGCCCCTGCCCGTGGTGGTGGCGGATATGGACGGGCTCGGCCGCATCCTGGACGGCGAGATGCCCGGGGACGTCTTGCGCCTGGGCGAACGCTTCTGGCCCGGCCCGCTCTCGGTCCTCGTGCGCACCCGGGGGCTGGCCACGGCGGTCCGGGACGCCTCGGGCTTCACCTCCGTGCGCGTCACGGCCCATCCCTTGGCGGCCGCGTTGTGCTCGGCCACGGGCGCGCCCCTGGTGGCCACCAGCGCCAACCTGAGCGGGGAACCAGCGGCGGGGGTTCCGGCTGAACTGGACCCCGTGCTCGCCGTACAGGCCGACCTCGTGCTGGATCAAAAGCCCTGGCCCTCGGGCGGCGCACCTTCCACCGTGGTGGCCCTGGACGGCCCGGGCCGCCTGCGGCTCATCCGCGCCGGGGCCGTGCCGGTCTCGGAGCTGGAGGCCCAGGGATTCCGCGTTTCGGCCGGGAACTGATCCGGCCTGTTTTTTCAACCGTCCCCGCCGGGGGCGGCATAATTTTCATTTCATTAACAATTACTGGTTGTTGATGCGGTTCGCGTGACCTATGGCGCGGGCTGCCGTGGTTCGCGTGTACAAAAAATGGGCCCGGCGGCATGGTTTCGCATTTGTAGACGGAGCGTCGTTGGAAATGCATAATATATTGATATTATTTGATGTTTTATTTTTTCAAAGGACGGGCCCGAGGTTGGCACGCTCCCTGCTATGACTCAAACATCCTTTCTTTTGCACCGAAGCACGAAATGGGCTTCCGGGGATGGTCCTCGGAAGCCTTTTCGTTTTCAGCGTTCGGCGTTCCCGCGCCACGGGTCTGGAGCGGAGCTTGGCCGGGCTGGTTCAGTTTTTTCCTCCCTGGGCCCGGGCCTGGGCGAAATTTAAATTTATCTGTGAAAACAAACTATTGCGATTGTTGATGCCGCCGATTAAGGCTCAAGAGCGAGCACGAGGTGCAAAAACTGGAACCGTTTCGCCCCCTGGCGTGCTGGGCCGGGAGTTGCGATCTGTGTATTCTTCATGCTGGATTCATTGAATAAAAAATAAATGTGCGCATACGTCCTGGAGTTGGCACGCTCCCTGCTATGACTTAAGCATCCTTTCTTTTGCACCGAAGCACGAAACGGGCTTCCGGGGACGGTCCTCGGAAGCCTTTTCGTTTTTCAGCGTCCGGCGTTCCCGCGCCACGGGTCCGGAGCGGAGCCTGGCCGGGCCGGTTCAGTTTTTTCCTCCCCGGGCCCTGGTCCGGGCAGAATTTATATTTTCAAGTGAAAACATGCGGTTATGGTCGATAGTGCCGCCGCCCGAGACTCAAGAGCGAGCACGAGGTGCAAAAACTGGAACCGTTTCGCCTCCCGGCGTGTTGGGCCGGGTGTTGCGATCTGTGCATCCTTCATGCTGGATTCATTGAATAAAAAGGAAATGTGCACATGCTCCCTGGAGTTGGCACGCTCCCTGCTATGGCTCAAGCATCCTTTCTTTTGCACCGAAGCACGAAACGGGCTTCCGGGGACGGTCCCCGGAAGCCTTTTCGTTTTCAGCGGGTTTGGTCGAGACTTCCCCCGCCGCGTATGATAATCTCTATGGTGCGCTTTTTTCCCGTCTTTCGTGTCATTGTGCGGTAACAATAGTTCCGGTATGATACAAAGAATGCGATGCGGCGGGGCTGCCGGCCCCGAAAGTGGATACCCGACACGATGAACGATCGGAAATGCCCGCATTGCGGGGCTGCCTTGCCGGAGCCGCGCAATCCCCTGCCCACGGTGGACGCCGTGATCTTCGACCCTTCGCGGGGTGTGGTCCTGGTGGAGCGGGCCAACCCACCCCTGGGCTGGGCCCTGCCGGGAGGGTTCGTGGACCGGGGCGAGACCTGCGAGCAGGCCGCCGTGCGCGAGGCGCGGGAGGAAACCGGTCTGCGCGTGGTCCTCACGGGCCTGCTGGGGGTTTATTCCGACCCGGCCCGCGACCCGAGGGGGCACACCCTGAGCGTGGTCTACACGGCCCAGGCCGAGAATCCGGCCGAACCACGAGGCGGCGACGACGCCCGCTCGGCCCGCTTCTTCCCCCTGGACGCCTTGCCGCCGCTGGCCTTCGACCACGCCCGCATCCTCGGCGACTTCGCCCGCGATCTCGGACGCCGCGACCCCGGCGCCGCAAGCCCCGGCTCGCCCGGGTCGTGAGAGAGCCATGGCCGGAAAGCCCCTCGTCCTCTTCCTCACCTCGGAGATGTATCCCTTTTCCAAGACCGGCGGACTGGGCGACGTGCTCGGCGCGCTGCCCCTGGCGCTGCACCGCAAGGGGATCAACACGGCGGTTCTCACACCCATGTACGGCCGCCTGTCCACCGCGGGTTACAAGCTCCGCCTGACCCAGTCGCACATTCCCGTGGGCTATCCCTGGCCCCCGGTCACGGCCGACGTTTACCAGACCGACTACCACGGCATGCCGGTCTACTTCCTGGCCCGGGGCGAGTACTTCGACCGCCGCTTCTATTACAATACCTACGACGGCGACTACTTCGACAACTGCGAGCGATTCAATTTCTTCTGCCGGGCCGCGCTGGAGTTCGCCTCCCGGCTGCCCGAGCCCCCGGCCGTGATCCACGCCCACGACTGGCAGACCGCCCTGGCTCCGGCCTATGTCTGGTTCCTGCGCAAGAAGGACCCGCGCTGGGCCGACACCCGCACGGTCATGACCATCCACAACCTGGCCTTCCAGGGCCGCTTCTCCTCGCGCCTGTTCTGGGAATGCGGCCTGGACCACGCGGCCTGGCACATGGACGGGGCCGAGTATTTCGGGGACTTCAACCTGCTCAAGGCGGGCATCGCCTACGCCGACGCCGTGACCACGGTGAGCCCCTCCTACGCCAGGGAGATTCTCACGCCCCAGTTCGGCTGCGGCCTGGAGGGCATCCTGAACAAGCGGCGGCCCGTGCTGCGGGGCATCCTCAACGGCGCGGACTACGACGTCTGGGACCCGGACGGCGACAAGTTCCTGTCCTGCTCCTACGACGTCGGCGATCCCTCCGGGAAGCGCGAGTGCAAGAAGTCCCTCATCCGCGAACTCTATCTTTCGGACCAGCTCGAGGACAAGCCGCTGTTGAGCTTCATCGGCCGCATGCGCGGCCAGAAGGGCATCGACCTGCTCATCGGCATCATCCCCAGGCTGATGAAGAAGCAGGTGGGCGTGGTGGCCCTCGGCGAGGGCAATCTCAAGCACGAGGCGCGGCTGATGGAACTCATCGAGGAATACCCCGGCCGTCTGGCCGTGGTGGTGGGCTATTCCGAGGATCTGGCCCACCGCATCCAGGCCGGGTCGGACATCTTCCTCATGCCCTCGCGCTACGAGCCCTGCGGCCTGACCCAGATGTACGCCCTGCGCTTCGGGGCCATTCCCGTGGCCACGGCCGTGGGCGGGCTCATCGACACCATCGTGCCCTATCCCGATCCGGCGGCCACGGGCTTCACCTTCGCCGAGCCCTCGGCCGAGCAGTTCCTCTGGACCATCAACCTGGCCATCAAGCTCTGGAAGGAAGACAAGCACGCCTGGGCCGGAATGGTGGACCGGGCCATGCACCAGGCCTTCACCTGGGACCGCTCCGCCGGGGATTACATCAAGCTCTATCAGGACATCGGCGCCCGGCTGGCATAGGCCCGTCGGGTGAAGATTTCGTGACGGCCTTGCCTGCCGTTGCGGGAATGACTATATTCGCGGGTATTGAGGCAAAACCGCTTGTTGGGTCCAGGACCCAAAGGAGCAGGGCAATGAAGATGCAGGACGTCCGCGCCATGGCCAGGAGGAAGGAAGTCAAGATCGGGAACATGAGCAAAAAGGACGCCATTCGCGCCATCCAGAGGGCGGAGGGCAACTTCGATTGCTACGGCCGCGCCGATGGAGGGTTCTGCGACCAGTCGGAGTGCCTCTTCTACGACGACTGCATGAAGCAGTCCGCTTCCGAAGAAAACTGACAGTGAACACGTCCCGGACCATTCCGGTCTACATCCCCCCCTTCGACCTGCACCTCTTCGGCCGGGGCGAACACTGGGATCTCTATCGCATCCTCGGGGCGCATCCGCGCACCCCCGACGAAGGCGAGGCCGCGGGCCTCCCGGGCTACCGCTTCGCGGTCTGGGCGCCCAACGCCCGCGCGGTGAGCGTGGTCGGGGACTTCAACGGCTGGCACAGCGAACGCCACCACCTGCACCCCGTGGGCTCCTCGGGCATCTGGGCCGGGTTCATCCCCGGACTCGGCCAGGGGACGCTCTACAAGTACGCCGTGCGCCACCAGTCCGGCCACCTGGCCCTGAAGACCGACCCCATGGCCTTCTTCGCCGAGATGCGTCCGGGCAACGCGGCCGTGGCCTGGAGCCTGGACAACCACGAGTGGCGCGACCAGGATTGGATGGCCGCCCGGCGGGAAACCGGGCCCCGCCTGCACGAGCCCATGTCGGTCTACGAGGTCCACGCGGGTTCCTGGCGTCGCCGCGACGGCCGTTTTCTTACCTGGTCCGAGTTGGCCGACGAGCTCATTCCCTACGTCCGCGACCTGGGCTTCACCCACATCCAGTTCATGCCCCTGGCCGAGCACCCCTTGGACGAGTCCTGGGGGTATCAGACCAGCCACTACTTCGCCCCCACCTCGCGCTTCGGCCGCCCCGAAGACCTCAAGGACTTCATCGACCACTGCCACCAAGCGGGCCTCGGCGTGATCCTGGACTGGGTTCCGGGGCACTTCCCCAAGGACGACTGGTGCCTCGGCCGCTTCGACGGCACGGCGCTCTACGAGCACATGGACCCGCGCAAGGGCGAGCACCCGGACTGGGGCACCTACATCTTCAACTACGGCCGCAACGAGGTGAAGAACTTCCTGCTGGCCAACGCCCTTTACTGGCTCAAGGAATTTCACATCGACGGGCTGCGCATCGACGCCGTGGCCTCCATGCTGTATCTGGACTACTCCCGCAAGGAAGGGGAGTGGATTCCCAACGCCTTCGGCGGGAACGAGAACCTGGAGGCCATCCACCTGCTCCAGGAGCTGAACACCGTGGTCCACGCCCACTTTCCCGGCGCGGCCATGATCGCCGAGGAGTCCACGGCCTGGGCAGGAGTCTCCCGGCCCACCTACACCGGCGGCCTGGGTTTCACCTTCAAGTGGAACATGGGCTGGATGAACGACACCCTGGACTATTTCCACTACGAGCCCATCCACCGCAGCTTTCACCAGAACAAGCTGACTTTTTCCATGATCTACGCCTTCACCGAGAACTTCGTCCTGCCGCTGTCCCACGACGAGGTGGTCCACGGCAAGGGCGCGCTGCTCTCCAAGATGCCCGGCGACATGTGGCAGCAGTTCGCCAACCTGCGGCTGCTCCTGGCCTACCAGTGGGCGCATCCGGGCAAGAAGCTCCTGTTCATGGGGGGCGAGTTCGGCCAGTGGAACGAGTGGAACTCCCAGGCCGAGCTGGACTGGATTCTGCACAGCTTCGACACCCACACCGGCATCTCCCGGCTGGTGGGCGACCTGAACCGCCTGCTCCGCGACCTCCCGGTCATGCACCGCGAGGACCACTCCTGGCAGGGCTTCGAGTGGATGGACTTCGCCGACAGCCGCGCCTCGGTCCTGGGCTTCGCCCGCAAGGCTCCGGGCCAGGCCCCCGTGCTCTGGGTCTTCAACTTCACGCCCGTGCCGCGCCAGGGCTACGCCATGCGCTGCCCCGGCCAGGGCTGGTGGCGCGAGGTCTTCAATTCCGACGCCGCCATCTACGGCGGTTCCAACCTGGGCAACAACGGCGGCGCCGAGGCCTTCCACCGCGAGGGCCGGGGCTGGAGCCTGTCCTTGAGCCTGCCGCCCCTGGCCGCCGTCGCCTTCACTCAAGGATGACCATGACCAAGACCGTCTGCCTGACCCTGGGCGACCCTGGAGGGCTCGGCCCGGAGCTGGTCCGGCGTTTCTTCACCGCCGTCGCGCCCACGGGCCCGGTGATCCTCATCGGCCCGGAGCCCGCCCTGGCGCGCCTGGGCGAGCCTTTCTATGAACGCCTGGATGATCCTTCCGCCCGGCCCGAACGCCCGGGGCTCTATCTCTTCGAGCCGCCGGAACTGGCCGGTCTGGACGTGCCGCCCGGCCAGGCCACCGTGGCCGGAGGCCGCGCGGCCGGGATCAGCCTGGAGTGGGCCACGCGCTTCCTGCTCTCCGGTCAGGCCCACGGCCTGCTCACCTGTCCGCTGAACAAGGCCATGCTCCAGGCCGCCGGGTTCGATTTCCCCGGCCACACGGAGTTCCTGGCCGAGCGCCTGGGCACCGGGCCCGAGGGCCATTGCATGCATCTCTGCGGCCCGGTCTTGCGCGTGAGCCTGGTCACCACCCATCCGCCGCTGGCCGACGTGCCGCGCCTCGTCACCCACCAGGCCGTGCTCAACTGCCTGCTCCTGACGCACGCCTTCGTCCGCCGCCTGGGCCTGGCCGAGCCCGTGGCGGTCTGCGGCCTGAATCCCCACGCCGGGGAGTGGGGCCGCATCGGCCGCGAGGAGATCGAGGTCATCACCCCGGCCATCGAGGAGGCCCGCGCCCTGGGCCTGGACGTGGCCGGGCCCCTGCCCGCGGACACGGTCTTCCACTTCGCGGCCAAGGGGCGCTATTCGGCGGTCCTGGCCATGTACCATGACCAGGGCCTCGGCCCGCTCAAGCTCCTGCACTTCGGCGAGGCCGTGAACACCACCCTGGGCCTGCCGTTTCCCCGCACCTCCCCGGACCACGGCACGGGCTACGACCTCGTGGGCGCCGGCGAGGCCCGCCTGGACAGCTTCGTCGCGGCCTACGAGTTGTTGGGGAAGTTGGTGGAGAAGGAAAGAAAATAGGCCTCCGGCGGCCAGGGGCCACTGGCCCCTGGACCCCTTTCAATGCGTCGGCGCGCCCGCCGGGCCTTGGCCCGGCG